>JAQTSK010000006.1:0-27057 GCA_028711345.1 Candidatus Peribacteraceae bacterium
AAAATCCCACGCTCATCACAAAGTGCGATTGTCACTTCATGCTCATCTCGTACTGTAAAACGTTCATGCTCATCTTGCGTCGGAACAGGGTGTACGATTCATGCTCATCTCGTATCGGAGAAGACTCAAAGTAGACCGCTGTGTATTTGCGTTCTAGAATCTCCGCGTTCCATCGCAGATTTTGCAGATCTGCTCTCCCCCTTTTTCTATGAAGCTACTCTACGACAAAGACGCCAATGTGAATATTCTCAAGGGCAAGGTAGTCGCAGTCATCGGCTACGGTGCGCAGGGCAGGGCACAGGCGCGGATGATGCATGAATCCGGATTGAATGTGATCGTCGGCGTACGTCCCAAGGGCCCCTCGTGGAAGCTCGTGAAGCAGGACGGCCTCAAGGTCGCATCCATCAGTGAAGCTGCAGCGAAAGGCGACATCGTCCACATTCTGATCCCCGACGAGCACCAGAAGACGGTCTATGCTTCCGAAATAAGAAAGCAGATGAAGGCGGGGAAGATCCTCAGCTTCTCGCACGGATTCAACATCGTCTTCAAGCGCATCAAACCACCCATGGACGTCGGCGTGATCATGGTGGCGCCCAAGTGTCCGGGGACGGAGGAGTACAAGTGCTACAAGCAGGGATTCGGCGTTCCTGCCCTGATCGCCATCCATCAGGAATCCAAGGCGAAGGATGCGAAAGCAATCGCACTCGCAATGGCGAAAGCCATGAGATTCACGAAGGCCGGAGTATTACAGTGCACATTCGCGCAGGAGACGTACGAGGATCTCTTCGGAGAACAAGCGGTGCTGTGTGGAGGATTGGCCGAATTGATTAAAACGGGGTTTGAAGTGCTGACGGAAGCGGGCTACCCGCCGGAGCTGGCGTACTTCGAATGTCTGCACGAGATGAAGTTAATCGTTGATTTGGTCTACGAGGGCGGCATCGGGCACATGTGGCACGTGGTATCCAATACGGCAGAGTACGGCGGCCGGACCCGTGGCAAGCGGATCATCAACGCTGCGGCGAAGAAGGAGATGAAGAAGATTCTCAAAGAAGTGGAGAACGGCACCTTCGCGCGTCAGTGGATGAAAGAGGCGGAGAAGGGGAAACTCAAGAATCTGGAGAAGATGCGCAAGGCCGAGCAGAAGCACTCCATCGAGGTGATCGGAAAGAAGATCAGGGCGATGTTTGATGAGGGGAAGAAGTAGGTGATAGGTTGTAGGTGTTGGGTTATAGGTTTGCATCATCAACCCAATCTATCTTCTTGTTTCTGCCTATAACCTAGTCCCTTTCACCTATTACCTTATGCAACAAATCTCCACCCCCGCCGCTCCTCCCGCTCTCGGTCCCTACTCCCAAGCCATCAAGGCGAACGGCTTCATCTTCTGTGCCGGGCAGATTCCGCTGAAGCCGGACGGCACGATGGTTGAGGGTGGGATCAGGGAGCAGACGATGCAAGTACTTAGGAATCAGGAAGCGGTATTGAAAGCGGCCGGATCGTCATTTGAAAAGATCGTGAATGCGACGGTGTACTTGGCCGACTTGAACGATTTTGCCGGGATGAATGAAGTGTATGCGGAGTTCTTCAAGGGAATGGTTCCGCCTGCTCGAGTCACCATCCAAGTGGCAGCACTGCCGAAAGGGGCGAAGGTGGAGATAGCGTTTATTGCAGTGGTTTGATGTAGGGGTCGTTGCTCGTCGGCTCGTTCGCTTGTTACTCGTTTCGTGCTATCAAGCAACGATCATGTTTGCGCAAACGAGCAACGATCGTTTCTTCGATCCCCGCCCTACAACCATCCAGAGCATTGCCTTCAATAAAATCAACTGAATACAAGCGTGAGAATGAGGCTTAGTGCTACGCTTCCGTCATGCCCCAATCACCCTCCTCCTCTTCGTCACTCTCATCATTCGTCGATCGGATTGTCGGGTCATTCCGTGGACGACCCGTTCGCAGCGTCCTCATCCTGATCAGTGTCATCGTCGCAGTTGCGCTCGTCATGTCCGTCCTGAAGCTGTTGGAGATCGTCCCGATGCGGACGCTCAGTGAGTCGAGTGTCACGGGCGTTTCGGGACAAGCGGGATACGGGTACGCGGAGATGGATCGGTATGCCGGAAATGAGATCGCGGGTCGTGATGGTGCATATGCGGTTACAGACACGGCCAAGATGCAAAGGACACAGCTGCCGTCTGCGCCACCGTCCGAGCCGACGACGGGCGCGCCGGATAATCGCAAAGTGATCCGCAACGGCTCGCTCTCGTTGTACGTCAAAGATGCCGCTGCAGCCGTCAGTGCGATTGCGACAATTGCGCAGGAGAAGGAGGGATTCGTCGACCAATCCAATGTCTACGAAGTGCGCGAGGGTGTGCGAAACGGGTCCATCACCATTCGTGTGCCGTCCGTTTCATTCGACGAAGCGCGCGAAGCCATCAAGTTGCTTGCCATCAAAGTGCTGCACGAAGTGACGACGTCGTCCGACGTAACAGCACAGTTTGTCGATCTGGAAGCGCAGCTGAAGAACCTGCGGGCGGAGGAGACACAGTATGTCGCCATCATGAAGAACGCGGTGAAGATCGATGATGTTCTCAAGGTCGCATCTCAACTGGCGAGCGTTCGCGGTCGCATCGAGCAGTCGCAGGGACAGATGAACTACCTCTCGCGGCAGATCGAGATGTCCACGATCACAGTCGAGCTGACGGCGGAGGAAAAAGTCGAAGTGACGGGGTTTATCTGGCGTCCGTGGACGGTCGTCAAGCAGGAGGCGCAGGATCTCCTCAAGAGTCTTGCCGGCTTCGCCGATTTCCTCATCGCCTTCGTCTTCACGATTCCGGTGCTGGTGATCAAAGTGGTGTTCTGGCTCATCGTTCTCGGTATTGTCTGGAAGATCGGTCGCATGCTGTGGAGGGTTGTGCGTCGGCTGTAAAAAGGAACGATAAGCAGTTTAGATTATACGAGATTAACCTGAATGTCACCGTAGCTGCGGTTCGACCTTCGACAAGCTCAGGTCGCCCTGAGGAATTCGAAGGGCGAAAACCGCAGCGGCGGCGATTTTCGAATCGCCGCTACGGAGATAAAGATTCAAATCAGGATAATTCCGTATGACAAGTTTCAGGTATCAGGTTGACCACTTTTCCTCTTGAAACCTGCAAACCTGAAACCTGCAAACTTTCAGTGCCTTTTGGCTTTCCTGATCCCCGATATTCCGATCTCCGATCGCCCATCCCCGATCTCGTTCCCCTTGCCCAACCCCGCCCCCTGTCTGTACTCTCCTGATCCGCTAGCCTCCGGAGATTCCTTCGGACAGGTTCAGCCGGTTTTCCCCGCACTCTATGTTGCATACGTACAAGCCCAATGTCGGTTCCAAGAAGAAGAGCAAGCGCGTCGCGCGCGGCAACGCCTCCGGTTCCGGCACCACAGCCGGCCGCGGTACCAAGGGTCAGCAGTCACGCACCGGCAAAGGCCGTCGCCTCGGGTTCGAAGGAGGACAGACCCCGCTGCTCCGCCGTCAGCCGAAGCTCGGCGGATTCACCACCCCGCGCAAAGTGATCTACGAGGTGATCAATCTGGATCTGCTGGAAGCCAAAGTTCCCGCAGGCGCATACGATGTCGCCGGACTCGCGAAGCTGCGACTCTTAAGCGGCAAGCGTGCAGTCAAGCTGCTTGGTCGCGGCGCTGTGACGAAGAAGTTTGCACTGACCGTGAATGCCGCATCCAAATCCGCCAAAGCAGCTATCGCAAAAGCAGGAGGTTCGGTTGTCATTACCAAAGTATCCAATTGTTAAATGGCTAAATGGCTAAATTGTTCGCAAGCGGAGCGCAAGGTTTGTCCAGTACCATCCAAACCATTTAGCAATTTAACAATTTAGCCATTTATCACCCGTTTATCTTCATCTACCCTTCTCCCGATGCTCCTCTACCTAAAACAACTTTGGCACTCTCCCGATCTCCGCAAGAGGATCCTCTTCACGATCTTCCTCCTCGTCGTGTATCGCGTGGTCGCCCACATCACCATTCCCGGAGCAGATCGCACACTGCTGGAGTCATTCCTTCAGGATCGCGGCGGTGCAGGTGCATTGGGCATCTTCGCAGCGCTTACCGGCGGGTCCATCGAGAACTTCTCCATTGCGATGCTGGGACTGTCGCCGTACATCAATGCCTCCATCATCCTCCAGCTGCTGCAGGTGATCGTTCCGAGTCTGGAATCTCTCGGGAAGGAAGGCGTGCAGGGACAGCAGAAGATCAACACGTACACGCGGTGGCTCGGCATGGTGCTCGCGTTCCTCCAGAGCTACGGGTTCATCTTGCTCCTAAGCCGCGGCGGAGCGGGACAGATCGTCACCACGACGTTCCCCGGAGTCCTCGTGCCCATGCTCTTCGTCTCCGTCGGATGCATCTTCGTCATGTGGATCGGTGAGTTGATCACGGAGATGGGCATCGGCAACGGCATTTCGCTCATCATCTTCACCGGCATCGTGGCGGCCATGCCGCGGACGATGTCCGCGCTCTTGGTCTCCGGCGGCGACAAGATGACCGCGTTCTACCTGTTCCTGATCATCTCGCTTGCGATGCTCTTCGCCATCGTCCTCTTCACCGACGCGCACCGGGCCATTCCCATCACCTACGCCAATCAGGGTGCGGGTCGCGGCGTGAAAGGGGGGATTCCGATCCGCTTGAATCAGGCGGGCATGGTGCCCATCATCTTCGCCATTTCGCTCATCACGTTCCCGGGGATCATCGCTCAGTTCCTGCAGACTTCAACAAGGTTCGCGGGTGTGACCAGTTTCATCAACACCTACCTGAACTCGCAGACGCCGTCGGCGCTCTACGTTGTGATCTACTTCCTCCTTGTCCTCGCGTTCACGTACTTCTACGTCTCGGTGACGTTCAAGCCCGATGATCTGGCCGAGAACATCCAGAAGCGCGGAGGGTTCATTCCGGGTGTGCGTCCGGGTCGTCAGACGGCAGAGGTCCTCTCCCGCGTCAGCCTCCGGCTCAACCTCTGGGGCGGAATCTTCCTCGGCATCGTCGCCATTATCCCGCTGATCTTCACGATGTTCTCGACTCTCACCTCGCAGGAGCTCATCGTCTCCGGCTCAGGACTCATCATCATCGTCGGCGTTGTCATGGAGCTGATCCGGCAGGTGAATGCGCAGCTCTTGGTGCATGATTACGAGAAGTTGGTGTAGGTGTAAGAGTGAAAATATGTCGGCTGGATTGCCGATTGTTGCACTTTTGTTTGAGCCATAGATTTCATTGTGTCGCCTGAAAGAGCTTTCCGATTTCTTCAAGTACTTTTTCCGAGACAGTACCTGCGCGATCCGCATCAGCGCGATTTTCCGAGCGAACAGCTTTTTCGTTGATAATAATCATATCAGCCGGCTGATCTTTCGTCACTTTCTTCGCTTGATCAGGTCGTCTCATGAGAATACCAATATCCATTTTTGGGAATGGGATCCGTAGCGGACGAAGTTTCTTTGAAATTTTCCTATCCATAGCTTCTCTCGTGCCAATAATTAATTCTGCCCCCAGAATAATTACCCCTTTCTTGCTGTCTGATTGTTGTCGCTCTTTCGCAAATACTTCCGCTGCATTCGCATTAAAACAATCCAGGGAGTCAGCCTGAGCGGATGGAATGTGGAGATGATTAAAAAGCTGGATCAGATGGTTGCGAAATGATGATTTTCCAATGCTCGAATCATTCTGATTATCAAATCCGGAGATCACCACAATTACAATATCTTGTTCTTGTAGGAAAATATGAATGCGTCGGAAAGTTTCAACGAGCCCGTCATCGAAGGAATACTCAGGGATGGTTGCATGTGTTTCACTGGTTTCTTGCATATGCATATTATGCAAACTTTAACGAAATTTGTCCACTATTTTCGCCCTTGGCTCATCCTTTCGGACTCAGGATTTCTCATCATCTGTATGGTCATGGAGCTGATCCGGCAGGTGAATGCGCAGATCTTGGTGCATGATTATGAGAAACTTGTGTAGGAGGTATTTATTGTTTTCCCGCAGCCGGGACGCCGCGTCCCGGTGGTAGGATGTACACCTATGCCACAAATTCACTATCGTCAGAGATTCGGCTTGTTCCATGTAACAAGCAGAACGACAGATGGAGTTCCTTGGTGTACTTTCTCTGGTATTCCAGAGCTTATCCTGGAGAATCTGATGCTCACGAAAACGATCCATCGTGCCGGTCTTCATGCCTTCTGTATTCTCCCGAATCATATGCATCTCATCATGAGTCCCGGTTCCAAAGGTCTCAGCAGGTTCATGTAGTCATTTAAATCCAACGCCACGAAAGATATTAGAACCATGTTCCCCGATACATCACAATCATGGCATTGGCAGGCCGGATTCCACGATGAAATCATCCGTGATCATCGACAACGGTCGGCAGCTATCGGCTACGTTCTCGGAAATGGCGTGAAGCATGGATGCGCCAAGGAAATTCATGAGTGGCCATGGAGCTCCCTCCATTTTCCGGATATGGTGGATCCGCTCGATGTCTGGTGATCCGGGACGCGGCGTCCCGGCTGCGGCAAAAGAGAGAAGCGCGGCGTCCCGGTTGCGGGGATTTATGGGATTTCGGGTATGGCAAACAACGAACAGTTGCAAACCTCACCTTCCTTACCTACCGTACCTCTGTACTTTCCTTCTATTCTTCATGGATCTCGTCTTTTTCGGCATTCAGGGCTCCGGCAAAGGCACGCAAGCCAAGCGTCTCGCGGCCGAGTTCGGCTATGACATCTTCGAAGCGGGCGGTGAGCTGCGGAAGATTGCAGCCACTGACTCGCCGCTCGCGGAGAAGGTGAAGAGCTTCATGCATGCCGGGAATCTCGTGCCGCACGAGATCATCATGCAGGTGGTGAAAGAGGCGATTGCAAAGCGCCCGTCCACAACCAAGATCCTCTTCGACGGCATTCCACGGGACTCGGAGCAGATGAAGGATTTCAATCAAATCATGAACGATGCCAAGCGGGAGTTCCGGTGCATCGAATTTACATTGTCGAAAGAGGAGGCCGTGAAGCGCATTCTCGGCAGAGCGAAGGCGGAAGGTCGTGCGGATGATGCCAACATCGAGATCATCACGCGGCGGATGGAGACGTTCCTCACGAAGACGCGCCCCGTGATCGAGGTGTATCGGATGCAGGGGAAACTCAAGGAGATCGATGCGGATCGGAGTGTTGCGGAGATTTACGGGGAGCTGAAGAAAGTGATAGGCGTGTTCTAACCGAAGGTGCTAGGTTATAGGTGTTAGGTTTTAGGGATAATTTGATTAAAGCTTCCTTAACCTATCACCTATCATCTCATCCCTAACACCTTGCCTTACGACCGCCAATGCCAGATCTTCTCAGAGGAACAGAGGCAGTCTCTGCGGACGGGCGGCGCCATTCTGCGCGATTGTCTCAAGCATGTTGCAGGCTTGGTGCGTCCCGGATTGACCACGCTCGATCTTGATCGAGCGGCGGAGACATTCATCAGGGATCGCGGCGGATTACCGGCATTCAAGGGATATCAGGGGTTTCCGGGAACGCTCTGCACGTCCGTGAACGATGAGGTCGTTCATGGCATCCCGTCGGATCGGGTGCTGCTCGATGGGGACATTGTGTCATTAGATGGCGGCGTAATCTTCGACGGACTTTACACCGATGCCTGTACCACAGCTGCCGTCGGGAACGTGAAGCCCGCCATACGCCGCTTCATGGAACAGGTGGAAGAAACACTGGAAGCGGTGATCCGCGATGTTGTTCGTTCAGGTGTTCGGGTGGGGGATATCTCCGCATTCATCGAACAGCGTTTGAAGAAAGGCGGATGCAAAGCGGTGCCTGTCCTGACGGGTCATGGACTGGGTGACACACTGCACCAGTTTCCGGATGTTCCGAATGTAGGGAAGGCGGGCACTGGGCCGTTACTGCCTTTGGGGACGATGATTGCCATCGAGCCGATTGCAGTCCTCGGTTCCACCGAAGTACGTACGGCCGATGACGGCTGGACTGTCGTGACGCGTGACGGTAGTTTGGCTTGTCACTACGAACATTCAGTGCTTATTCTGGCAGATCGTGTTGAGAGTATAGCTTGAATATTGAAAGACAACATTTTGTAAATATTTCAACACAATTGTGCCTTTCGGAGGGGGTGTAATCAGGTTTGCGGCTTGTCGACACTCCGTTCTGTCTGTAGCATCCCTCGGCTTTTGTCACCCGATTGCTCGTAATGTCCAAGGATGTCATTGAACTCGTCGGCGTCGTGGAGGAGTGTTATCCCAACACGACGTTCCGCGTTCGTATCACGTCCGATGAAGCCAAGGATCATGAGCTTCTGTGTCATTTGGCTGGACGGATGCGCGTCCATAAAGTCCGCATTCTCCCCGGTGACCGCGTGCGACTGGAAATGACTCCCTACGATCTCAAGAAGGGGCGCATCGTCTACCGCTTCCGCGCCGGAGAAGACCGCTTGGCACCGGGATCATCCGCACCGATTTCCACTCCTTCCTCCGTATCTCCTCCAACGCCCGCAGCGTAATCTCATGAAAGTCCGCCCATCCATTCGTCCCCGGTGCAAAGATTGTCGCGTCATCGTTCGCAGGCGCGTCCGTCGTGTCGTCTGCAAGAATCCGCGTCATAAGCAGCGTCAAGGCTAGAGGTATTTTCAATTTTCAATTTACCATTTTCAATTTCTCCTCCTCATGGTTCGTATCGCTGGCATCGTCCTCCCCGGCAACAAGAGAATCGAGATCGCATTGACTGCGATCAAGGGTATCGGGCGTCCGCTGTCCCAGAGACTCCTGCGTGAGGCGAAGATCAATATGGATACGAAGGCGGAGAAGCTGACGGAGACGCAAGAAGGTTTGCTTCGCTCACTTGTCGAGAAGATCGCGACCGAAGGTGACCTGACGCGCAAAGTATCTCTCGATATCAAGCGTTTGCAGGACATCGGAACATGGCGCGGCAGTCGTCATAAGAAGAAGCTCCCCGTCCGCGGACAGACATCACGACGCAATGCACGCACACGCAGAGGCAAGAGGAAGACGGGTCTCTCCGGTCGTGTCACTCTCACCAAGACGTAATCCTACCCATCCCTATGGCTGATCAACCGACAACGAAGGCCCCCGCTGCAGCTTCTGAAGCTGCAGCTCCCGCAGGTGCTCCGGCGGCGGATGCAGTCGCCAAGAAGAAAGTGCGTCGTTCCAAGCGCAGTGTCCTGAAGGCGCGCGCCTGTATCGCGGCCGGCGAGAACAATACGATCGTGACGATCACCGACATGGACGGGAAAGTGCTCGGATGGGCCAGCAGCGGCTCCGCCGGATTCAAGGGGGCGAGGAAGTCCACACCCTACGCAGCCAAAGTCGCCGCTGAGAAAGCCATGACCATTGTTTCGCCCTTCGGAATCCAGTCTCTCGAAATCGAGGTGAAGGGTATCGGTCCGGGTCGTGAGCAGGCCATCCGCGGACTGCAGGTTGCCGGCATCACCTTCGATGCCATCGTCGACAGGACGCCCATTGCGCACGGAGGCTGTCGCGCACCGAAGGCGCGGCGCGTGTAATCCATTGCATTCTCTTATCTACTGTCTTTCCACTTTCTATGAGGTATACAGGTCCGAAAGCACGGCGCGTACGACGACAGGGATTCAACATCTACGGTTCCGACAAGTATGATCGGATACTGCAGAAGAAGCCCTACCCGCCGGGAATGCAGGCGGCAAGTCGCACTGGGAAGGTCAAGCTCTCCGAATTCGGAAAGCAGCTGCTGGAGAAGCAGAAAGCCTGCTACATGTACGGCATTACCGATAAGCAGCTGCGTGCCATTTACGCTGAAGCAAGCCGTACGATCGGAAATACGGACGCCATGATGCACGGCATGCTGGAGCGTAGGCTGGATAGCACGGTGTACCGCGCCGGATTCGCCACCACCAGACTTCAGTCACGGCAGTTCGTCTCCCATGGTCTCTTCACCGTCGACGGCGTCCGGGTCACGATCCCCTCCTTCCGTGTGAAAGCAGGCCAGAAGGTGAAAGTCCGTGTGCAGCGCAAGTCCTCGCCCGTGTTCGCTCCCATTCTGACCGCTCACGAGAAGTACACGCCTCCCGACTGGATCGTTGCCGATCCGGTAGCCCTCAGTTTTGAGGTTCGCGCATTGCCGGTTGAGGAGAAGCACTTCGAGAAGGGCGTCGACATGCGCAAGGTCATCGGTTTCTACTCACGTTAATTTTTCCATCTTTTCGTTTCCTCCCCTGCTCTATGCATATCATTCAGGAAGAGATCGGTCTCCCGAAGGTTTCGCAGGCTCATGTGAAGAAGGGGGATTCCAGTCACGTCGTCTTCTCCGTCGGTCCGCTGCCTCCGGGGTATGGCATGACGCTTGGGAACGGGCTTCGGCGCGTTCTTCTCTCCAGTCTTCCCGGTGCCGCCATCAGTTCCGTCAAAGTGGCGGGTGCGCATCATGAGTACACCACGCTCAAGGGTGTTCGTGAGTCCGTGCTGGACATTGCGCTGAACCTGAAGCAGGTTCGCCTCCGCAAGCACCACAAAGATCCGGAGATCGCGACACTGGAAGGCAAGGGCCCCAAGGTCCTCACCGCCGGCGACATCAAGGTGAGCTCTGATATCGAAATTCTGAATCCTGATCTTCCGATTGTCCGTCTGGAGAAGGGTGCGTCCATCAAGATGGAGGTGTCCATCGAGAAGGGAGTCGGGTACCAGCCCGCATCCGAGCGCAACAAGAAGCACAACGAGCCGGGTCTCGTGCACATCGATACGGTGTTCAGCCCCGTCGAACGCGTCCGCTTCGAGGTGGAGCCGGCCCGCGTGGGACAGCGGACGAACCTCGAGAAGCTCGTGATCGAAGTCGTGACGAACGGTTCGCTCACAGCCGACGAGGCGCTCCGTTTCTCGAGTCAGCTTCTCAGTCAGTACTTCAATTTCTTCTCGCTCGATCAGGAAACGGTGGAGAAGGAATTCATGGCAGACTTCACGCGCGTGAGCCAGGCCGTCACCGAGACCGACAAGCAGGCCACGAAGGAGAGCTACACGCCGATCGAGATTCTGAATCTTTCTCCGCGCACACTGAATTCACTCATCAATGCGGGTGTCGGGTCCATCGAGCAACTCGTGAAGTGCACGCCCGCAACACTCAGCAACTTCCGCGGTTTCGGCACGAAAGCGTTGGACGAAGTGAAGCAGACGCTCGCAACCCGCAATCTCACACTCACCGACGACCAGTAGATCTTCCCATCAAGTTCCACTAGAATCCCGCCCCCATGCGTCATCGCAATCATTCCAAACGGCTCGGCAAAAAAGCTGATCAATCGCGTTCCATCCTCCGGAATCTCGCGACGTCCATCATTCTCTACGAGCGTGTCCGTACCACGAAGAAGCGCGCGCAGGTCATCCGCGGGCTCATCGATCAGATCATCACGATCGGCAAGAAGGAGAGGATTGATCTCGCGATCCGCAGAATGCAGCCGTTATTGTCAGACAAGAACGCCTCCCGCAAGGTGTTGGAGGTCTTGAAGCAGCGCTACGCCAATCGCACATCCGGCTTCACGCGCATCGTTCCGGTCGGCGCACGGCACGGCGACGGCGCCTCGCTTGCAGACATCATTCTGATCGATGCAGCAGAGCCCTCGGTTGTTGCAGCCGAAGCATCCAAGGAGAAACCTGCGAAGAAGACCATCAAGAAGTCCTGATTTCACGTATTCCCGTACCCCGTATTCCCGTCATGAAAACTTCGTTCCCAAAACCGGCAGCCAAGCCCACGTGGTACGTCGTGGATGCGCAGGATCAGATCCTCGGCCGTCTCTCCACGCGCATTGCGACTGTTCTCCGCGGACGTCATCGCCCCGCGTTCGTCCCGCACTGGCGTTCCGGTGATCACGTGATCGTCCTCAATGCGGAGAAGATCAAAGTGACAGGCGACAAGGTCGAGCAGAAGACGTACTTCCGTCACACGGGGTATTTGGGCCATCTGCGCTCCACCACGCTCAAGAAAGTCATGGAGAAGGATCCCACCAAGGCGCTGATCCACGCGGTGAAGGGGATGTTGCCGAAGAACCTCACCCGCGAACATGTCCTCAAGAACCTGCACGTGATCGTCGGAGCGAAGCACGAGCACGAAGCCCAGAAGCCCGTTCCATTCCCGCTTTCCTGATATGAGCCCCTCCCGCCCCTACTTCTACGGCCTCGGAAAGAGGAAGAGCGCCATCGCACGCGTCCGCCTGTTCGATGACGGCGAAGGCAAGGTGACGGTGAACGGAGGCGAGATGAAGGCGTATTTTTTCTCAACACTCAGCGAAAATGCACTGGCTCCCTTGGTGCTGACGGATCTCGCCAAGAAGGTCGATCTGGAAGTCTTTGTTCTCGGAGGCGGCAAAGTCGCCCAGAGCGACGCCATCCGCCTCGGCATCAGCCGCACGCTGGTTCTCAGAGACCCCGCACTTCGCACCACACTCAAACATGCGGGGTTCCTCCGCCGTGACAGCCGTATCAAAGAGCGAAAGAAGCCGGGTCTCAAGGGAGCGCGCAGAGCACCGCAGTTCGCCAAGCGCTAGAGAAACCGAGGCGAATCTCCGGCCAGTTTCTTCTCGTGTTTTGTCGCACGCCGCTTCAGCTTCTTAGTGTCCTCGGCGGCGGGAAGGAGTTCCGGGACGATGTTCCGTTCTTTCAGCAGTTTCCGCACGCCCTGATTATTCTTGATGTGTTCCTGTGAAATTGGTGTTTCACCCCGCAAATCCGCTTTCTCAACGTTGAAGTTTGTCAGCTCCGCGGCGAAGTCCTTGGCTTTGATGGTGATGGTGGGAAGGTGATCGGCAAGTGCGCCGCCCTTGATCCCGAGTTTCCGCTTCATCTCTCCCGTCGAATGACCACCGAAGAGTGCGCTGTCGCCTCTGCTTCTGATCCGTGCGAAGCCATGTTCATCGACGCCGCGCTGGAACAGGTTCTCACTCAGCCGCTTCTCCGTTTCCGATAGCTTGGCGCGCGCATTGATGCGCTCCTGCAATGAGATACGCTCCTCAAGGAGTTCCTGCTTGCGCGTCTGCAATGCGAAGTAGCTCTGTGCGAATGCGATGACTTCTTTCCGCGGGTCGCCGTTCTGTGCCACTAAGTAGCAGGCGTAGCGGGTGAGGTACCAGTCCTCGACTTGACGCTGTGCTCCCTTACCCGCTTCGATCAATTTACCGACGTCGGCAAAATGATATTTCGGCTCCTGCTTGCCATTCTTGCAGGATTCCATTGCCCGGAGAATCACTTCCTTGAAGTTCGACCACTTCTCGTAGCCGAGGAGTGCTTGGAGATCGCGTGCCGACCAGCATTCCACGTTCTTGTGTTGCCGGGCACAGCGTTCGAAGGCGGATTGGTACTGTTCAATGAGCTGAGGCTTCATGATGTTTGAGGGAAATGTGTGTGAAGTGTACACTTGTACACCTATAAAGCAAGGTCATCCAATACATGTAACCCGGGAGCAGATGAGTCAGATCTTCCACTTCTTCTTCGACGCCATCTGCAAGCAGGTGCCGCCGCCGGACCGTCGTCCGCCGCTCAAAGCGGAGACGTGGCTGAAGAAGGAGCGGTAATCTGAGAACGGTTGAATTTCAGTTGCAAGCTGCAACACAAACGGTTACACTGTGTCCATGACAAAGCAGGCATCGTCCAATCTCCACATTCGTATTCCCGCCAAGTTGATGCGGGAAGCGAAACAAGTGATCGAGGCCCTTGGACTCGACACGTCATCGGCGATTCGTTTGTTCTTCATGCAACTGGCCATCCAGCAGACGCTGCCGTTTTCATTGCCGAAGCTGAAGCCGATGTCGCAGAAAACAAAGAAGGTCATTGCAGATTCTTTGGCCGATGAAGATGTCTTGGGTCCGTTTAGCAATCCCGATCAAGCTCTGAAAGCCCTGTATGCCGCAGCTTGAGTTTTCACGGCAGTTCGTCAAAGACACGCAGAAGTGGCGCAAGTCGGGTGTCAGCATGGTTCCCTTCGACGAATTCGTACATCTCATCTCCGGGACGTGGCCTCTCCCTGCCCGGTATGAAGCCCATTTGCTTACGGGCTCAATGGAAGGTATCTGGGATGTGCATATTCGCAGGAATTGGGTTGTACTTCTGAGATTTCACCGCGGAACCGTGCGCTTCCTCCGGATGGGAACGCCGGCGAGCTGGGATTGTGATCAGATTGTTTGCAGGTAGCAGTTCTCACCCTTCGACTCGTCTCGTCGCTCGCGAGCGACAAGACTCGCTCAGGGTGGATCCTGCATTCTGCTGAGGATCATTCGTGGCTTCCAGTCAGTACACTTCCTGCAGGTAGCAGGATTCACACAGCACCTTTTCTTTTCGTTCCGGACCAAAAGCAACCGTCATTGCTTTGTCGCATTTTCCGCACGTCCTCGGCCACAGTTTTCGCGGTTTCCGCTTGGATAAGCGTGCCATGTGTCGTTCATCCGGATGAATTCTTGGAATTGGCAGTCTCATCTTCCGATAAAATTCCAATTCTTTCCTGATGATCCGGAAGGGCTTGCCAGAGGTCTCGGATCGGATTGCCCAATTGAGAACATCGTCCGGTACCTCATCACTCGATTCGGGAAGATCGGCGGCGTTGATCGTCCGGTCAACCGCAGGTTCGGGAGAAACGTAATCACACCATTGCCATCCGCGAGAATGAACCTGCTCGCGCGTCAGCGGAAAATATTCCTGCGCGATGGTCTCGTTGTAGCCGAAGGGGGAGAGCGCAAGCGGGAAGAATTCGCCGAATTCTTTGGTTCCGTACATGTGATCGATGATCTTCGGCAGAAGTGCTTCATACTCCTCTGTTGAATATTGCCGGTTCAGGATGCAGTACTGCTTATGTTTGAGCCCGATGCACCCGAAGCAATGTTTGCAAGACTGGCAGTGGTCGGTATACATGCAATCGGAACATGACCAGCTGGCGTGAGAGAAGAAGTGGCGGAAGAGACCGTGCCCTGCGTTCATGAGTTCGTACCCCATTTCCAGACGCTCAATGCCGCATTTCGATACGTCAGCGCAGCTCTTCGCATCGAACACGCGGTAGCAGTATCGCACGTCCTCACAGCGCTTGAGGTCGTACGAATCGTGGCATCGACGGCATTGGATGAAGTAGTCGCCGGTGCAGTCCTCCGACATGGTCTGATGGATGGCGCGGTGGGGCAGGCTTTGCGTGAGGAGCACAAGTCGCTTCATCATTTCCGCCATGCCGCGGATCGTGATCGGAGCCAGAAATCCCATCGATCTCGCACGATATTCGGTTTCACTGAGCTGAATATTCTGGATGCAGAAGCGCTTGCTCTTAAGCCCGAAGCAGCAGATGCAGTCTTCGCAGCCTGTGCAGTCGGTCAGGAAGGCGCAGTTGCGGCAATTGACGCAGTCCTGCGATGAAATCAGCTGATAGCCGTCTTTGCAGTTGATGCAGTCGTAACTCAGTTCCAAACCTTCACAGAGCAGTCCGTCGACGGTATCCCGGCACGAGTACACGGAATCGCCGTAGTAGCAGTCTTCGCTGTTGAAGCACGGCGAGACCATGTAGCAGTTCCGATCCCCGCCTCCGATGGCGACGTAATCGGAATTCTCGCTGTCCTTGCTGCTCACGGCCATTCTGGGGACCACGAGCATCAGTTCCCTGAATTGATCGAAGAACGGTTTGCCGAAATCGAACGGACGACCGAACGAGAGCGGGTCCCACTTGTCGCTCCACCACTCGTCGTGTCCGTAGACCTTGAACGGTTTATCGGGAGAAATAATCGAGACGATTGATTTCCCTGTGAGATCGCATTTCCGGCGGTACAGTACGTGCGCATTACGGAAGGCGATGCGTCGCTGTTGGCGGCAGTCGGGGCAGAGGGTCGGCGGAGGGATCAGCAATTTCTTCCCTTGGATCACGGGAGAGACCTCATCATAGAATTTCAGATCTTCAGGGAAGATTGTGAAGGGCGAGAGGCAATGGAGGCAGGAGGGCATCGGGAGGAGGAGAGGATTGAGAGGAGGAGAAGAGGAGAGGAACAATAAACTGACAAGGGAGCGGAATGCTTTTCGCGGAAGTCGGTATCATTTACGAAATCACAGCCAAATAACATTCTTCGCAGAAAACTTTTTCCACACGTTCCGGTGCATAACTCGTCTCAATCTTCTTCTGGCAACTATCACATGACCGCTGCCACAACTGCCGCGGATTGCGCCGCTTCAGGCGTTCCAAGTGTCGTTCCATGAATGATTTCCCCGGCAGTGGCAGCGAGAGGCGCTTATAGAATTTGAGCTCCTGCGGGATGATTTTGTACGGCTTGCCCGTCGTCTCGCACCGGAGGATCTGCTCGCAGATGGTGTCCGGAGTCTCGTGGATGTCATCGGGTGCATCGATCGACGATGGTGGCGTCTCTTGGGGAAGTTCGCGGTTCCACCGAGCACCGAGTGCGATTGCTTGCTCCTCAGATAGCGGATAGTAGTCCTGCGCAATCGTCTGGTTGTAGGCGAGAGGGGATACGGACATCGGGAAGAACTCTCCGTATTCTCCGGACTGACGCATATGTTCTATGATCTTCGGCACCAGTTCTTCATACTCCTCCTTCGAATACTGCTTGTTGAGGATGCAGTACTGCGCATTCTTCATGGAGACGCAGCCGAAGCAGTCACTGGAGTGCCGGCAGCCGAAGCAGTAGAAGTGGCGGATGCAGTTGTAGAGTGTGGCGGAAAACGCCACTTGATAGCTGCGGTCACCCACCTCAAAGCACTCGTACGCCTGCTCCACGGGAAAGCCCCACGAGTAGCAGTCCATGGCATTTTTCGACTGGTGGAACCACACGCAGTACTTACAGTCCTCCAGATCCGACACGTCGAAGCACGCGGTTGTATTCTTCGATCGTAGGATGCAGTTGCCGCTCACGTGATCATTCATCTCGCCGATGACGGCGCGGTGCGGAAAGGCGAGCTTATGTTCATCAAACTTCTGCCGGATTGTCCGGATGGAACTCCGTTTGTTCAAGGACAATGCGGCGATGCGTGCGCGGTAGTCCTGTGCCGACAGCTGTTCATTGAAGAAGACATACTGCTTATTCATCAGATTGACCGAGCCGAAGCACTCCTTGCAGCCTCGGCAGCTAAAGAGGAAGGCGCTCGAGCTGCAGTTGGTGCACTGATCCGAGAACTTCAGATCGTAGCATCCCGCGCAGTCCACGCATTCGTAGCAGAGCTCGCAGTGATCGATGAAGCTGCAGTCGGCACAGTCCTTCGAGTAATTCACGAAGTTTCCGTAGTAGCAGTCCTCATCATGATTGGCGCCGGCAATGAGGTAGCAGTTCTTCATCCAGCTGGCGCAGTTGATGTAGTCGCAGTTTTCGACTGATGAGACCGAGAGCGCCGGAACGGGAGTTGCTGCGATCAGCTCTTTGAATTGTTCGAAGAAGGGACGGTTGAAGTCGAAGTCTCTTCCCGAGTCGAACGGTGACCACGCGTCGGACCACCACTCGTCGCTAGTATAGACTTTGCACGGCGCGCTCTGCGGGAAGTACGAGAGAATCGGCTTGCCGGTCAGATCGCTCTTCCTCTTGTACAGGTGGAGCTCGGACCGCCAGACGAATCGACGCTGCATGCGGCACAGGGGACAGTGCGTCGGCGGAGGAATTTCACAAACGGTCTTTCCAAAGCGCGGTGAGACGTCTTTGTAGAATTTCAGATCCTCCGGTTCGATCGTGAAGGTCTGTCCGCAAGCCTTGCATTGTGCATTCATGGAGAAATATGGAATTGCGCTGCCATATATACTTATTTGGAATGATGGTGTATAGTGTGCTTCTGAGAGTAACAACAGATTATGCTCAAAGTATTTCTGGAGAAGATCGGCCTCAGTGATCAGGAAATCTCCCTGTACATGGCTTTGAGTGAGCTGGGGGTGCAGCCGGCTTCGGCCATTGCACGCTTCACAGGTATGGATCGGATCAATGCGTATAAACATCTCAAGAAACTGGCGGCGCAGGGATACCTCGTCGTGTACGTGAAGAGCGGGGCTCAGTTTTTCGGCGTGGCTCCGGCAGAATCGCTCGCATCGGCCATCCAGAAGAAGAAAATGGAATGTGATGCATTGCTCAAGGAGATTCCAGCGGTCGAGAAGCATCTCAGCGTATTAGGCCACGGGCAGCAAACCGTGCCGCGGCTGGAGGTCTTCGAGGGTCCAGCCGGTATTCGGAGATTACTCAAAGATGTTTTGTTTGAGGCCCGGTCACAGGGAATCCCGCAGGTCCGCATGCTCACATCCAACACGTTTGAGCAGAAGCTGGGGCAGGCGACGCTCGAGGAATTTATCGGGGAATTCTTTGCGGATGCCAAAGAGCGCGGCGTATCGGTCGACATCATCGAAGCGTCGGGAACGTTGCTCTTGGAGCGTCTCCGTCACATTCCCTTCGCCAAGTTCGACCCCAAGCTGTTTCCGGCATCCCGCGGGGCTGCGAACGTTTTCCTGATCGGCTCGGCGTTCTATGTGGCGTCGTATCAGGATGTTCCGATCGGGCTGAAAGTAAAGCAGGAGGCGATGAGTCAGGTGTTTCACTTCTTCTTCGATGTACTGGGGAAGAACGTGGAATGACGGGAGGATTCCGAGGAGTCCGAAGAAACCGAAGAATCCGAGGAACAGATGCCAAAGGAGCCATGGTTATTTCCGGAAAATCCATGAGTACATGAAAACGGAGCTTCCTCGGACTCTTCGGACTCCTCGGTTTCTTCGGCATCCTCCCGTCATGCCAGCGTCAACTTCATATAATACACACTCGTCCCGTTCGCATCATCCGCGATGAACCGCGCGTCGAGTGCGTTGAGTTGCAGAATCGTCTGACAGATTTTGAGCATCATCTCCGGCGGCAACGTGATGCCGGCGCGGAGGCACGTGATGCAGAGTCCGGCGGGATCCTTGGCCTTGATAAAGGGCTCGCCGAGGGATTTGACGGCTTTCACCAGCGATTGCTGCAAGGTCTGGATGTAGGTGTCGATGCGCTCTTCCAATGCTTCCATCGGCAGCTCATACACTTCAGGGAGCGCTTCCAGAATGTCCAGGTCTTTGTGGATCGCGTGGGCGATGCAGGCTTCGATGGTCATGTGTGTGGGGGTTTGTGTTTGTGAAATCTCACCAGTCTACCAGAGTTTTGTTTCGCGCGCTTTCCTTCCACCTTGATACTCTTTAGGTCGGTGGTGTGGAGTATTCGGGTGGAATGATTCTCTTTGCGGACAAATGTTATGGCGAGGTACATCAGTTGTCGCCGCCCTCCCGATTGCCGTACCATTGCGTCCATGCACATCACCCTCCGCCGGACGTTCTACGCACTCATCACACTGTCTCTGCCTTGTGCCGTTGCCGCTCAAGCAGTTACTCCATCTCCGGATGTCCCGGCTCCGCCTCTCGTTCGCATCAATCAGGAGCAGGATGTGGAAGTCCGGGGCGACTTCATCCTGAGCCCCACACGGATCGTCATGGAGCTGGATCCGGGAGAAGAAGAGACAGTCGAGCTGCAGATCATCAGCCGTGAAGGTATACAGCGCTCGTTCGATGTGACCGTGGAGGATTTTTCCATCACGGACGACGGAACCGATAACATCCAGTTCTATGCCGGGTCGGACGGCCCGTTCTCCGCACGGTCATGGGTGACTCCCGCGGTCCCCGCTGTGACCATCGAGCACGGACAGCGGGCCTTCTTCACGGTGAAGGTGTCCGTGCCGAAGAACGCATCCGTGGGCGATCATTACAGTGTCGTGCTGTTCCAGCGGCAGCCCGGTGAGGACGAACGGGGCGGTGTCAGCATGGTTTCCAGAGTCGGTGCGCTCTTCCTCATCACGGTCAAGGGAGACGTGGTCCGGGAAGGGAGCCTGCAGCAGTTTCTCGTGCAGCGACGTCTCAACTGGGCGCTCCCGGTCGGCTTTGCATTGCAGTACCGAAACACGGGGACCGTGCATGTCGTCCCGCAGGGACACATGGAAATCAGGAATATATTCGGTGTTGTTGTCGATGATATCGCCGTGAAAGATTGGTACGTGCTTCGCGACTCAACAAGACGGAGAGAGATCGTCTGGCAGCCGAAATTCGCGTTCGGGTACTACAATGCCAATCTCATCCTGACGGCAGCGGGTCAGCAGCAAGCGGTGTCTCCGGTCTCATTCTGGGTCATCCCCGCCATTCCGACGGCACTCATCCTGATAGCCATCTTCGCCGTTTCCTTTCTGGTGCAGGCATTCTTCAGTCGCTTCGAACTGAAGAAGAAGAAAAAGGAAACGCCCAAGAAGAAGGTGTCATCCTGAGAAGGAATTGTGAGTAGAATGATGCGTTCCGTCCTCACTGATCGTGCGGATGGCATCGTCCCAGTGCCGTGCCGCAATTTGCTAAAATGAAATATAATGTTATAATACTACATAATAACTATCCCGTACTTACCGGTATGTTCACCTTCATCTGGGAACGACTGTCGCCGAGGCACCGTCATCGTGCTCTGTATTCCGCTGCGTTGATGTTGCTGTTCGCGTATCTCCTGCTGGCACTCGTCGCTGAGCCGATGCAATCCTTCCATGCCGATGCGCTGGGATCGTCATCATCCGATGCCTCTACCGGGACAGGCGAAACGTGAGCAACAGCCGGGTGTGTGAAAGAAGGGCGGCAGTGTTGCGGGGGATCTTTCAGGCGGTGCTATCATCTGATCATGCGCTCCTTTTTCACATTCATAATCATCGTCGCACTGATCGCGGTCGCCGTTTTCGGATACGTGTTCTGGAGAAGCTACTCCTCGCTTTCAGGAGCCGAGTCGACGCTCGACGGACGCTTGAATGCTGTCATTGCCTACTATGCCTCATTGGACCGGCAGTATGTGACACCGCTGAAAGCGTTACCGGAACTTCCTCCGGAGACGGCGGTGGCCTTGGAGGTGATTTATGAGGCTCTTCTTCCTCTCTCAAAGCCTCCGGCAGCGTACGATGCCCGTCTCGGTGTGCTCATGGAATCACAGAAGACCATCAGGCGATTCACGTTGTCTCCGGGGCTTCCTCCGGTATTGACGACGTCAACCGTCTTCGCCGATTTCAACAAGAACACCTCAAATCTGGGACGGGCGAGTGCGCTGCTCAAGGAGTGTAACGATGCGGTCGCCGCGTACAACGCCCGGCTGCTTTCGCGGTCAGGAAAGCTCATCGGACAATGGTCGTCCCGCGAAGCGAAGCAGTATCTGAGCATCGACGGAACACTGTCGAACGATACCGTCATCATGTTCAATTGAGCACTGTTGCCTTCCGTCATCTGATATTGAGCTCAAGAACACTCCTCCGTAGGATGGGGCTATGCTGTACTGGCTCAAGCGGATTCTCCGCTTTCTTCTGTATTTCATCGTAGTGGCACTGGCGTGCATGGTGATAGCACTGACGGTGTGGCTGCTCCGGCAGTGGTGGGCGACGCAGCAAGCACGACCGACGACGCAGTGGCGCGACACCACGGTTGAGCAGGAGTTGAACCCGTACACCCCCGGTACGGGCAAGAGTGCGTCGCAGAAGGTCTGGATTCGATGATGATTTCTCCCGTTTTCTTCATTCCATCAGAGACGTGCACACCCTGTCCATTGTCATTCCGGCATTCAATGAGGAGCCCCGCTTGGGACGGACACTGAATACTATCCGGCACGCCTTCCAAGGCGGTGCCCTGCCAGATATCCGTCTGGACCGGATCATCGTCGCGGATGACGGCAGTACGGATGCCACTGTCGAGGTCGCCGAAGGCTTCGCAGAGTCTCTCCCGATCACCGTCGTCCGGCTGCCGCACAATCGGGGGAAGGGCGCGGCCGTTCGTGCCGGCATGCGTCTCATCACCGGAGATTTTGCGCTGATCTACGATGCGGACGGAGCGGCGCCGATTGCCGAGGTGCCCAAGCTCTTCAACGCAATTCTGGAGAGGAAAGCGGATATCGCCATCGGGTCACGCGTGCTGGGGCACAGTGAGGGCATCGTGACGATGCGTCGGCATCGGCGGTTCATCGGACGGACGTACCACCTGCTCTGTTCACTGCTCGTGCCCGGCATCCGGGATACGGCTTGCGGTTGCAAGCTCTTCAGGAGAGAAGCGGCCGAGACGCTCTTCCGCCTCCAGCGCATCGACCGTTTCTCGTTCGATGTGGAGGTGCTGGCCATCGCACTGCGACGTGGCTACAAAGTGGTGGAGGTGCCGCTCCACTGGGTCGCCGTTCCCGAGTCCAAGGTCCGCCTGATCCGCGACGGCATCCAGATGTTCCGGTGCCTCGTTGCCTTGTATGTGCGGAGGATGATGGGGAGGCTGTGAGGGGATGGGGTGGGTCTCATACGAAATTAATCTGAATTGTACCGTAGCGGCGATTCGATAATCGCCGCCGCTGCGGTTTTCGAACCGCAGCTACGGGAAATTTCGTATCACAGAGCGGGAAGCAACTGCTTTACATTTTCCGGATCAAGCGGGACTGGAAGATTCCTCAGTGCAGATTTGTACTTGGCACGGAGCTGACAGGCGACGCGGCTCCCCGTGCCGACGATTGGGCTGCACGTTTCCACTCTGCCCTTTTTCAGAGCCAGCTGTGAGAGGCATTCTTCGTAGAGATCCTGATTCTGCGAGAGCGAAGAACAGTCATCGAACCCGTGGAGGTTGGCGACTTTGGAGATACTGCAGCATTGGATGCCTTCAAGAGGAAGATCGTGGCGTAAAATACATTCAGTCAACGTCGCCTCTCCACCATGGTTATTCCATCGAACTGAACGATCATTTTTGAGAAAACAGTTCGACGATTCAGTTGTAGATCCGATACAACTGAAGCCGTATTCACTTGGCATCAGGAGCTCGCAAACTGAAGGGCTTTTCGTCATTTCTGCATATTTGTATACACAGCTGCTTCGTACAGAGCCGACAGTCGGCCCCATGACGTTTGAGAAAAAATTGATATCAAAGCAATCACGCGGGTTGCCATTGTTCGCAACGATCTCCTCTGCCACTGTAGAGTAATCATTTGTCACTTCGTATCCCAAAACCCAAAGCACACCGTTTCCAATCAACAAGAATGGAATTGTCACCATCCAGTACAAAAGGAAAAGAATTGAGCCCATGCACTAGGAGATAAAGTGATTGCCGATCACACGGTCTACCTTCGTTGAGTTCGTCAATGCATCAGTGTATTCCAAGGTTTGCGGCAACGCTTTCCACCACTCAGATCCGTCTTCCTTCCTCCTTTCTGTTGTGACGATTTTTAGGGTGCCGTCCCAGCCGCTTTGTTGTTTCATTGCTGGATCCGCTGTCATCAATTTCATCGGGGTGAACTGAGCCGCGACGGGATCAAATGTGTTATGCCCACTTTGGAGAAGTGAGGAGAAAGCTGTCACTGCGTATCCGTGTTCTATGCTCGGTCGGCTCATATCTTCATCGATTACTCTGATTGCGTAGTTCGCAGTCAACGCTCGATCTTCCTCCCCGTAGAAACTGCTGTGCAGAGCCAATGACTTCGCCGAGTATTGCGAAAAGTCTGCCTGCGACTCGTCGTATCCGCTCAGGATTGTATCCTTTGCGGGATCGAGGGTCACAAGCACGTTGATGTTGCTGCCAAAATTCTTCGCAATCTCATATGCGACGTAGCTCCCCCAACTGTGACCGACAGCGTTGACATTTGCAGCAACAAAACCAGCCGTTTTCAATTGATCGGCTGCCCAAGCCCCCACTCGTGCTATCCAGTTGGACCCCTGGAGTCCGAAGAGGTCAGGTGAGTTGTCTTTTGCGCCTTCGCTCCAATCAAGTGTTGCGACCTGAATATCGTGAGCAGAGAGACTCCGTGTGAGTTCTTTGATCGCATCGCTGTTCTCATGGTCTGTTCTACCATGCACCACCACCCACACAGGCTTTGTTGGATCAAGAGCTCTGGGACCGTGCTCTCCGTTGTAATCCACATTACGTTGCCCATTACTGTTAAACTCCGCCACACTCATCCTCACCTCCGTACTCATCGGCCTGCTGGGAATACTGATGCGGCCTTCGATGCGCTGTGTCTTGTACGGCTGGATGTCGATGCCGACGTTGAATTTTGGAAGAGATAGTCGTTCCGGGTGATCTTCGAACAATGCAGTTTGATAATTGGTTTTGTCATGCGCGATGATCGTGTAGGTTCCCGCTGGAAGCCTCAGGCTGATAGATTCTGCAGCCATGAGCGAGCTTTTCTTATCGGAAATGTGGGAAGTGCTGATGCCCGAACCGATGAGCGTGAGAGAAATGTCCGGCATCACGTCCATGCCCGGTAACGTTTGCATGTTTTCAGTGCGAAGTGTCGTAAATTGGTTCATATCCACCCAGAAATTCACCATCGATTCTTCCGGAAGCTGGAAGATGACGGAGCCCACTGAGTTGCGAAGTATCAGCATCTCCTGACTTGTGGGGAACACACCATTCTGGGGAATGAGAAAGTGCTTCGCTGCCAAATCGCGGATCGCTGTACTTTCGTTCATGAAATTCGCAACGTGCGTTCCCGACAATGCCGATCCTGTGGGAGTTTCTGCCGTTGCCTGACCCGCAACCGTTTTCTGCGGATACACCTGTCCCCCCATCCCGATCACTGTCACCCCGTCGGATGCGTACATGGGTAATGCCTTCTGCGCTGCATAGAGCTGATCCAAGAATGCCTGTCGATCCGCGTCCGGCACGGGAGTGATGGCGGGCGTACACGTCCCGCTCCCCGCATACGACGGATTATGATTGATGTTGTACTCGGCGTTGCGTACCGCTTGGTCTGCCGATGCGAGATCGGCGAGGAACGCGGCTGCCTGGTTCTCGAGGATCGCAACACATGCGTCGAGAACATTCTCTTTTGTTGGGAGTGTCGCTCCGATGCTCTGGAGCTTGGAAACAGATGGATTGAACTCGGTCAGCACGATGTCGATTGTCCGGAGATACACTTGCGCATCGCCGCCTGCTCTCATCGCCAGAACGGCATTCATTCCCGCTTCGATCATCCTGCCTTCCGCTTCATTGAAAGCATCCGTGCAGGAGAGGTACTGCTTGAATGTCTCTTCGCGCGAGTAGTAGAAATTTCGTTCATCTGTTCTCATGGTGATTATTGAAGCATCCTTGTTCTCTTCCCGCCACTGGGGGAACGTGTTCAAGAACGGCGTCCACAGATTCCCGTTGTAGTAGTTCGGCAGCGGTTTCCCCGCCTCCGCCGCAAGCCGCATGAGGTTGAACCGCTGCGAGGCAATCAGTCCCTTCCCTTGCGGATTGTCGAGCAGCGGGCTGCTGATCACACTTTGTGAAACGCCGGACAGAGATTGCTCACGGGCGACAACGGATTCCACCGCCGTCATTTGCGCTTGTTCATCGGCGAGGAGTGTTGCGTACAGCTCCTCACCGGTGAGGCGTCCGTTATCCGCGAGCGACGCTTGCAGCGAGAAAGGGATGCGCGATCCGGCGGGAGTGAGCGTGTGCGTCGTTTGATCCCATGAGAGGAGAACGTCCGCCAGAGGCTTTCCACCTGGGCTTTCGGAGAGACGGAGCACGTAGATGCCTGACGGATTCGCCGCATGCATGGTCATCGTTTCAGTGTCGAAGGTGAATCCTCCTTTTTTGTTCAGCACTCTCCGTCCGATGAACCCTCCTCCTTCCAGTTCGAGGCATATCTGCTCTCCGGGAGAGGAGAATCCGACGGTGACATTGGCACGTTCGGTCAGAAGGATTTGCAGCGAGGGACGGATGATTCGTTCGATGCGGTTTTCGAGCGGCTCGGGAGGACGGAGGCCGCACGATACCTCGGCATCGATCAGCTGCACGCGCAGCGCCGCAAGCATTCTCTCCTCCTCTGCCGGTAGCGGAAGGACTTCGGGATACGACAGTTTCGTCAGTGCGGGATTCGGAGACGATGGATTGTTGCCGTACGTATGCTTCCCCTGCATGACGCCGAATCCTCCGAGGTTATCGTAGATTACCTCTCCCGTGGACGCGCGGATGAGCTGGGTGTTGTACACGATCCGGTCAGTCTGATTGAATGCTATGAGGGAGAATCGAAGTGTGCCGGAACCTTTGGGCAGCGCCAATGTCCGGTTTCCGAACCGGAAAGCCACATCCTCGGGCATTGCTGTGAAATCGAGGGTCAGATGTGCGGCATCGTTCCCGTAGGCGGTGATCGTGAGTCCGGGCGCGACGGTCACCTTCTCCCTGCTGTTTTCCAAATCCAGAATCTGTCGGCGGAGAGATGCAACGGGATCTTCAGTGACGTTTGCCGTCTCGCCGCTCACTGCGCTCACTCCGGATTCTTCCTCCATCACCGCATCCGCCGCCGCTTCCGCAGTCGCCAATTCCTTCTTGAGTGCCTCAAGCATCGCCACCTGTTCCGGTGTCAGCGGCAGCGTTTGCTTGTACGCAAGGTTCGCCAGCGCAGGATTCGGGGATGCCGGATCGTAGCCGTACCCCGCGTACGTGTGCCCTCCTCCCGCCACGCCGAACCCTCCGACATCGTTGTAGACCACCTCCCCCGTCGACGGGCGGATGAGCTGGCCGTAGTAGACCCTGCGATCACCATGACTGAATGCGCTCAGTGGAAAGCGCACGGAGCCCGAACCCTCGGGCAGGGCCAGTGTCTGATTCCCGAACCGGAAGGCAACGTCCGCCGGCATGGACGTGTATGTCAGCGTGAGGTTCCCCGTATCCCTTTGGAAGGCTGTCACGGTCAGGCTGGGAATCCGTGTCACTGTTTCGTGACTGTTCTCCAGATCTGCAATTTGTTGCATGAGGGAGGTGATTTCTTCTTCCTGTGACACGACGGACTCCTCTACCACCTCCTCTTCCATCACCGCATCCGTTGCCGCCTCCAGCGCCGCGAGCTCCTTCTTGAGCGCATCGATCTGTGCAACCTTCTCCGCCGTGAGCGGCAGAATCTCGGTCCGGGAGAGTTTGGTGAGGGAGGGAAAGGGTGCGGCAGGATCGTAGCCGTACCCCGCGTACGTGTGCCCTCCTCCCGCCACGCCGAACCCTCCGACATCGTTGTAGACCACCTCCCCCGTCGACGGGCGGATGAGCTGGCCGTAGTAGACCC
Organism: Candidatus Peribacteraceae bacterium; assembly: GCA_028711345.1. Taxonomy (GTDB): domain Bacteria; phylum Patescibacteriota; class Gracilibacteria; order Peribacterales; family Peribacteraceae; genus CAINWJ01. The sequence continues at coordinate 27,046 of JAQTSK010000006.1, forward strand.
TGCGATCACCAT
>JAQTSK010000006.1:27157-51143 GCA_028711345.1 Candidatus Peribacteraceae bacterium
CCTCCAGCGCCGCGAGCTCCTTCTTGAGCGCATCGATCTGTGCAACCTTCTCCGCCGTGAGCGGCAGAATCTCGGTCCGGGAGAGTTTGGTGAGGGAGGGAAAGGGTGCGGCAGGATCGTAGCCGTATCCCGCGTACGTGTGCCCCCCTCCGGCCACGCCGAACCCTCCCAGCTCGCCGTAGATCACCTCGCCCGTCGATTGTCGGATGAGTTGACAACTATAGACCGTGCGTCCGCCGGGGCTGATTCCCGCAAGCGGGAATTTCACTGATCCGGATCCTTTCTGGAACAGAAGCGTCTTATCCGCAAACCGGAACGCGATGTCCTCCGGCATGGACGAGTAATTGAGTGTGAGGTTCGCGGGATCGTTCTGATACGCGGTGATCGTGAGTCCGGGTGTCACCGATACGGTTTCCCGATTATTCTCGACCTCTGCAATCCGCCGGCGGAGAGATGCGACGGGATCTTCAGTGACGTTTGCCGCCTCGCCCTCACCTGCCAACGGCATGCCGACCTCAGCCGCACTGTCATCGTCTCCTGCCAGAAGAATGCGTTGCTCCATCATTTCCGCTCCGAGATTGCGGGATCGGCACGACACAGGTCGCCGCTTCCGGTTTCCGTTTCGATGTTTCATGAGACCGTTCGACAGCACCGTCAGCACCTGACGCCACGTCGATGCGGCCGTTGCAGCAGACATTGCCTCGGGCGGAACCGGATGTGAGGATTTCCGATGATCAGACAATGCGGACTGTTGGTCGATTTGATCCGGTTGCGTCGAAGAAAATCCATGCGGCATGGGGGTGGGGGAAATGATGCCGCCATGCTCCGTTTGTCCCGGGGGTGAATCGAGGCGACCGAAGAGCGATGATTGCCGCGGCAAGACATTCATCGCTTATATCAGCGATAAATTCTGTTCTTCTCTGCCACGGGACAGTCGCGGTTCCTTGAAAAACTCACGGTGAAAACAAGTGACCGGAGTGCCACCTTCCGATGGTCAGCGTGGAATCACTGCAAGGGCGTTGTCCCTGTTTTCCTTACCATCTTGCCTTTGTACGCTTTGGTTCATTGTCCTGAAACATGCGCGACACAACACTAATTATCCTTCGCCTTCCTCCCCATCTCCATCACCGCTTTGCACACCTTCTCCAGCGGCGCTTCGTCCAGATCGAAGTCGATCCCTTCCTCCAGCCAGTTGCTGAGCACCTGCTCTTCGCGCTCCCGATCCGGTTCCTCGTCCGTCAGATGCGCCATGATCTGCTTCACGAGGGAAGTACGGCGCGCCAGCAGTTCCACGACCTGACGATCGAGGGCGTCGACTTGTCTGCGGAGGTCGGTTGTTGAAGGCATCGGACGCTTCTATACGGCTAGCGGGGATAGGTTTGCAATTGACAGGGAGGGAGGAAGAGGGCAAGGAGGCAAAAAGGAAAAAAACAAAAGGTGCGGCACTGCTTTTTGCCTTTTTGCCATTTTGCCCTTCTCACCCGTACCATACGTTCATGGACAAAGAGTACGCCCGTGAACGTATTCATCAGCTCAAGAGGGAGCTCCTGCGTCTCAACCGTGCGTATTTCACGGAGAACAAATCGCTGGTGCCGGAGGAGGTGCGCGACAGTCTGAAGCGGGAACTGATCATGCTGGAGACCCAGTTTCCGGACTTGATCACGCCCGATTCCCCTTCGCAGCGCGTCGGTGCACCGCTGGATGCGAAATTGCCGAAGCGCAAGCATCTTCATCCGAAGGAGTCGTTGCAGGACGCCTTCAGCCGCGGCGATCTGGATGACTGGATCGATCAGATGAAACGGGCATTGGGGAAGAGCGATGTGCGGTTTGAATTCGAAACGGAGCTGAAAATTGACGGACTGAATATGTCGTTGGTCTATCAGCGGTCAGAAACGAATCAGCCAAAAGCCAAAAGCCAAAAGCCAATTGCCTCGTATGTTTTCTTGAGGGCGGTAACCCGTGGCAACGGCATCGAAGGCGAGGATGTGACGCACACCGTGAAAACAATTGACTCAATTCCTTTGATGATTGAGATCCCGCTGCCGTACGAGGATCGATCATTGCCGGATTTCCTCGAAATCGGCGGTGAGGTCTACATCGGCAAAGCGCGTCTCGCAAAGATCAACAAGGATCTTCCTCCGGAGGATCAGTTTGCGAATCCGCGCAACGCCGCAGCGGGATCGGTTCGCCAGCTGGATCCGGCAATTGCCGCAACGCGGAATCTTCAAATGTTCTGTTATGCGCTGGACAGCGAGAGCGCGGATGCACTGGGAATTGTGACGCAGAAAGAACTGATGGATTTTCTACATCAACTGGGGCTTCCTCTCCATCCCGGCTATCAGGTGCTCGGTTCGATGGACGCCGTTGAAGCGCTCTACAAAAACATCGGAAAGGAGCGCCAGTCACTGCCGTACGACATCGATGGCATCGTCATCAAGATCAACGATAGGCGTCTCCAGAAAGATCTGGGGTCGACTGCGAAAGCTCCCCGGTACGCTCGTGCATTGAAATTTGAGGCTGAGCAGGGAGCCGCGCAGATTCTCTCAATCGAGCTGCAGGTGGGTCGTACCGGTGCGATCACGCCGGTTGCGCACCTGAGTCCGGTTCAGCTGGCCGGAACGACGGTGACGCGTGCCACGCTTCACAACGAAGACGAGATCAGGCGGCAGGGGATCTGCATCGGCGACACGGTCATCGTCCGCAAGGCGGGTGACATCATTCCGGAAGTGATGGAAGTTCTGGAAAACCTCAGGCCACAGGGCTCGGTGCCGTTCCACTACCCTGAGCATTGTCCCAGTTGCGGCACGACATTGGAGCGCCCGGACGGAGAGGTGGTGCATCGGTGTCCCAATCCGAATTGTTCCGGCGTGCGTCGCGAACGGATCGAGCACTTCGCCTCGCGGTACGCTATGAACATCGAAGGGCTCGGCAAGGAAACGGTGGATGCATTGATCGACGGAGGCTTGATCACCGACGCCGGAGACATCTTCTTCTTGACCGAGCCGGAATTGCTGGGGCTGCCGCTCTACAAGGAGAAGAAGACGGAGAATCTCCTGAAATCCATTGAGAAGGCGCGCAAGATTGAGCTGGAGCGCTTCCTGTTCGCACTCGGCATCCGGCATGTGGGACGCGAAACGGCGGAATTGCTCGCTCGAAGACTTGTATGGAATCCGATGAGCGGTGTCTCCGAACTGTCACCGTCGCACATCGGCAGAATCATTCAGGAAATATCGTTGGAAACACTGCTCTCAGTCGACGGTGTCGGCGACGTGATGGCGCAGTCGCTGAAGGAATGGATTGCCGACGAGGACAATCAGCAACTTCTGAAAAAACTGGAAGACGGCGGCGTGCGCTGCGCGATGCCGGAGACATCCAGTCTGGCTCAGGTCTTCGCAGGGAAGACGTTCGTGCTCACAGGAACATTGCCAGCCCTCGGCCGAGAGGATGCCAAGACGATGATCAAGGACCGCGGCGGGAAGGTGAGTTCGTCCGTGAGCAAAAAGACGGATTTTGTTTTGGTAGGAGCTGATCCCGGAAGCAAGGCGGAGGAGGCGGCGAAGCTCGGAGTAATGATGATTGAGGAGGGAGAGTTCCGGGGGATGTGCGGGTAGAGAGTGAAAGAGTAGACGTCATCTAATATTGAACTTAAAGTGAAAAATATCTAATAATCAGCCGGGAATTTCTATTTTCCGAAATCCCGGTTGTGACATGAAGATTTGATAAAGTCGACGGAGCCACTCAATCATTCATTCATGCACTCATCAGCGATGTGATGCGTAAGTTTGGCACAGATGCCCTCGATCACATTGTGTTCAAATCCTGCAATGAAAACGTTCAGGCGATTATCACCATTGTCACCAGATATATGCAGGCAGGATTGCACGATTAAAGGCGCAAAGTTTCTGTTTGCCTCTATAGTACCCTCTTCTTCTTTGCCAATATTTGTTGACATGTTCTAAATAATCCATATCCTCCGCCCGTGCATTTTCCTCGACCGATCACGCTGCGTCGTCGTCTCACCTCCAGCGAGGTGAGGGTCTAGGGCTGCACGCGAACTCCCCGAATACTCTACCTCTCTGGAGAATCAGAAGAGGTTTTTTTGTATTGGTTCATCCCCCAACTATGAGCATTGACACATCAACCGACAATTTTTTCCCGCAGGATACAGCGGGTCGGGTTGTCCCGATCAAAATTTCGGGCAAGCCTCTCGATGATGCACAAACAATGATGGGCATATTGCGCACTGTTGCTGAATTTCAGGCGGCTGCCATGCGATGTGTGGTGGTGCATGGAGGCGGAAAACAAGTAACAGACTTACTCGGACCTTTGAAGGATACACAGCATTCAAGGACGAAGCTTCGGATTACGCCGCCCAGTCAGGTTCCTGCAATCGTTAGGCTCAGTACTGAATTGCAACAGAGAATCGCTGATCAGTGTCGACAGGTTGGATTGGAGCCGCAACTTATGAGTGCCAGTGTCATTGAAGCGACAAGGCTTCCCGGTCATGGTGCTACCGGTGATGTCGACGGAGTCAGGACTTATGCTATTCAAGAAGCGATCACTAAGGGGAAGGTGCCTATTATTCCTTTTGGAGGACTGGATCACACGGGTACTTGGTTGAATACGAATGCAGACACATCTGCCGCCGCTGTCGCGGCAGAACTGAAAGCAATCAAGCTTTTTCTCTTAACGAATGAGAGAGGTATTCTTGTGCCGAATGGAAATGGTCAGATGAAACTGCTCAGTTATGTGGATTTCAAGGGTCTTCTCGCATTATTACGTCTTCTCGATAAGAATAACAAATTCGTTGTAGACGACGGAATGTTGCCGAAACTTGAGGCCGCTGCCTTGGCTGTTGCGCAAGGCGTCGATGCGGTCCACATCATCAAAGCCGATGGACTGTCACTTCGCGAAGAAATGGTGTCGGATGTCGGCACCGGAACAATCATTGAGAGGATGCAGAGACATAGAATTGCCGTGGGGGCACATGCTTCTGAACTACCGGATATCAAGCGCATCAGAGCCGAGTGCATGACGGGCGATTTTACTGCAAAGAAAGGGACAACCTTCCTGAAGCCGAAAACTGATGCGGAGCTCACGACGCTTCTCGATAGAACGCTTGTTTTCCATCACCGGGACAGATTGATTGGCACGATGTACTTTGAACCCGTTGACACTCATCCGGCAACGGTCTCATTCGGAGGGTTTGCAGTGTCACACAGGAATCAGGGAGCTCAGCACGGTCGGCAACTCTGTGAGACTTGCCTGGAGACACTGGGTGATAATGGTTTTCTTACCGCAATCAGCATCACCGCTTCACCTGTTGTCAAAAATCTTTACAAGAGTCTTGGTGGCATATCAGATACAGAAGGGAAATTTGGCGATATCCTCAGTGCGGCAGCTAAGAGATATCAAGCTGAAGAAAGAGGAGATGTTGAACTATTTGTATTTAATCTTCATCAACCAGTGTCTGTCGAAGATGCTTAGCTCAGGTATCCCCTCCGCATATCCATCTTCTGCGTCGCGACGGTCTTTCCCGAGGCATCGATCGTTCGCGCTTCCCATGTCAGATTGATCTTCACTTCGAATCGCGAATCAGAGTGGAGACGGAGTTCGCATGATTGACCTTTCTTCAGTTGTAGCGGTTCGAGGAGTGGCAAATAGATCTGCTCCCAATGCGTCGGTTTCTCTAGATGGCTTGTTGAAAGTGTGATTCCGGGAATCAGCTCCGCTTCCCACCACAGACCGAAGCCATGAATTGTCGTTGGCTTCTCCATCGTCCATCGCTCGGTTCCGGTGCGGATGCTTCCATTCTCGTTTTTGAAATCGACCGTGTCCCACTCGCGGATCGCATCGTTGCCATTCCACAATTCCTCCGCCCGGATCGTCTTCACGTACATATTATTCATGGCAATCGTCCGTGCTTCGCTCAGATCCAGATCGTGACCTGTGTCCCAGCAATCAATTTCTTTCGCCAACCTATTCCCGATGACGGGACAGACGTACTGCCGGATCGAGCCCGGGATGATGATTCCTTTCGGCTTCAGGAAGCGCTTGGCATCTTCGACGGATTCAATGATGTTTTCTTCGAGTGCATAGTTTCCCAGTGTCTCGGAAACCAGCAGATCGACCGGTTCCATTGTGCGGACATCGGTGGAGTGCCGTTTGATGAACGTGCAGTTCGTGATGCCGTTTCTCACGGCGTCTTTCTGACTGACCTCCAGAATGTCTCCGTATTCGATCAAGGTGCAGTGCTTCGCGCCGAGCCTGCTTGCCAGAAAGCTTAGGAAGCCAGTGCCGGAGCCGAGATCGACGATGGTTGTCTTCTCCGGAACGATGACCTGCTTCAGCGCTTTTTCAAACGCGGCATTGCGGACGCGGTCGCCGAGGAGTTTGCGCTGGAGCTCGATCATGGGGGGAGTATAGCAAGAGCAATTCGGGATGAGAGTATTGATCTCCAATAGAGTTCCCTCTCCTTCCCGTTGAGACAGGAGGGAGAGGAATGCATTTCGTTCGATCTCATCACTGCAAACTATGAATCGATATTGCTACAATGAAGACTGGAAAACTTGTTACTTTCCTCTTAACGCTTCTCGATTTCTCTATGATCTTTTCCCCTATCCCCGGCACACCTCTCATCACGCAGGGATTCGGTCAGAATCCGGATATTTACTCGCAATTTGGTTACCTCGGCCACAACGGCATCGACTTCGGCATTCCCGAGGGCACGATCGTCTACGCGCCGCACGACGGGGTTGCGACGGTCAGAGACGAAGGCGTGAGCGGTTACGGCATCTCCGTCACGATTGAGGACAGCAAACGCCGGAGTCTACTCGCGCATCTGTCTCAGGCAACGGTTGCAAACGGCCAGCCGATCTATCAGGGCGATCCCATTGGCTTAAGCGGGAAAACGGGGATGGCCACGGGGCCGCATTTACACTGGACGTTCAAAATCCTGAAAGACGGCATAGTGCAGAACAGGGACAATGGCTACGACGGAGCCATCGATGTCACGGAATTTACACGGCTCTGGCAGGATCAGGATCTCCACTTCGATGCGCAGTACACGGACGACGCCAAGGCGTACCTCGCGATGACCTTTTCCGATCAGCAGTATCTGAAGAATCCGGCGAGGCGCACTGCGTAAGTAATTGATAATTGATAATTGAGAATGGATAATGAAAGTCTCTGATCAATTCCCCCTCTTCCTAATGAGCTCCCTTCTCAAAGAATTCCGTGACTTCGCCATGAGGGGCAATGTCGTCGACATGGCGGTCGGCATCATCATCGGTGTGGCGTTCGGCAAGATTGTGACCTCGCTCGTGAATGACGTGATCATGCCGACGTTCGGTATTCTGCTCGGCAAGATCGATTTCAAGACCCTTGCATTCGAGATCGGCAGCACGAAGATCGGGTATGGATTGTTTCTTCAGTCTGTCGTTGACTTCATCATCGTCGCGTTTTGCATCTTCATCATCGTCAAGCAGATGAACCGGTTCAAGAAGCCCGCTCCGCCGCCCGTTCCCAAGGGACCGACGGATGAGGTGAAGCTCTTAACGGAGATACGGGATGCGCTTCGAACGCAGAAAGACTGACCGGAACGTACAGAGAGGCGGGGGGTTCCTCCGCCTCTCTGTATCATGAAGTGTCCTTCAGTGGATGTATTTGAGTTCGATTAGCTTGCTGATGATCTTTGCGACTTCCGCCCGGTTGATCGATGCGTTGGGACGAACCTTCCCGGTCAGCCGACCACTCCCGTCCGTGTCGCCGCTGATGACGCCGAGCGTCGCGAGCAGCTTGATCGCCGCAGCGTTCTGGTGTGTGTCCTTGAGATCGGAGAACGTGACAGACGGTGAAGAGATGGCGGGAGACGCGGCGGGGGACTCCAGACCGGATCCCGTCCCGGACAAAGCGCCTGTTCCCGTCGCTGTCGTACCGCTGCCGGACGCGGACAACGCCGTCGGTGTCGCTGCCGGCTGCTCTGTGATATTCAGAGCCTCTACGAGTGTCTGCATCACCGCTCCGCGTGTGGCGGGCAGTTTCACGTTCAGCCGGTTGCCGAAGACGGATAAACTGCGGGATTCCGCCTCGCGGATGTAACGGGCCGACCAGTGGTTCCTTGCGCTGCGATTCTTGAGTCCTGTGGTAGATGAGGCCACGGGCTTTCCGGATGATTGCAGCGCCATCTTGGCAATTTCCGCGTAGGTCACGCTGTTCCCCGGACCGAACTCACCCGTCAGTTTCCCTTGCGTATTCCTGTATCCGGAGGCGATGCCCGCGCTGATGATCGTGTCAATGTATGGCGCGAACCACTGCTGAAGAGGCACGTCCCTGAAAAGAGTTTTCTTTCCTTCCACCGTCACGGAGAGGAAGCCCTGCACAGCCGGAATTGCCGGAGCGGCTGCATTGAGCGTCGTCGTCACAACGTCCGGCGGGAGCGGCAGACCGAGTCGGCCGCGGGATCCCCCGCCTCCGCCACCTGATGGTGTCGTGGTCGTCGTGGTCGTCGTCGTTGCCGGAGCCGGAGTCGCTGCGGGGGTCGATCCGCCGCCTCTCGGCACGATCGGTGCGATCACCGAGAAGTGCTGGACGGGAGCGGTAAGCGTATTGTTCGTTGCATCGACGGTCGTTTCCATGGGAACCCAGCCTGAACTGTCGTTCCACGTAGCGAGCGTCAGTTTGGTGATATCGGTCACGCCCGCCGCCAGAAGATCGGCGGAGGCAACGGGGATGGTGATGGTGCCCGGAACGTCGAGAGAGGATTTGGTCTTCCCGTTCTCATCTTTCGGCGTCACTTCCACGGCCGTGGAGCCGATGGTTTGCGCCGTGGCGGTCTGGGTCACGAAGGCGCTGGTGGGAGCGGTGATGATGGGACTGGCGTTCGAACTCGTCCCCATCGCACCGGCGGGCAGCGTGAGCGAGAACCTGTCGCCGATCGTTGAGTTCTTCACCACGCCTCCCGCCGTCGGCGTTACTTCCGTCGTGAGCGGCTCGAAGCGGGTGTAGCCGGAAATGGCCGTGAGTGCGAGGTTCTGCGTGCCTCCCGCGGCGACGGTTGTCTCAGCAGAGACGTACCCGTCGGACCTTGCCATGATGATCCAGTCGCCGGAGGTCACGCGGAGCACGTAGCTGCCGGAGTTGACGTCCGTGAAGGTGAACTTGTTGTCGCTGTTCCGTGCGAAGACTTTCGTCGGGAGCGTGATGGCCGCTCCGCCGAGCGTCACACGCCCGGAGATGGTTGCCGTGGACGGACTAAGCGTGCGGTTCGTACCGGTCGAGACCGCCGCCCCGTTCACGGTGACGGTGGACGGCGCGGCACTATCCACGCATCCGGCATTGCCGGCGGTGATCCGGTACGTGCCGTTGGGAAGGTTGACGCTGTAGGTGCCGGCATCGGTCGCCGGCACGACTTTCGTACGGCCGGTCGTCGCATCCGAGAACGCCACGGTGGCGCCGAGCGTGCAGGTCGTGGAGCTGGACGAAATCGTGCCGCTCACCGCGTAGGCGGCGGACGGCGTAAAGGTGATGGATGATGTCTCGCCCGCTGCGACCGTCACCGCCTGCGAGCCGATCACACCGAGCGAGAGATTCTGGGCGCGAATCGTGTAGGTGCCCGCCGCGACGGTGAGGACGTAGACGCCGGTCGATGTGGCGGAGTTCGTGCCGTTCCCTTTGCCGTTGGTATCTTCGGCGCGGACGAAGGCATCGGTAATGCCCGGAATAGTCACGCGGATCGTCGCTCCTCCGCCGATTCTAAGATTTCTACCGGACACCGTTCCTCCGGCTGGCACGGTGACACCCGTCGATGTGGTCGGGCCGGTCCCCGGCAGGAAGCCGTCAATGGTGTATGTTCCCGCGCGGACTTTCACGGAGTACGTGCCGTCCGCTGCGGTAGCGGTATGGTTGCCGCCGTTCGTTCCGTAGATGTTCACGAATGCTCCGGCTACCGCTGTTTCGCCTACGCCCTGTGTCACTGTTCCGGAGACCGTCCCGAAGTTACCGGCGCTCACCTGCAGGTTCTGGCCGGTCACGCTGTTGCTCGTGATGACGACGGTCGTCGATGGCAGTTCGCCGAAGCCGGGGACGAACGCGGTCAGATCCCACGTCCCCGCATCGACGTAGATGGTGTAGTTGCCGGCACTGTCCGCAGGCGCGTCGCGGAACGTGCCACCGAAGCTGCCGTCGGTTTTCTTCTTCGCCATCACATGGGCGTAGGGAATGGCGTTGCCCGTGTCATCCAGCACCTGGCCGGCGATGGAGAGACCGCCCTGCAGGATTGTGAGCGTCAGGGGATTGCCGGCGGTTACGAGGGAGCCGTTGGCGTAGACATCTGCCGCAGAGTTCCCGTCCGTGGCACCCTCGTCCGTGTCCGGCTTCACGAGGACCGGGACGCTGGTGGACGGCGGCATGCCGGGCTTCATGGCCTGCACGACGTACGTTCCGCTGGCAACGAAGACCGAGAACGTCCCGTCAGCCTTGGATTGTCCCATCCCTTCTTTCCCCGGACCCTCGTCGGAAGCGGTGGCCGGTCTGGCCATAACGAAAGCGTTGTTGACCGCCGTACCGGCGGCGTTCACGACCGATCCTTTGATCTGCTGTGCCGCAGGCGTGAGCGAGAAGCTGACGGTTGCGTTGCCCCCCGACGGCACGATGACGTTCTTCGGTGCCGGCGGCATGAAGGTGAAGTCCATCTGGGAGGCATTGCCGCCCATCGAAGGATCTTTGTTCATTTTGGGTCCCAGTCCGACGTTCCACGTACCGGTCGCCACCGGAAGATCCACCGTTCTGGACGCTCCATCGTAGTTGAGTTCACGGACGACGTTCCCCGACTTGTTGCTGTTTGGGTTGAACGCGAACACATCGATGTCCGTGTCCGCCGGAATGCCGGTGATGGAGACCGTGATCGTCTGCGAGGAGGACGAGAGTCCGAAGTCAAGGCCGGAAATGTTGCCACCAGAGACGCGGGCGTCACGGAAAGACGAGCCGCCGACGAAGAGCTGTGTGTCGGTGGTGAGGGGGGGGAGCATGACGTTGTAGAAGCCGTCGTTGAGGCTTGTGAAAGAGTAGACGCCGTTCACATCGGTCAGCGTGCAGTTGTTGGTCCCCGGTCCGCTCATGCAGACTTTGATGTTCGCGACCCCCGGCTCATCCTCGTGCTTGATCTGGTCGCCGGCCGTCCCCCCGGCTCCATTGTCGTTGAATACCGTACCGCCGATGGAGCGGGAACCGCCCTGCCCGATCGAAATCGGCATGGAGGTGACCGATTCCAAGAGTGCGCCTGTTGTCGACTTCGTCTGCATGCTGATGCGATAGCCTTCCGCCCCGGGAGATGTCGGAACCGGCGTGTTGACGATGCCCTGCACCACGAAGTGGAGCATGTCTTCCGCCTGCGTCGCAGCCAGGTTCGTCGTGACGGTGACGGAACGGTCGACGTTGTTGCAGGCGATGGATGCGATGCCGACGGTACCCGTGCCGGGACCGTTGATATCATCGTTCAAGGGGATGCTTGCCTTGGTTGAACAGGTGCCGGCGGTGGAGAACCCCGTCGGGAAGGTGAGGGTGATCGTTCCGCCGAGCGGCAGGACGCGGGACGTGGCGAACATGACGTCGTAATTGGTGGTCGCGCCCGCAACCGGCGTCATCGGCATCACCATCTTCGGCCGGAGTCCGTTCTGGAAGAAGTTGAAGTCGCCTCCTTCCTGTCCGGGAATCATCATGCCCATAGTCTCATCCATGCTGCGGACGCTGCCGGTCGCGGTGGACGGACTCAAGAGGTTACTCGAGAGATCTTTCACACGGACGACGCCGCTGCTGGTGCTGGCTTGCATGACGAAGCCTTGTCCCGGCGGCATCATGAGACCGCCGAAGATGAGCGTGCGGGAGGGGGGGTCGTAGGTGATGGTGCGACCGTTCGCCGACAGATCGTAGGTGAACCCCTCAGGGGTCATGGCGAGCTTCCAGTTTCTCGCGTTGTTCACGGCATCCATCGAGTCACTCGAGGTTTTGGCCTTGTTTACGGACGCGTCGAAGAGCATCGCTTCCGAGAAGGTGACGGCGATGGAGAAGTTGTCCGCGTTGACGCCCGTGATCCGCGGAGCCGTCCCGTCCGATGTGCCCCCGCCATTAATCTGATCGGTCGTCGTGAACGCCCGGACGGTCTGGTACTGGAGTGCATTCCCCGAAATGTCTTTGATGTTCGTCGTGACGACAATGTAGTACTTGACCGTGTCGTCAAGGAGCGCACTCGGCGATAAATGCGCAGTATTATCCTTCGACGTGTAGGAGACGTATGTACCGGTGACGAGTGTGTCCTGCGCGGCACTGAAGCCCGCGCCCGCCGTCTCTCTATAGAACAGGATGCTGCCGCCCGTGACGGTGGCGGGATCAATGGCTTCGGAGAAGCCGATGGAGATGTCGTACGTTGCGCGGTCCACGAGAGTTGAGCCTGAAGAAGGGTACACCGCACGAACGGTCGGGCCGATGGAGTCCGCGCCGGTCGCGGTGAACATCGTGAAGAACGGTTGGCCCATCAGGTTTCCGTCCGCTGTGTTCTGGATGCCCGGAGCGCCCCCCGGTCCGCCGCCGCTCTCCACGACGAAGAGGTATTTGTTGCCGGGGACCAGTGCGCCCGTCGCGTTGTACGCGACCGAACCGCCGGGGGCTTGCCAGCCGGGCGTCACGATGAGCTCATTGCCCGTCGCGTTCCAGGACATGTTGCAGTTCGCGCCGCCCTCGCAGGCGAGCAGGTTTAACTCCTGCGGTTCACCGTTCACCACTTCCGCGATGAAGACGTTCTGCGTGTTCAGGACGGAGTTCAACCCGCTCGTTTTCATCGTCGTGCTGCCCGTCCCTCCCACATTGAAGTAGACGCGCAGCTTGGCGTTGATGGGTACGACTGATCCGGGGCGCGGTACGCCGCCGAGGATGGACGGGGGAGGCAGGAAGTTCCCGCCGCCTTGGAAGCCGCCGGTTCGAAAGGCGTACGTGCGCGAGGTCGCCAGCGTCTGGATGCTTGGGGTTTGTGACTTGATGCCGTTGAGTCCGCCGCTCAGCGTGAGGGTATACCAGAGTTCCGGTTCCAGAGGGGCGTGGTTGCAGACGATATTTCTGAAGAAGTCGATACTGAGCGATGTGCAGAGGTTGGGACCGGACGGCGCCCCTTCCTCCAGGTTGCCCGTGTTCGCTTTGAGAGAGACGGTGCTCAGGGTGACCGTTGCGCCGCTTAAGGTGATGGTGCTGTCCGAGCCGCCGGAGCCGAGGAACACCCGGTCGATGCGCGCATCGACCGGGACGCCCTGCTGGCCGTCGTTGGGACCGCCCTGCGCGCCGGCGGCAAGGGTGGCAAGCACGGCTGAGACCGTCACCTCGAGGCCGGAGGAAGCGACGGAGAGGTTTCCTGCGACGTCCCGCTGCTTCGCCGTGATGGTGTAGACGCCGTTTGTGAGAGCACTGCTCGTCAGGCTCCCCGATCCGTTGCTGCACGGACCGGTCGCGAGGACTGTTGCGCCGGAGAGGAGTTGCACCGCGGAGTTCGCCGCACAGGTCACGGAGAACGTGGGCGTAGTATCACTCGTGAGATCGTCGCTCTCCGAAAGACCGTCATCCGACGCCGCGATGAGATCGGGCGTGCCGGGAGCGACGGGCGCTCCCGTATCAATGGTAACGTTCAGAGGATCGGAGGCTGCCGATGCGCCCTCCGGATCGTTGGTTTGCGTTGCCATGAGGGTATAGACGCCGTTCGTCGCGAGAGCGGCGGCAGCGGCCACCGTCAGAGCCCCCGAACCGTTGCTGCAGAGAACGGGGGTGGGATCGGTTGTCAGGAGCACGGCGCCGGAGTAGAGCTTCAACTCGTTGCCGTCGGCGCACCCGCTCACCGTGATCGTGGGTGTTGTGTCATTCGTGATGTCGTCGCTGCTTGAAAATCCGCTGTCCGATGGAACGATCAGGTCGGGCGCTGCGGGCGCTGCGGGGGGAACCGCGAAAGCCACGGGAACAGCGAAAAGAAACGATGCCGCCGCGAGGAGTGCGGACGACATGCGTGAAGAAGGGAGTTGGTTCATAAAACCGGGGAGGGGAATGTATGGATTTTATAATCCCCTCAGGCATCGGCACTGTGAAGAATTTTTCCTTTACGGCTTCTTGCAACATTGCGGAATCGCGATTGCCAACGGCAGTGTTTGTGATGGAGTGAACGAGCTTGGTCGCGTTCATCCTTGCACCTTCACACTCGACCACGCCAGCTCGAAGATCGCCCGCTGCGTCTTCACCACATCCGCGCTCTCGATGAGCATCGCCATGTCATCGGAGAATGAGAAGATGGAGAAGCGGTTTCCGTAGATGTAGATCTCATTCGGGAAGTAGATCTGCGCATCGGTGATGATTCTTGCAGTGCGCAGTTCTTTGGCACCGCGCTCCTTGAAGCGTCTGGAGAGTGCCGAGTCGGGCATGATGACGCGGACGGGGATCTTGTGCTCCGCGCGCGTTTTGATGACGGAATCCCGGAGCCACGGTTCCCCGAAATATTCCATCACTTTCGCAGGGTCGAAGTAGTTGAGCACTTCGTCGGACTGATTGAGCGGATCGAGATAGAGGCGCTTCAAATCCTCTTTGCCCTCGAAGAACGAGACCTTGGGTTTACCGACGATCCGATTCTCCACTGCCAGTAGTGACGGGAGCGAACTGCGGAGATCGGCAACATGACTTTCGTACTTCTCCACGAGGGATTTGGGCGACAGGACGGAGAAGTACCGTGTGTGTTTCCGCATGAAGTACTCCACCAATCCTTTCTCCGAGAGGCGTGCGAGGATTTCGTGGACCGTCGTTCGCTTGATCTTGGATTTTCTGGCGATGACGCTGGCAGGGGACATCCCGAGCTCGAGCGTCGTGAGGTACACGTCCGCTTCCTTCGGCGACAGGCCAAGCTGCGTGAGTGTGATGCGTATATCCATACTGTTGACGGAAAAATCGTCAGAATTGTATCTGTATATTTCTTTGTAAACAAGCCAAAAATTCACTAAAGAAAATATTAATGCCGTTGATTCAGTATGTTTCCGGCTTAAGGTTGTCAGACTGGACGCATGGAAAATCTCCTGACGCCATTCTTCTTGGGCTCTCTCGCGGGACTGATGGTTTCGGCGCCTGTCGGACCCATCTGCCTCCTCTGCATTCAGCGTTCACTGACGCAGGGTCGGGTGGCAGGCATGGCAACCGGACTGGGGTCCGCTGTTGCGCTGGCAGCGTACGGATCTCTGGGTTTCGCAGGAATGGCATTGTTGACTCATGCGTCACCTGCGCTCCAATTCTGGCCCAAGCTCCTCGGCGCCGTCATTCTCGGCGTGCTCGGCATGATGATTCTCCGCTCCGATCCTCGCACGATTCGCTCCGAGGACACATCGAAGAGTGTTCTGGAGAATGCGTTCTCCACATTCTTTCTGGAGTTCATCAATCCTGCAAGCATCATGATATTCGCGGGCATTGCGGCGACCATGGTGCGGTTTCCGGGGAGCATGAGTGAATATCTGGCTGTGGGAATCGGCATATTCTCCGCTTCCATGCTGTGGTGGCTGATCCTCGTGAATGTTGTTTCGATCTTGCGAAGATTTTTCACACCTGTGCTGCTTCTGTGGCTGAATCGTGGTGCAGGAATATTCATTATCTTCCTCGGACTCCGGCCGTTGATTGCACTGCTCTGATGAGCTTCGATTGCCGCAGGAAGCCCTCCTTCGTCTTGCGGGGCTTCCCCCTTCGCCCATCCTTCGCTACAGCTACGGACGGCGAGCAAGGCTTCGGGGGACAGGTCGGAAGGGCAGGGAAACCCGCTCCCAAGTTGAAAAATGATTTGCTTCACAACAAAGCCAAAAGCTAATAATACCAATTGAGCAGTCATTTCCCCGTCTTCATCCTCATCACCTGCTTCTCCGGAATGATGACGGTGTTGGCGGGAATGTCTTCCTTCAGGATCAGTCTTGTGCCGCTGCCGACGATCGATCCGTCCGCGACTTTCTCTTTCCCGAGGATGGCCGCATCGGCGTAAATCTTCACTCTGTTGCCGATGGTCGGGTGGCGCTTCTTGGTCAGATCGAACGAGCCGTCCGGTTTGCGAGGGAAGGACTGCGCGCCCAGCGTGACGCCTTGGTAGATGGCGACGTCGTCGCCGATCACCGACGTCTCGCCGATGACCACACCCGTGCCGTGGTCGATGAAGAACCGCTTGCCGATCGTTGCGCCGGGATGGATGTCGATGCCGGTTTTCTCGTGCGCGTACTCCGTCAAGATGCGCGCGATGAGCGGGCAGCCGAGGTGCAGAATCACATGGGCGATCCGGTAGACCGTGATGGCGAAAATTCCGGGGTAGCTGAGCCGGACGTATGCAGGGCTCCGTGCCGCAGGATCGCCCGCAATCGCCGCACCGATGTCTCCTTCGGTCAGATCGAGGATCGCCGGAAGCTCATCGAACAGTTTGGTGACAATCGCGTCGGCTGATCCTTGTGTGCCTGCATGGGACAGCTCAATGGCGATCTGCGTTTCAAGCTTTGCTGCAATAGCTCCTAACTTCACGTTGATCAATTGTATGAACTGCTCCTCGGACGATGGCACTTCAATCCCCTGACGAACGAGAATGACGTCCAGCAGCGCATCGGTGATGTCATGGATTGCTGTTGGATTCGGAAGTGCTTCAATTGTCGTTCCTTGATCATTGGAGAGAGACTGAACGAGTTTCCGTGCGATGATTCGGGCTTGCCGGGAGTGCATGGGAATGAAGGGAAACGCCTTTGCGGACCCCGAGAGGTTAGCGAACACGCAGACCGAGCGCGAGCCCCAACGGTTTGCCGTGCATCACGGGCTGTGTCTTGCTACACTGCGCGCGCTTTGATCTTTCCGTGCCCAGGTGGCGAAATGGCAGACGCGCTAGCTTGAGGGGCTAGTGGGAGCAATCCCGTGGAGGTTCGAGTCCTCTCCTGGGCACCATTCGTCGTCACGGCAATCGCGATTGCCGTGACTCCTCATGGCGAGCCGTTTGTTTACGCAGTACGGAGCGGATTTAAACCGTCTGCTCTTTTTTGCGGGCATCTTCGACGGCCGCGAGCAGCCGGGGAGGACTTTCCAGTATTTTTGAGCCGCCCAATCTGGCTGCAAGAGCAATCTTGACGTTAGGATCCGCAGGCGGAGTAACGGTCATTTTTAAGGAATCATCGACACTGATTGATACGGTCTCCAGTTGTTCACCGAGCAACTTATTGTCGGGATTTGTGCTCCCTTTCAGAACTGCCGCGGTGGATTGTATCTGGTCATCTGCAAGACTTGCGACCTTATCGGCGTGCTCTTTCATAGCACTCAACATTTCGACTTCCGATTTCACTGTTTTTTTTGCATCCTCCAGTTTTTGCGTCAGTGTTGCGTATTTCATTTCGGTTTCCTTTTGAATCTTCTCCGCTTCCTTCAGCGCAGCTTCCAAATCTCTGACTGCGTCGTCATTTCCAGGTTCTTTTTTCTCCGTAGCCAGCTGTCCACGCAATTCCGCCACTCTTCCAATCGCTCCGTTCTTTTCATTTCTGGCATCCGTAATGCGGCCAATGAGATCCTTTCCTTCGTTGTTCTTAAAAGTATCGTTCTTTTCCTCAATGAGATCATCCGGGTTCTTTCCTGAAGACATAAGTTCTTTCACTAATTTCGATATCAGTTCTCTGTTTTTAGTATCAACTCCTGATGGATTTTCGACCACCTTTCCCATGCGTGCCAACTGCTCTTGTGTCGCATTTATCATGTCCTTTCTGGCAACAGCCAGCTCATCAGCGGATGCTCTGGCTTCGTTTTCGAATGAATCTTCTGCTCCGGCAAGGAGTTGCTCCGGCGTTTGCGGAGGAGCGTTGTCGGGGGCTCCGCCCGGCGCAGTCGCCGCAGCTGCCGGTGCTCCCTGTGGCGCGTTGGCAGCGCGTTCCGCCGCTGCGATTTTTGCTTGTTCCGCCTGTTTCTCCTGCCTGAAGACCTCCAGTGGCTTCCCCGCTTCCTTTGCGGCAATCATTTCGTCAAGTATCTTGAGGTTCATTTCTGCCCTGTCTATGGTTATTTGTGATGATGCGGGATTATGAATTCTGTTTTCAAGAAATTTTTTCTGTGCCCGAAGTCCGTTTGGTCCATCCAGTTCCTTTTGAAGTATTTTTGGATTCTGATCGTATCTCAGTCCGGTACTTCCTGCCGACTGTGGCAATCTCATGCCCTGTTGCAAACCTTGTACTGCTGCAGGCGGAACACTTAAGGGATCTGCGGATACAGGAGGTACTGCCTGATCGACGGCAGTAGCCACTGCTCCTGCCGCTGCGCCAGCTTCAGCCGTCGCAGCACCCGCTGCTGCATCCGGAGTTTCGACCGGTGCGAGTGGGGCTGCCTCCGCAGCAGGGGGCGGAGCAACAGGTGGAGCCTCCGGAGCCGCCGGAGCCTGAAACATCAAGCGATGTTCGCGGTCGGATGTGAAGAAGGAATGGAAGGTACGCATGGGAGAGGAAGAAAGAAAGTATGGAGTTGATTACATTTGTGCTTCCAGCGCAGCGATGGCAATTTCATCATCCGCCCGGCTCTTCGTCTCGGACGCCGTCACGACGGAGCGGCGGAACGTTTTCACCGCCTGCCGCAAATTGCCGGCCCACTGCGTGAACTGTTTCCGGTACTCGGCGAAAGCTTCCGTGTATCGTTGGTAGCGCGCCTTGCGATCCTCCGCGCTCTCGTCTGCGTACGGTTCATCCAGCGTCGTGAGGTTTTCCGTCACCAGTTCGGGTTCGATGTTTCCCATAATGGAGTCATACACTTCCTTGCCGCTCGGGATCTGCACCCCGAGCTGTGTCAGAAATGCGCGTTTGTGCGCTGCGGTGTCGTCTGCGGGGGGAGTCATGGTGGTTGGTGTGGGATGGAAACGAGATGATCATCGCGCATGCTGCGCTGTCGTATTCACGAGTTGGAGCTGCCGGATACGGACGTCCGTGCAATCGTGGTTGGCAATAATGAAGAAATTTTGTTGATTTCAAATACCGGAGCTCTGTTCTTTCTTGCGCTTGCATTGTACGTTTCCACGATCTGCTGCACTGTCGCTTCCCCTCCGCCTACATTACTGCTGATGCCTCCTGCTCCGAACAGATTGAGAGCCATGCGAAGATTCAGATTGGTTCTGCGTACGGATGATTGCATGCCAACATTGTCAGATTGGCTTTCGAGAAATTCTGAAAACCTCCCGGCAAGATTCTCGAGGTTTTCGGTTCTTCCTTCCTGAGTGGGTGCAGTATCGATGGAACGTGTGGATGTGCTTGAAAGCTGTGCAATCTGTGTGGGAGAGCTCTGGAATGATTGGCCCTGTACGGGTGCGCCCATTTCCTGCACCATTTTAAGATGGTCGCGAACGTTGTGAACGATATAGACGCGCGGATCTTCCTCGTGGGCCGTCCTCGGTTGGATGCCGAATATTCTTTGTATCGGATTTACGGTCAGGTTCCTGAAATTATTCTTGATCCTTGCCAGATAGGCACCTTCGTCATCGGTACGGTTGAAGAGATTCCTCATCCATCCGGCATTGGAAATTGCATGACGAATACCATCACGAAGATTTTCGCCGGGATCGTACTGAGGATTGGCATCGAGGAGAGCTGCGTATTTCTGAAGATGAACCGCATCTTCTTTCGTCGCATCGCCCCGAATCCGAGAGAGAATTTCGGACGCCTTGGAAACAAACAACACGTGTGCCATCTGTTCAGGCGACGGCCCGGGCTGCTGCACTGTCTCCGCCCGGAGAGAAGGAATTTCCTCGTCAGCGTGGATTATTGAAGGGTTTTCCTGCAGCGGTGAAGAGGTTGTCGCTTCCGAAGAAACAACAGGTGATTCAGTTTTTGGGACTTCTATTGTATGCAAGACGGCCACCGACCTGCTCTCCGATTTGTGTTCGGGGGAAGAATCTTTGGGTCCGTAGTAACCATCTCTCTTATCAAATCCTCCGATTCTGAATGTGAAATCCAGTGCTCCGTCATCTCTGTTGGGCAGGAGGCTATGTTCCTCGGCGTACTCCTCGATGGTTTCAGCATCCTGCAGCGTTAACGTCGTGATGCGGTACGTATCGCCTGTGCCGACTTTGCTGACCTGCACGCCCTTGTAGTGAAGACTGAGCAGCGTAAAACGATCTTTGAGATTCGGTGAATAGTCGGGTGCATCACCTTGCACCTCGGGGGGTGGGAGAGGTATGTGCGCAACAGCATCCTGAGCCTGCTTGATCAATGCTTCCGCCTCAATGCGAGGTGATTCGGTCAGTAGTTCGGGCGTACTCCGTGCCGGAGGTTCGCGGGGCGACTCTGTCATGCATGGAAGGGAAAATGGAGTTAATTTTTCTGATTATTATACATTTATTCGTCAGATTATTCAAGCAGACCCGATATCGGAGGCATTCACTGTTTTCCGCGATGCTGCTAAACCGCTGCGCACATGGGTAAACGACCCCCCACGCCCCCACCGGAAAATACGCGCCCGGATGATGTAGAAACGGCATCTGCACGAGGAAAGAAGATCAAGAAGCAGTCCGGATCATCCGGCAAAGTCGCCCGCAAACGTCCGAGGCGGATCGGCGTGTTCTTCGACGCACCGGGATTCGACGATTATCCGTTCGATCAATCGGAATTCCGGACGGCGTACCGGCAGTTCGGGGAGATGGTGACCGCGGACGGAGGAGAGTGCGGCATCGTCCGGAATCCTGCGTCGTACCGTGGTAAGGGCACATTCGACCGAGCATGGATTTTTGGCGGCGGATCGTTCCGCTTGCATGAGCATCCGTGGGAAGCCGACGTGCTCTATAACAAATGCAGAGGGATCTCGTTTGTTCCAAACGATGTCCGGATGATCAATCCTCCCGAGTTCGAGCACCTTTGCACGGACAAGTGGGAGACCTACATGCGTTTTTCGGATTGTTTCCCGGAGACGTTGCTGGTTCAGAACAAGCACGAGCTCGCGTGGGCTGCCGGACGTCTGGAAGGAGAGCTGATTGTCGCCAAACCTCCGGATGGAGAGGGAGGGAAGAGTATCGTCATTGCGTCCGCAGAAGACGTTCTCGGGGCGTCACACGTGTTTCCTCTGCTCGTGCAGGAATTTCTGGATACGAGCGGAGGCATCCCGGGCATTGCGAAGGGAAAGCACGATCTTCGCATCTTCTCCATCCGCGGTGAGCCGCTCCGCTGCTATGTCCGTCAACCGAAACAAGGATCGTACCTCGCCAATTACCAGCAGGGAGGTTCTCTCTTCGAAGTGCCGGTCGCTTCCGTTCCTGCGGATGCGATGAAGCTGTTTCGTACGGTGGATGCCGCGCTGCGATCCTTCCCCGATCGTGTGTATGCGGTCGATATGGGCAGGAATGCGGCGGGGGAATGGAAGCTGATCGAACTCAACTCCAAACCGGGTCTGGATCCCGTTCTTCCGCACTACCCGACCGCTGAACTTTTCATGCGTCGTTTGGTTGATCTTCTCCTTTCCGTATGACGTCAGCCGGTACCATTGCCGTCTATTTCACCAAGCCGAAACATGACGATGCCCCGCTGAACCGCGAGGAATTCGTCTGTTCGTACCATGAGTTCGGTCGTCAGGTCGCAGCTCAGGGCGGGACATTGGCACTGGTGCGCAGCATGGCGTCATTCCGCGGAGGAAATCGTTTTCAGAGCGGGTGGATCTTCGACGGAACGACATTCGTTCGATCGGAGGAGTTGATGGAAGGCGGTGTCGTGTACAACAAAGGCGAGGATTTCATCGGTGACGCAGAGACCGCTCTCGTCAATGATCCGGAGCTCCACGCGCTCTGTGACAAAGACAGGACGTACCGGCTTTTTCCCGAGTTTTGTCCTCTCTCCGTCATCGTTCAATCGGCGCAGGAACTCAAGGACGCTCTGTGCTCGTTGCCGGCTGACCGCGTGATCTGCAAGCCGACGACCAGCTGTGGCGGCGAAGGGATCATGATCGGCACCAAGAGTGAAATCAGCTCGAGGGAGCACCGCTATCCGCTCATCATTCAGGAGTTCATGGACTTGAGCGGCGGGATTCCGGGTGTGGTCGACGGCTTGCATGATTTACGGTTGGTCTTCATCGGCGACAGGTTTTCGTACGCCATGATACGCACGCCGAAACCGGGAGGATTGATGGCGAACATCTGTCAGGGCGGCAGTTTCTTCACGGTGCCTGACGCAGCTATTCCGAAGGAAGCCATGGAGATCGCGCTGGCCATTGATCGTCGCCTGCAATCATTCAAGACTCGCGTGTATTCGGTCGATCTGGGTCTGAACGCCGACGGACGGTGGAGAGTGCTGGAACTCAACTCCCCGCCGGGGCTGATTCCTTCGCGCGGCGATGCAATCATGGACCGTGATCACCGGATACTGGCGGAGCATTTGCTCTCAGTTGCGAACGAAAGAAGCCG
The DNA here is from genome assembly GCA_028711345.1 of Candidatus Peribacteraceae bacterium. Lineage (GTDB taxonomy): Bacteria > Patescibacteriota > Gracilibacteria > Peribacterales > Peribacteraceae > CAINWJ01. The sequence continues at coordinate 49,587 of JAQTSK010000006.1, forward strand.
CACGCAAAAAAATTCAATAATGTCCCGCAGCTGCGACGCCGCGTCGCAGAGGGCGGTCTAAGCCACCCCCCCCTTTTTTTTACCGGGACGCTGCCCCCGCCCGAACGACCGTCAGGTCGGGCAGGTCCCGGCTGCGGTGAAATTATTCCAATAGTCCGAGCACCCGCCTCTTCTCCGGATCGGTGAACCCCTGCTTCTCCATGAAAGCCTCGAGTTCGGCGATGGTGATCCTCTTGCCGCGCGTGAGAGACTTCATCCTCTCATACGCATCACTGATGCCGCGCCGGCGCATGATGGTCTGTACGGCTTCGCCGAGGACTTCCGGATGTGCGCGGAGTTCGTCTTCCAGAAACTGCTTATCGACGGAGAGCTTCTTGAGACCCTTCTCGATCGATTTCAGCGCGAGGAGGTGGTAGCCGAATGCCACGCCGAGATTACGCTGCACCGTCGAATCGGTGAGGTCACGCTGCAATCGGCTGACCGGCAACTTCTCCGCGAAATGATTGAATAACGCAGTGGATAGACCGAGATTTCCTTCGGCATTCTCGAAGTCGATCGGATTGATTTTATGCGGCATTGTCGAGGAGCCCACCTCACCTTTGATTGATTTCTGTGTGAACACCCCGCGCGAAATGTACATCCAGATGTCGCGGCAGAGTCCGAGGAGGATGGTGTTGATGCGGACATAGAGGTGTGAGAGTTCCGCCAGATCATCGTGCGGGTTTATTTGCGTTGTGGCGCCGATCGGCAGCATGCCGAGGGATTTGATGAACCGTTCGCCGAAGCGTTCCCAGCGGACATCGGGATATGCGGCTTTATGAGCGGCATACGTGCCGACGGCACCGCCGAACTTGCCCTGCATTTTAAATAGCTTCAGCTGATCCCGCTGGCGCTCGAGACGCTCCACGAACACCATCAACTCCTTGCCGAGAGTCGTCGGCGTGGCGGGCTGTCCGTGCGTCAGTGCGAGCATGGGACGGCTGCGATTGGCTGTTGCGATCGATCGGACCGCCGCCATCATCGCCTGCAGCTCCGGCCGGAGCACGCGGGACAGCGCATCGTGAATCAGTGCCCCGTACGCCAGATTGTTCACGTCCTCACTCGTGAGCGCGAAGTGCACGAACTCCGTTTTCACTTTGGCTCCTGCAACTTTCTCCAATTCCCGTCTGAGGAAATATTCCACCGCCTTCACGTCATGATTCGTCGTCTTCTCGATGTCCTTTACCTTCTTTGCATCTGCATCGGAGAATTCATCGATCATCAGCTGGAGCGCTTTCTTCTGCCGGGCACCCAGCGGTTTTAGTTCTTTCACGCCTTCTTCATCTCCCAGTGCGGCGAAGTAGCTGACTTCCACGAAGAGTCGTGAGCGGATGAGCGCTTCTTCGCTGAAGAATGCACGGAGGGCATCGACCTTGGTCGCGTACCGTCCGGCGAGAGGGGAGAGGGGGTGCATGGAGGGAGTGTAGCAGAATGCAATGTTGGAGTTGTTTTTGAGTGACGGAATCAATCCATTGTAGTATGCTGCTTCCCTCATGATCTTCTCGAAGAAAAACGCAG
>JAQTSK010000054.1 GCA_028711345.1 Candidatus Peribacteraceae bacterium
TATTTCTTGATTCGAAATGAGCCACAGCAGGGACACTTTTTTTGGGCATAAAGAATTGGGAAAGAGTATTGCTCTTACCTTAGCCCAAAACTGCTTAAATTAGCATTCATCGATTCCCTATAACCCAATATTCGAATCACGTTCCCTCCTTCGCTAAAGCTACGGAGGGTAGACAGTACGAACCGCCACTCTCGCGAGTTCTCACTTCCGAAAATACACCGCTCCTTTCCCCTTCCCCTTTCTTCCGATTCTCCCTGTTCTCCGAAGTATCTGCAGGTCACTCTTCAAGGTCGGTCTCTTGATCATCGGCAATGCACTGGAAAGCTCCCTGATTGCAAGCGTCTTTTCGTCGAGAGCGTTCAGGATGAGCGTCTGACGTTCGCTGTGGTTCAGTGTTCCTTCCGGGACGGGTGACGGTGATTTTCCTTCGAGGACCGCGAGCATCGTCTCCTGAGTCTGAGCAAGTTCTTCGGCCAGAAAGAGGAGAAGTCTGTCGGTCGATCCTGTCACATCCGCATGCTCCAGACACTGCAGATACTCCTTGCGCCGCCTGCTGCGGACCACGCAGGGTGGGTAGCCGGCTTGCAGAAGAAGAAGGTTCATGAGGAGCCTTGCCATGCGTCCGTTGCCGTCATCGAAGGGGTGAATGCAGACGAAACGGTAGTGAAAGAGCGTCGCACGTTCGACGGGGTGAAGCTTCGTGCTCGCCCTCAGCCATGTGAGAAGCGATTGCATTTCATCAGAGACGTGCAGCGGTTCCGTATAGTGATGGATGGTTCCCGACAGCGTGAGGACATGGTTCGGCCGCACTTTGTATGCACCTGCGGTGAGGGGTTTCTGGATCAGTTTTCCCTTTGCGCCCAGAGAGACTGTGCTTGTGACACCTCGGAGCAACAAACCGTGGAGTCCCCGGATAAAATGCTCGGTCATCCTCCGCTTGATCCGTACAACCTCATGCAAATAATCAATCGCCTCCGCATGATTTTTGGCTTCGACGTAATCCTTCAGCGGCTTGCCTTCCGATGTGAGCCCTTCGCGAAGGAAGAAGGCGGTTTCGCCGTACGTCAGCGTATTTCCTTCGATGGCATTGGAATTGTACGTCCAATCAATGCGAAGTCTCTCCTGCCATGCCGCAAGGAGTTCCTTGCCGAATGGGCGGAAACTATTGATCCTAGCCTGCAGATCATCGATCTTCCGGAAAGGCGTATTCACCATATCCATATTATATCCATAAATATCCAAATAACAAGAGTCCTTCGGGTACTACCGGAATCATGTCACTCAGATCGACGGAGGAATCAGGCAGGCGATCAAACGTGGTGTCATTACACCCCCGTTCCCTGCTCCTTCCGGATCTTCATCACCATGCGGACGGAGATACCGATGAGGACCAGGACGAGAAACGACGTGCCGATCCACAGGACCCACGGATGCTGCTCTGACAGACGATCGTCCGTTTCGTCGCACGAGTCGCCGATGCCGTCCGCGTCGGAATCCTGCTGGTTATAGTTGGACTTGTACCGGCAGTTGTCCGTGGCATTGATCGTCCCGTCTCCGTCATCGTCTTCGCACGTATCACCGATGCCGTTGTTGTTCGCGTCCGTCTGGTCGGCGTTCGCAACGGTCGGGCAGTTATCGAGCGGAGGCAACAGACCATCGGCATCGATGTCCGTACAGGCATCTCCCTGCTTGTTCTTGTCGCTGTCCCGCTGATCCTGATTCTGAATGGTCGGGCAGTTATCGCACGCGTCCCCGACGCCGTCATTGTCAAGGTCCGTCTGATCAGAATTGGGCAGTGCGGCACAGTTGTCCGTCGCATTCACCACACCGTCACTGTCAGCGTCGATGATGGATGCCTCACAGGCATCACCGATGCCGTTGCCGTTCTCGTCACGCTGAGTTTGGTTCTTGGTTATCGGACAGTTGTCGCATGAATCGCCTATGTTGTCCTGATCGGCATCTTCCTGCTTGGTATTGGGCAGGGAACGGCAGTTGTCGACGGTGTCCGGCGCGCCGTCGGAATCTCTATCCAGCTGACACGCGTCACCCGCGCCGTCGCCGTCGGCATCCTTCTGATCCGCGTTCGCGATGCCCGCACAGTTGTCTTTGCTGTTCACGATGCCGTCTTTGTCCGCATCGTCACAGACGTCTCCGATGTCGTTCAAGTCACTGTCACTCTGATCCGGATTGAACATCGTGCGGCAGTTGTCCGTCGCATCGCCGACGCCGTCCAAGTCCTTGTCATTCTGAAGAAGATTGGGGATGTCCTGTGCGTTGTCGCAGGCATCGCCAAGGCCGTCGTGATCCGTATCTTTCTGATCGGGATTGGCGACCGCACGGCAGTTATCCGTGAGGTTCAGAACACCATCCTGATCATCGTCACCCTGCAGCGTTTGTTCGGCTCCGATGGTCACGTACCGAGTGCCGCTTGTCGCGACCAAGGCAGATGGAACCGCGGGGGGAGCGGGAGGATTGTTGTCCCCGTACTGAAGTTTGTACTGCGCCCCAGGCTCCGCCATGAACAGAATGCGGGCGGGGAATGTCCCATTCACGCCGAGTTCGCTCAGCCGCGGCACAATGTCATAGGTAATGGTGATAAAGAGTGCATCCGTCACGATGGACGAGAATTCCATCGCCGTCGTTCCCTTCACGGTCCGAAGATCGGTGAACGACTGACCGGAACGTGCGGAAACCGTCATCGTCTTGAATGTCTGATCCGATGAGAAAGATACCGAGTCCACTCTCGCGGCTGTCGCGAGAAGCAGGGTGATGGTGCACGAAGAAGGGTTCTTCGCGGGATCGGGGCGTGCGAACGTCGATGTGCTGCCGTCGTGGAGAGACGCAGCCGTATCGGTTCCTTCCGACGAACACAGTGAAATACTCTCGATGATCCCCCGTAGCTCCCCCTGTTTCTCCGGTGACGATTTGATCGGTTCCGTCACCGTTCCCCTGACAATGCGAAGTGACTCCAGCGGACTGCGACGTAAGACCGTTTCCGGCACGGCGATGAATACAGGCTGCGTCGATGGCAGTGCGCCGACATCGATCGTGCGCTCATAGAGCGGCGCGGCCAGTGCGACCGGCACGAACACAACTGAAGAAATGACAAGTGCGAGGGAGAGTTTTTTCATTTGTCGGAGGAGGAAAAGAAGAGGGATTTCATGGTTGCTTTGTTGCTCTGATAGAGAAACGATGCGGCGACGAGCAGACCGCCGAGAACGGTGAAACCGATGACGCGCGGACCCGTGCCGAGACCGAAGAAGTCGACGAGCGTCAGCTTGGCCATGGCGATGAGCAGGAGTACGAGGCTGAACAGGCGCAGCGGCTTCCACTGCTTCACCACGCCGATGATCAACGCAACCGCGCCGTACACCGCCCAGAGGATGGAGATGCCGACGTTGAGGATCTGGTACGGATGGTCGAAGCCGGTGAACAGCAGGTTCGCATCCACCGCATGGACGAGCTCCGTCGTCAGATACGTGAGCGTCACGATTTGCACTCCGACACCGAGGAAACCGAACGCTCTGCGCTCGTCAGGGGAGAGACGGCTCCACTGCTGCGATGCCTGAATGAGGACGATGTAACTGCCGCCGATGAGTGCGGCCGCCTGAATGAGCCGCTGGATCCATGTCAATGACGACTCGTACTCCATGAAGAGGTTCAGCATGAACGCAAGAACCAGAGCAATGATGCCGACCAGAATGAAGGGAACGACATGCTGCTCGCGGTGATCGTCGCGGGTCAGACCGACGAAAGCGAAACCGACGAAGAGCGCGGTCCATCCGAGGAAGAGATACAAACCCGAGATCTGATAGACGGTCGACAAATGCATGAAACCATCCGCAGTCATCACGTCCTGCGGGACAAAGAAGTACCAGACGTACGCCGCAGCCATCACCACCCACGCGAAGCGCTGGATACGGATATCCTTGAGCGTCATGGCGACCCAGAGCAGGAACGCTCCCTCTACGCTCCATGCGAGCGGGACCCACGCACCGCCGAGCTGCAATGGAATCATGAGCGTTGCGAAGAGGACGGTGAGAGCGAGGCTGCCTAAGACCAGCGGCGTATCGTTCTTGTTCCGGCGGTACACTTCCGTCGCGAACACGAGGAAGACGACCGCGAAGCCGAGCGACACCAGCGCATCGTAATTGTCACGCAGACCTGGCGTGCGCTCGAGCCAGCCCAAGATCAGTCCGAAGTGCAGTAAGGCATTCCCGAGCAGAATGACGAGATCGGGCGGCTCTGATTTCTGCTGCTTCAAGAGATTGTAAATGTACGGAACGAGGACGTAGATCACGAAGAACGCCGCAATGAACATGAAGGCGTATGAGCGATCGAACTGCATGTCAAACAGCGCATAGACTTCGTAGATCCCTGTCCCGATCAGACCGAAGGCATTGAGCCACCTCCACTGGCGGACGTGCCCGAGAGCGAGGATGCCGACGTCCAGAATAAGAACATACGAAAGAAGACCCAGAGTATTGCCGCCTCCGCCGACGAGGACGGGCGTCAGGAAACCGCCTGCGATCCCGAACACCGCGAGCGGGATGGAACCGTAGTATCCCGAGAGGAGACACACCACGAACGTCGTGAGAATGTAGATCACAATCGCGATAGGCTCGGGGAAGAGGCGGTATGTGTGCAGTGCGATGGATGTGACGACAAAGGACCCCAACGCACCGCCGCCGGTGAACGCGAGCGACCAGATGCCGTACTTCTGCCGCAGACGGTCTCCCGCAATGATGGCTGCGCCGGAGAAAATGTACCCCAGCATCGTACGACCCGTCGGTCCTATAAGCCCGCTTTCAAAGGACCACTTCATGAAAAAGAGGAGTGCGATGACGAGTGCGCCGATGCCGACCCACTGGAACACGCGACCGCCGACCTGCTCCTCGAAGGACTTCCCCTTCTGCGACGGAGATGCGGCTTTCGTAGCGGCTTTGGGTGCAATGGATGCAACCGGCGCAGTCGCCCGAAGCGGCTCCACTTGTCTGTCCTCCGTCTTCTGAACCGGACGACGGGCGGGAACTCCTTCCTCCTTCTCGCGCTCCAACGCCCCGACGCGTCCCATCAGGCGGAAAACGAGGATCGGCAGGATGACGAGATAGAACACACCGAGCAGTATCGCGAGAGATACGAGGGTGCTGACCATAAGGATGAGGGGAAGGGGAGTGTGATTGAACGTACTGTAGTCCTTCCGGATGGCTTCAGGAAGATGTCCTTATCTCGCTTCTTGTTTACTTGAACATGCACACGGTTACCGAAGCATCAGACCGTAATAGACCAAGAAGAGGATTATATGAACGGGGGCGGTGATCAATCCCGGAACGTATCGTTTGCCTTTCTCACAAAACCAAAACCAAATGATGTGCCACATGCCGTTTGCGAACATGAGGATATTAAAGAAGGCCATAAGAGGGACTCTCGCCGGGAAAACATCGAAAAGAAAAACGCAGATCCAAAAGGCATTGAAGAGTAATTCGAATATCAGGAAGAACCGAAAGCTCATCTTGAATGGTGGAAACCGACGATGGAATCCCGTGGCAAGCTCTTCTGCGGAATGAGCCAGTTGGATGACAAGAAACGCCGTAAAAAACTGCTCAACAATCATCGGCATCATTGTAGCTGATGGCAGTCTTGTCGATTGTTTGCGGAACAGAAATCCGACAATGCCCACTTTTTCTTCAAGGGAGCGGGTATCTACCCGCGGCGGCCGCAGGAAGAAATCCTGCTCCATTAGGAAATGACATATTGTCACCTCTTCCTCCGCAGCACCGACTTCCCTATCTCCAGCACCGGAATGATGCTCGCCGCTCCGAGGATCGCCAGCAGCCAGTGATCCCGCGTCAGATGAACCGTTCCGAGGATGGGTTCGAGGACGGGCAGTTCAATGAATGCGACCAGCAGAACCAGCTCGCAGGCCACCGCCAGATTGAGCCAGTTATTGGCAAATGGACGCCAAGGGAAATGCTCCGGCGACCGGAAGCTGTAGGCCTTGAAGAACTGGATGAGGACGAGGCTTAGGAACGTCGCGGTCATGGCGCCTTCCAGCGGGACTCCATGATGTGTCAGCCACCAGAACACCGCGAGGTTCACAAGCATGGACCACGCGCCGCCGATGAAGATCAGGATGGTGATGGAGCGACTGAAAATGCCTGCGTGCGGGTCCCGCGGAGGATGGGCCATCAGATCCCCATCATGTGGATCGACTGCAAGAGCGAGAGCAGGCAGGCCGTCGGTAACGAGATTGACTGTGAGGAGCTGCAGCGCGCTTAATGGTAGCGGCCAGCCGAGGAGTGTCGCACCGGCCATCAGAAGTAATTCTCCGACGTTCGATGACAACAGATACGTGAGATACTTCCGGATATTCCCGAAGATCGCACGGCCCTCCTCCACCGCGGCGACAATCGATGCGAAATTGTCGTCCGTCAGCACCATGGCTGCGGCTTCTCGACTCACATCCGTACCGGCGATGCCCATGGCGATCCCGATGTCCGCTTTCTTGAGCGCGGGGGCATCGTTCACGCCGTCCCCCGTCATGGCGACGGTGTGGCCGTTCTTCTGGAGCGCGGTGACGATCCGGAGCTTGTGTTCCGGCGAGACGCGGGCGAAGACGTCGATCTTCCGGACATCGCGCTCGAGAGTCGCATCGTCCATCTCCTGCAGCTCGGCTCCCGTCACGACACGCCCCCCGTCCAGAATGGTCAACTCCTGCGCGATGGCCTTGGCGGTGGCGGGATGGTCGCCCGTGATCATGATGACTTTAATTCCCGCGAGGCGACATTCCTTTACGGCATCGAATGCCTCCGCCCGGGGCGGATCACTCATGCCGATAAGACCGAGGAACGTCATGGACGTCGCCGCATTCGCGAGATCACTGGATTGCTTGGACGCGACGGCAATGACGCGCAGCGCCTGTGACGCCATGGTTCCGGCGGCGGCGGCCAGCTCGGCCATGCGTGCGGGGGAGAGCGGCACGGACTTGCCTGCGCGGAGTTCAAACGTGCAGAGCGGCAGCATGACTTCCGGCGCACCTTTGCCGTAAATCACATGTCCCTCCGGCCCCTCATGCAGCGTCATCATGCGCTTGGTTTCCGAGGTGAACGGGACCTCGCCGATGCGCGGGTGGCTGTCGTCCAGTTCGTCTTTCTTGAGTCCCGCTTTCGCCGCGGCAACGACGAGCGCACCCTCCGTCGGATCGCCCTGAATATCGAAGCCGCTCTCACGGTGGATCAGGAGCGCGTCGGATGCCAGTGTCCCGCCACGAAGCAATTCCAGGAGCGCATCCGTCGGCTGCACTGCGGAATCCGACTTCAGAAAAGATCCGGCGGGATCGTACCCCGTGCCCGACACGTCGATGGTTTCGCCGTCCACGAGGATGCGCCGCACGGTCATCTCGTCCTTCGTCAGCGTGCCGGTCTTGTCCGTGCAGATGACGGACGTACTGCCGAGCGTCTCCACCGCAGGGAGCCGCCTGACCAGCGCATGACGCTTCACCATCCGCTGCACGCCGAGCGCCAGCGAAATGGTGACGACCGCCGGCAGCGCCTCGGGGACAACGGCCACCGCGAGCGCGATACCGAAGAGCAGCATCTCGACCAGCGGCTGATCGCGATACAAGCCGAACGCGACGACCACTGCGACGATCACCAGCGCCACCTTGGCGAGGATGCGTCCGATCCGGTCTAAGTCCCGTTGGAGCGGGGTGGGGCTCCGGTCAATTTGATCCAGCAGTCCCGCGATCTTCCCGAACTCCGTCTTCATCGCCGTCGCCGTGACCACCGCATGTCCGCGCCCGTACGTGACGGACGTTCCGGCATACACCATGCAGGTCCGGTCCCCGATGGGCGAAGCCGGATCCTTTACCGTGTCCTTGTTCTTCTCGACGGCCAGCGACTCGCCTGTGAGCGCGGATTCTTCAATCTTGAGATTTGCGGAAGTTTCGATGCGGGCATCCGCCGGTACGCGGTTGCCGCTCACCAGCACGATGATGTCCCCCGGAACGAGTGCGGAGGCAGTCACCTCCCGCTGCTTCCCGTCGCGGATCACGGTTGCCGTCGGGGCGGCCATCGTCCGCAGCGCCTCCACGGCTTTCTCCGTTCTCATCTCCTGAAAGAACCCGAGGAAAATGGTGAGCAGTACGATGATCCCGACCGCTCCTGCCTCCATAGTATGATTCATTACCAGCGACATGATGACCGCCGCGAACAGGATGATGACGAAGACGTTCTTGCACTGGGACAGAAGTAATGTGATCCACGACGCGCCCTTCGTTGTGGTTAGTTCATTCGGTCCCTCCTCAGCCAATCTCCGGTTCGCCTCCGTCACGGACAGTCCGCGTACCGCATCCGTGCGAAGCTTCTTGGTGGTTTCCTCGGCCGTCAATGTGTGCCAGAGGGTATGATTGAAGGAGGGGGACATCATGGAGAAAGTGTACCATCGATGAGAAGGAGAAGATTGAGAAGAGGAGAGGATGAGAAGAATGTCTCCTCTCATCCTCTCTCACCTCTCCGTCCTCTTTTTCTTCTTGTCTCCCGCTATACTCCCGCCACTATGTCCGACCAAGCCTACAAATCCTCTCTCGCCTACCACGAACAATCTCCTGCGGGAAAAATCTCTCTGATGCCGACGAAGCCGCTTCGGAATTCCGCGGATCTCTCGCTTGCCTACACGCCCGGTGTCGCAGGAGCGGTATTGAACATCGCCAAGAATCCAGATGATGCCTACAAGTACACGAGTAAAGGAAATCTGATCGCCGTGATTTCCAACGGCACCGCCGTGCTCGGACTCGGCAACCGGGGGGCGCTGGCGAGCAAGCCGGTGATGGAGGGAAAAGCGGTCCTCTTCAAACGCTTCGCAGGCATCGATGCCATCGACATCGAAATCAATTCCACGGATCCCGCCGAGATCATCCGGACGATCGAACTGATCAGCCCCACGTTCGGCGGCATCAATCTGGAAGACATCAAAGCGCCCGAATGCATGGAGATCGAACGGGCATTGATCGGCAGGCTCGACATTCCGGTGTTCCATGACGACCAGCACGGTACCGCGGTCGTGGTGTCGGCGGGTCTCCACAACGCTGCGAACGTCGCGGGAAAGGATCTCCGGAATCTCCGGATCGTCCTCAACGGTGCCGGATCCGCCGGGCTGGCGATCGCGAACATGCTGCTGGCGATGGGATGCGACAAAGAGCAACTCCTGCTCTGCGATTCGAAGGGTGTCATCTACGAAGGCAGGAATGATTTGAATTCCTTCAAAACTCCGTTCGCACGCAAGACTGATCTCAGGACTCTTGCCGATGCACTCCGCGGCGCGGACGTCTTCATCGGCATTTCGGTCGCCGGTGCGTTGACCGGATCAATGCTCGCATCCATGGCGAAGGACCCCATCGTCTTCGCGATGGCGAACCCGATGCCGGAGATGCTCCCGTCCGATGCATGGAAAACGCGCGATGATGTGATCATGGCAACGGGCAGGAGCGACTTCCCCAATCAGGTCAATAACCTCCTCTGCTTCCCGTTCCTCTTCCGCGGTGCGCTGGATACGCGGGCGAAATCCATCAATCAGGCAATGAAAGTGGCCGCGAGCGAAGCATTGGCCGCGCTGGCACGGGAGCCGGTACCGCAGGACGTGCTGGCAGCCTACGGTATCGATGACGCATCGTTCGGCCGTGACTATCTTCTGCCGAAACCCTTCGATCACCGCTTACTCCCGACGATCGCACCCGCCGTCGCAAAAGCGGCGATGGAAAGCGGGGTGGCGAGGGTGAAAGTTGATTTGAAAGAGTATGAGAAGAAGATGGAGAGATCAGCGGAGGAATTGGCAAAGGGATGATGTTCCGTTCTGAGAAAGTGCAGGTGCGCTTTGCGCCGAGTTTTACTTATGCCTGTTTTGGATCGGACAATTTTTTCACTGCATAATCAAAATCAGACATGTGTTTCCCGTCACGTTCTTTCCTGTATTTCAAAAACTCGGCATCTGCTTTTACTCCCGCCGTTTCCGCGCTGATCGTTCCGGCGCTCTTCAGCAGTTTCTGTTCGCTGAGCTTTAAAAAATCATCGAGCTTGTTCACCCAATCAGCCATTGTCATCGGCCGTTCGTTGCTCGCCTGCAATTCCGCAAAGTCCAGATAGAAAGAAACGATGAGGTTGAGCTGCTTCAATTCTTTCTCAGACAGGTAGTTTTTCGCCACCCGGACGTCGCCCGCCGTCATGTATCTGCCTTTGAAGCTCGTGAGCCCCATCATCGGTTTGGAGTTGTCGGCCCGTTCATGAATAATCTCGGCTGCCGTATGCCCATGCACGGCGTAGTGCATCTTATTCTGAACCGTTGCAAAGAACTGCCGAGTGAGGAGATCATTTTTCCGGTAATCAACGCTCGTAGCATAGATATCCGTCACTTTTTGATAAAAATTTCTCTCGCTCGACCGGATGTCGCGAATGCGCTGAAGGAGTTCCTCAAAGTACCGCGCTCTTCCTCCTCCCTGTTTCAGTCGTTCATCATCCAGCGCGAACCCTTTCACTATATATTCCCGAAGCCGCTGCGTCGCCCAGATGCGGAACTGAGTGCCACGCTGCGATTTTACCCGGTAACCTACGGAAATAATGACATCCAGATTATAGTAATTGGTCGGCTTGGTGGATAATTCGGAAATTCCGAATTTTCTCATGGTGTCTGCTTCTTTCAGCTCGCCTTCCGAGTAGACATTCCCAATGTGCTCATTGATGGTAGATTTTGACTTGTCGAACAGATCCGCCATTTGATCTTGTGTGAGCCATACCGTCTCGCCTTCCATGCGAACCTCAATGCGCGCCGTGCCGTCTTTCGTCACAAAGAGGATGATATTTCCGGATGGCGCCGGAGAAGTTGCGGGGGGGAGCATAAGAAAAGTGTAGGGGTGTAGATCATAGGATGCAAGAGTTTTTTAACGGTGCGAAAGCGGCGCGGCGGATAGTAAAAGAAATGGAGAGGCTGGCTGAGTAGTTCAGTCGATGAGCACCTACCATTCCATTAGCCAACTTCAAAGAAGTCTTCGTCAATTTCTTTGACCTCATACGTGTTCCGCACCTGCACACCAACGCCGAATTCATGCATTAGCTCAGCCAATTTTTTTCCATCAATAAGAATAATCGTATGGCTTGCCTCATGAGCTTTTTTGGCTGCCGCATCATCAAAGCAGCTGGTCGTTACAAAAACTCCTTTGTTTGTATCTCCGCTCATGGCACCGATAAAGTTTCGGATGTCTTTTTCTCGGACTTTGTTTTCATCGTAACGCTTTGCCTGAATATATATTTTCTCAACACCAAGTTGGTCCTGATTGATAATCCCATCAATACCGCCGTCTGCGGACTTGGATGTTTCCACAAAATCCCCATAGCCCATTTTCTTGAGAAGAATCAGAATGACTTTTTGAAAATAGTACGGATCAAGAGTCTTGAGTTTATCAAGTAGCTCGTTTTTCACCTGTGCTTCAATTGAAGCAAACCCGGAATCAATCAAATCCTGCGGCGATTCGTTCTCAATCTCAGTATTTTCCTCTTCGGCTTTTTCGGCTTTTTTCGCCTTCCTGTACGCCAGCCAGTCGGGGTCCTGCTGAAGTTCCTTTCTTGTCAGACTTCCTTTGTTCAGTGCCTCTTCGCCCTTTGGCGTAATCTGCACCATTCCTCGTTCGGGATACTCAACATACTTTCCTTGCTTCAGATAAGATTTTCCCCACCCGATACGGTTCAGGATGAGCAAGTCACCGTTCTTTGTTTGCTGAGACAGAAGCTCATTCGACAGGTTAGAATAGTGAGAATCACGAACTTCCCTCTGTAAATCGGGTCTAATGGAAGTTTTTCTGGGCTACTTTCCACGTAAGAGCTCCTGAATCAGCTTCTGTTTTCGGTCGATTCGAAGTCCTGAATGGAGAGCAATTTTCTTCTTGATATGTGTGAACATTCCTTCG
>JAQTSK010000088.1 GCA_028711345.1 Candidatus Peribacteraceae bacterium
ATGAATGACCGGCTCGGCGAACGTGATGTTTTCGAGGATAATGGGCTTTTCCTCGTCGCAGAGCGTGTCACCGGTACGCGTCTCCTTGAGACCGATCACGGCACCGATGTCCCCTGCCTCGATCTCCTGAATCTCCTGACGCTGGTTGGCGTGCAAACGAACGATGCGGCCGATGCGCTCTTTGTTACCGGTGCGGGCATTGATCACGTATGAGCCGGACTTCAGCACACCGGAGTACACGCGGACGAACGTCAGCTTGCCGACGAACGGATCGGTCGCAATCTTGAATGCAAGACACGACAGCGGTTCGTTGTTATCGGGCTTACGAAATTCTTCCGCGCCGGAATCAACTCCTGTCCCCTTCACCGGAGGAAGATCCACGGGAGAGGGCAGGTACCAGACGACTGCATCCAGCACGAGCTGGACACCCATGTTTCTGAGTGACGTGCCGCACAGCACGGGATAAATCTTGCCGGATACCGTCCCCTGACGGAGAGCCGTCCGGATTTCATCGATCGACAGCGTTCCGGTCTCGAGGAATTTGTTCATCAACTCGTCATTGGCGCCTTCCGCCGCCTTCGCGATCATGATCTTGCGGTACTCCGCAACCTTCTCCTTCAGATCGTCGGGAACCGGACCGCGCGTGATGATTTCGCCGTGCTCACCGGAGAACGTCACGAGCTCTTCCGTGATCAGGTCGACGATGCCGGTGAACTGATCCTCCGCACCCTGCGGGATCTGGATAGCGACGGCATCCTTGCTCAGACGGTCGTGAATGCTCTTTAAGGACATGTAGAAGTCGCCGCCGATCTTGTCCATCTTGTTGATGAAGGCGAGACGCGGCACGTCGTACTTGTCGGCCTGACGCCACACGGTCTCGGACTGCGGCTCCACACCCTGCGAGCCGTCGAAGACGACGACGCCGCCGTCCAGCACACGTAGCGACCGCTCCACTTCGGCAGTGAAGTCCACGTGACCCGGTGTATCGATGAGGTTGATGGTGGTCTTGGTCTCCTTGCCGTCAAAGTGGCTCTTCCAGAAGCACTGTGTGGCTGCGGACGTGATGGTGATGCCGCGCTCCTGCTCCTGCTCCATCCAGTCCATGGTGGCCTCGCCCTCGTGCACCTCGCCGATCTTGTAGTTCTTGCCCGTGTAGAAGAGCACGCGCTCGGACGTTGTGGTCTTGCCGGCATCGATGTGGGCGATGATGCCGATGTTACGAACGTTCTTTAGGTCCATAAAAGATTGGAGGAAGACTGATGAGTGCAGATAGAGCCGAAGAGAGATTCTCCGGTCAATTCAGCCGCGGCAGTATAGGGAAAGAGGAGGGGTCTTGGAAGGGGTTTTGGACGCGATTTCCCTTCCTGCAAAACGCCCCCCTGACATGCAGGAAAGCGCTTACCGGAATGATCAACGCACGGACTCGATTACTACAAACCACCTCCCAGATTCCGGATCATGTCGTGGATCCTTTTGATAAGCCGGGCCTTGATGCCTGCGAGCAATTTCTGGGCGGAGGCAGGCGCCGTACTAATCCGGTCGTCAATCCTCTGGATCAGCCGCTCGCGGATCTTCGTCAGAACTCGCTGTCCGCCAGTCAGGTTGGCGGTGGATGAGGAGGACGAAGCGGAAACGGAGGAAGCGCTGGCACTCGTGTTCGTTTGCTGTGCCGCACTGGAGCTGGAGGCAGATCTGCTGCTACTGCTGCTGGAAGAAGAAGATGACCGTGACGAAGATTGGCTGGAACTGGAGGAAGATCTGCTACTCGAAGAGTTGGTTGAGGACTGGCTGGAACTGGATACGGACGAGCTGGAAGATGACGCTCCGACGACGCTCCGTGGAGTGGAGGAAACCGTCCGCTCGACCTGTTGCCGCTGACTACCGCGCTCGATTTCAATCAGGAACTTGAACGTGGGCGTCACTTCGGTCTTCAGCATCGTCATCGTCATCATGAACATGGGAGCCGTCCCGTACAGCCGCTTATTGAGAATGGCAGGGAACATGAACTTCCCTTGGTCGGGGATCCACTCCGAGAGCGTCAACCAGACAGAATCCGACACCGGCAAACGGCTGCCGTCCGGCATTTTGAGATCGACCCAAAGATCGAACGTGACACAGTCATTGCCGCCGTTCGTGATGTCGTTACACTTCGCATGCTGCTCGAACCAGATGTCGGTGACGCCCGGGAAAGGCGCGGCGGAAGACGATAGGGAAGACTGGGGGCTGGACGACGCGCTGGAACTGACGCTTGACTGAGACGATGAAACGGACGAAGCGGACTGGCTGGAAGCAGAAGACTGGGAGGATGAAGAGGAAGAGGATGACGACCCCGTCTGATCCACAAGATCCGGAGCCCCGATGCAGACACCGTCCTGACACCCCTGAGCACAGGCAATCTCGGTACCGGTGTACTCCGGCTGCTGCCTTCTTATAGCATCCTGAAATGGCACACAGTCGAATTCCGTCAGCGTGGAACTGTCTTTGCAGGATTCATCGAACTCTCTGGTAAGTCCGATGAGGATGTGTCCTCTCTTCCCGATGTTTATCCCTCCGTCGGTATCCGAGCAGTTCGGAATGAAAATGTTGGTGAATTGTGCATACGCCACGGACGATGGAAGTCTGCTGATTTGGAGAGAAACGGTCACGCCGAGAACGATCCCCATTCCAAACAAGAGGGAAATAACAGGGATCTTCCGGATAGGAGAATCTGACATGGAAAGAAGGGGAAATGGCGATATTGTCGCTGATTCTACATGAGGGACCCTGCAGCAGACCAATCACAACGGCAATGCCTCCCTGCCGGAGCAGGGAGGCATGCGCATGGACGAAGAATAGAAAGGGCAACGACTTAACCGGCGTACGCCGTGCCGTTCACGTAAGTATTCGAAGACTCGATCCAAAGCAAGGTGCTTGGCGGCGTCAGATTATCGAGATCCTGCCATTCAATATGACTTCCGGCTGTACCAAAGCTGGAAGCATTGATGTCAGAG
>JAQTSK010000007.1 GCA_028711345.1 Candidatus Peribacteraceae bacterium
AGCTGAGTCCCAGACGGGACAGAGCGGGCACGAGGACGGGGCACTGCGAACCGACTGCAGATGTAACATGATTCGGCGCTGCCGGATGCGGAGGAGTGGATTCTGAAAGCATCAGGACATGATAGCAGAAATCCGGCTTCCGGACTAGGGCCTGAAGAGTCACTGCTCACTGACCTTGCACGTCCAAATCAATCTTATCGTTCGTTGACGCTGCTCCTTCCGCTTGTCGCCCCCACCCCTAACCCCTCCCCGGATCCCTGCGGGGATGGCCGGGGGAGGGAAATTTTCATTCAAGCATTTGCCTCTCCCCTCTCTCGGCTGTTCGCCGCAGCGAACCCGGGGGAGGGACGGGGGGAGGGGGCGCAGACTCAGTGAGCGATTACCCTGAAGATGTTGCAGAAGAGTGACAGCTAGCGGACACCCTTGTTGCAGAAAAGGAGGAAGCATTTTTTATACAACCATTCATATCCCACTGCCGACAGCAAGGCGTAGGCGAGAAAAATGGCAAGGTGATAGCGCGGATAAGCGAGAATGAAGGAGAAAAAGAGCGTAGCATACGCGATGATGCTCCAGAACAAGACGTATTCTCTGCGGAGAGTGCGGATAAGACCGAGCAGGATGCCAAGGTAGAGCACGGCAGTCATCATTGCTTCCAGAATATTGTAGATCCTGCCCCAACCATTCACGTAAGGAAGGTGAAGTTCGATGGCACCTGCGAGCATGAGGACCGGTGTCATCGGCGATAGAAGAAGCGTACGGAGGCTTTCTCCGAGAATCCGTTTCTCTGCGACAGGATCATGCGGTATTTCTTTCCCCCTGCATGTGGGCGACATCTTGTCCAGATCATGTGTGATATATTCATCCCAGAGGCATTGAAAGGGATCGATCAGCGTAAAACGGCGTGCCTTCTCCGCCTTGGTGAAGAGCAGAGAGGAGCTCACATGTGCATCTGTCACGATAAAGCGGCCACCTTGGAGATAATTGTGAGTTGCCCATAGCAGGGATGCTGTAAGTGGCAATAAGAAGATCGGCAGCCAGTAACGTGAGGGAAGACGCTCAATCATGAATACGAGAAGCAAAACAAAAGGGAAAAATATGAAGGTGAAATATGTCAGGACAATAGGGATGAGACAGATGCCCACCACCAGCCCATTTTTCCAGGAGGGCATTTGTCGGAGGCGAAGGTAGTATGTGCTCAGGAGAAGAAATGACGTGAGTACGATACTTTCGCGTAGCGGCGAAAGCACAACATGATAGATTGCGGGTGAAAGCAGGAGAAACGCGAGTGTGATATAGGCGACGAAGGGGGAAATGGCAGATCGTATCCGGCGGAAGAACAGGAGGGACGCGCCGGCATGCAGGATGCTTTGCAGAAGCAACACAGCTCCGACATTGCGTACTCCAAAGACGAAATACACACTTGCCATAAAGAAGCTGTAACCCGGTTCGCGGTAGGTGGTGAGTGTCCTGCCGTCAATGGAATACAATCCGTGTCGGACGAGATGAACGGCAGCGGCACTGTAGTAACTGGCATCGTCGCCCAGGAGAATCTCGATGGGGAGAGAAAGTCGTATCCGGAGCAACCAGAGTGTAATGCCGAAGAAAGCCGCAATGAGCGCATACTCAACATGCCGCAAGCGACAGATGCCATGTTTCACATTGTTAATAATACATGTTTTCCTGACTGCGAGTGATACTGTGTGCGTCCGTCCAGAGAGTACAGACCGTGTTGAGCCAGAGAAACGGCTCCGGCATGGTAGTCGCCCGCATCCGACGTAAATGTTTCTTCAGGAGGTACACGCAGGCGGCTCGGGAGAAGGAAACTCCAGATCAGGACGAAGAACATCACGCAGCCGACGAGGAAGAGAGGATGACGCAGGGGCTCTTGGAGTTAGCGAAGTATGTAATGCCTGACGCGGCAGCCAAACAACGGCATCGGGCGGATATATCGTCACGAAGTTACTCGACGTGAGCGTAGAACGTCCGTGAACAACTTGAAACACGCTATAACAGTCCGTGACCACAACCGCGGCTCAACTAAAATAATACAGAGTGTCTTGAGCAAGAAATGCGGTCGTCTCTGGCGGATAAAAAACACCGCAAGTTCCGGCATGCCTTTAATGCGCTGCTTAAGATCCGAGGCGACAGTCAATCCCAAGGCCATATGTCTGCATCGATTCGCTTCGCATACATTGCCCAAGGTTGTGTATAACTCTGCAGCCTTCATAAGAAAGCGATGGCGATTTACGCGAATAACATCCGTTGCAAGAATATTGACTGTTTTGATTAAGAGCTGATCAGCCGTCTGTCTTTCGCCACGGCCAATGGCCTCTTTCGCTTCTTTGAGGAAAGAATCAGGTCCATGCCCAATATTCGGAGAATCGCCGTGAACATATGGATACGAGAGTAAAATACAATTGCTACGAAGCATTCTGCGAATCGGAAGGTCATCGCGAACACCTTTTGCTCGAGCCAGTTGCTCGCTCTGCCCGACGAGCGAGAATGTGATCCGCTCATTCTTGAGCCATTTCCAAAGATATTGCGATTCAGTCGACGATTCCATCCGATCATGGTTTGCAATATCCTGAACAAAAATCGTCCCCAACACACGGGGAAACACTTTCTGCGTGTACCACTGGGCAAACCCCGCATCGTGGCAACTGTCAATGAGTAGAAACTGGGGGGTCTCTGCCACCTCCTCCGTTGTCATCATTGCATCACCGATATGAATGAGATGCCGCTTCGGATCAGAAGCACTGGATTGGTTTGAACGGATGATCTCGGGCAGTGGCCTGCCGTTGATCTGCGTGATAATGTCAAAAGAATGAAGAGTGCCGTTGCCATTCTTGGTAACTGCGGCAAGCAGGTAGTTGGTGGACCACCCTGCATTCGGCGAAATCTCCCAAACAACGGCGGGCCTCTGTTCACGAACGAGCATGTACATCAGCTCACCATCAAAATCGCCGAAAGTCGTCCCATACCCCTGCCTGTTCATACGATCACAGATGGGGCGGAGAAGACACCCCAGTGCGTAAAGTTCATCGTGATATTTTCGATACAGTGCAATGACATCGATGTCGTTCTGTATTGGAGAAGATGGAAGGAGGCTGCTCATTGATGGTTGGGAAAGAATAGAGATGCGCGACCAGAAGCATCGTAAGCCGGAGGATATGTGTTGAGCCATCCAAAAAGCAAACGAAATAGCCACGCTGCACAAGGTGTATCAATGCACAACCGGAGCGGCGAGATAATCATCATCATGTGAACGGAGAACCCAATCGACGAAGACGCCCAAATCGGCATCCTTCTCGAAATCACACGCTTTGTTGACTCGGAAAAGGGCTACATGACGATGCGACGTATCCACAGGCGCTATCTCGCAAAGCTTAAATGGTAGTAGACGGCGTTCGAAGAGCGCCTGTGCATGCTGACGGGCGAGCGTCACGACTTTCGAATCAAGCCGTGGAATCGTCTGTATCGTACGAATCTTCTCCAGATATTCCTCCCGCGTCTGTGAATCGTTAGTGAACCCCATGCCGGAATAACGTCCTGTGCCTGCAGTAAGCACCGGAACACCGAAGCATGGAGCCTCAATACCAACAGTTCCCCGAACCGTCACGCAGTAATCCATGCACTGAAAAAACGAATAGGTGCTGATGTCGGTATCAGGCGGCACGATTGAGATATGTGCCGGAAGAACGCCGACGTCAGCCGCAAGTGCGACGGCTTCCCTGGAACCCGCGACGCTCCCGAACTGCTTCACCTTCCAGACGTAATCGGGGTGCAGCTTGATGAGCCAGTTCACTGCCGGATTTTTACATGCCACTTTAACCGTCTCCACAAGCCAATCCTGATAATCCCGGAAGAGGTTGTTTCCGTAAAAAAATGTTCCATCCCACAATACGTGGGAAAAAATGACTGCAATTTTTTTTGCGGGATCGAGTCCGAGTTGTGAACGGACCTCGCCGGAAGTCTTTTCGCGACTGTTGACTGTCGTGAACTTCTGATTGAACCAACTCCCTCTTCGGTAGCTTGAACGCATTCTTTCCATAAACTCTTCTTCGGCTCTCACTGACCACGGATCGGCCTGCACCTTCTCCCAGCTTCGCAAAGACAGTGAGAAAGGATGGCGATTGCCTTCGCCGTGTTGACGGTAACGGCGCATGATTAAACCGTCCGAACGATGACCATGGAAATACTGGATGCAATTGAGCCCCAGTCGTAGCGCCTCGTCGAATACTTCTCCATATGGAGAATACCCACGCTCCATCCAGAGAACCGCTGCAGGCGACGGGTAGCGTGAAAAAAGCACTCGGGACGCTCTTGACGCAAGAATGGAGGACCGCAGAATGTCGCGTAGCATTCGAAAAGTGACAGGGTCATCGAGGTCAACGTCACCGCACTTCAATCTGTTTACCAGCGTGGAAAGTATGTGCCGACCGGTCGGCACACCGTCAACGGTGAGCGTAAGCAGGGAAGAGAACGAACGATGGCTGGCAAGAAGAGAATCCACTAAACGTTCGTCACCGGTCGTGGCTTCTGTAAGAATAAGATCATCGAAAAAAACGGTATCACGGATTCCGAAGACCCATGCATACCTTCGTGCCCAAGTCGCGCTGCGATAGGTCACAAGTATCGGTCGATGACCCTGTGCGGCCAGTCCCCGCATTAAAGTGCCATCAAGGATTGCTCTCGGCACCCAGTTACTCAGACTGATGAAGAGTACGGGCTGACCATCTGCGGTAAACGACGAACGGAGAAACCGATGCCGCAGAAAGAAAACAAGAAAAGATGTGTACAAGCCAAGCTGTACAATGAGCTTCCGGGGGTGCAGAAGGAGTTCTGCACGACGCAGGAATGAATGCATGGGGGGAGAAGTTTTCATGATGTGTGACGAAGATGGTACTGCAGTAATGACTCTGCGATGACCAAATCCAGGGGATCATTGATATCAAATCCTTCCATGGGACTCACGGGGAACATTTTCGCAGTGTTCCCGAGAATGGGAGCTACGTCACCCCGTGCTGATGCTTCGCGAAAAGCAACAACACGAGTGGCGTAGAAACAGCTGTTTTCTTCAAAAAGAACGTCGCCCGCTTCATCGCGCCCTTTTTGACAACGAGCCGCATCAGGGAAAACTCGCTGGGGCTTCCCCTCACGCAGTAACCAGTAATCTTTCAACGATTTGGTAACGGCAAAAATACAATCTACCTGCGGATCGCTCTCGATGTACCCGATCAGGCGACGAAGTGTCGCCGGCTGACGGAAGGGAGATGTCGGGGGCAGTGTCACAATCCAAGCCGGAAGTGCATGTTGGCGCTCGAGTACGTCTAACGCATGGAAGATCACATCGTCCGTCGACGAGGAGTTTGTTGCAAGAGACGATGGTCGGTCAATCACCTGTATGCCTTCTGTCAGAGCAATGACCTTCGTGGCAGGGTCCTCGGTTGATACATACGAAACTCCGTGAAGCTGCAACGTCCGCAGCAAACGAAATGTGTGGCTAATGAGCGGAATACCACCAAGGGGAACCGTATTTTTTCGAGGAATCCGCTGTGATCCTCCGCGAGCCGGAACGACGAACGATAGGAGCATGCTAGGACGGAATCTGTCGACGGAGATAATCATTCACCGTCATGACTGACTGCAGTTCCATTGCCTTATTCACGATCGGGATGAGACAAAACCCTCGCGACGCAAACAGACACGCAGCCTGCTCCCAATCTTCACTCTGAAGATAGGAGAATTCAATCTTCATGTGCTCAGCAACGGGCGCATGAATATCAACATTCCTGAGCATCGCACGCAGAATATCACCCTCAGTCACAATGCCTACTATCTTGTATCGATCTGAATCTTGTACCACAACAGCAGTTCTCGCGGCATTCGCCTGTATCACCTTTGCCGCCTCGAGAAGAGTTGTGGAAGGAAAAACAATAAGCGAGGTGAAATCTTTCATAAACAAAAAAATCAATAAGTAAGGCGCTTGACTAACAGTGTATCACTGATCGGCGTTGACTCTAACACACGAAGAATGCGATCGGATGACCTGCCATCCCCATAGGGATTTTTGGAAGATGCAAGACCTTTCCTGAACGACGAAGACATCGCACGTTCCAGAGCGGACGAAATAGACGATGCTTCAAACGCGCAGTTAATGACATTTGCGCCCTGTACGCGCCGGTGCTGACGACGTCCGATGTTCAATGAAGGCGTGTGAAACGTCGGCGCTTCTAACAATCCGGAGCTGGAATTACCGACAATGCATGAAGCATGTTGTAACAATCCCAGATAATCCGCTCGGGGAAGATTGGCGAAAATATGATCGGATGACGTTCGTGCGGCCATAATTTTCTGGCGGACAATCGTAGATCCTGCATCATTATTGGACAGGATCCATATTCGGGGGCAGGAAACCAACTGCACTGCATCAATGACGGATTGCACCTGCAGATGCTGATGCTCGAAATCCTCAGTTGTTGGATGTAGAACAATAAGGAGATATCCGCCATCACCTATTGGATACGATTGCCCCAATTGCTGCCGATGAGTCACGTTTCCGGCGACGATCGGATCGAGAGCCGGATGTCCCACCATGTGAATGCGGAACGGCTCCTCGCCGAGTTTCCGCAAACGTTCGGCCGCATCTTCATTGGCTGCGAAATGGAGATGGGCAAATTTTCCGATCGCATGTCTGGTAACGCCATCAATATTGCCCGATAATTCCCCGGCCTGGATGTGTGCAACCGGCGTGTATGTGTATGATGCGGCGATAGCCCCCATCAACTGTTCACCGCGATCACCTGCAATGACCAGCCAGTCCGGCCGCACTCGGTGAAGAGTATCTACGAATGACTGCAGAAGGACGCCCAGCGATTTAGCCATCGAGAAATGTGAAGAGCCTTCGAGGGACATGAACAGCTCCTGCGTGACATTGTATCCTTGACTGCGCACTTCTTCGATAAGGGAACCGTAGGCGGAAAGCATCAGCATATTGGTCGCACAGATCTCGTGGCGCACTCCACGCCGAACACAAAGATCAATCAACGGCTGAATGTAGCCCCATTCACCCCTCGAACCACAGAGAAAAAGAATATTCATTGACAATGAATAAGAAAATGCAGAGACATTGTACAGGGAGATCCCCGACGCGGAAACAGCGGTTTACGAGGTTTGTATTTGTTCGGAAAGCCGGACGTCTCTCCAGAACAACGGCGTGTTCGGGGGAATATTGCGAACGACAGTCGCGCCGACAAGCTTCTGGATGTCGATCGATTGGATGCCATCCGGATGACCTGTACGCTTGGTCCAGATCATGCCGGCACCGATCATCTCTGGCGAAATAATCTGACCGGCTTTGAGGCTTTGTTCAGTCACCACGTACCGAAACGCCCACTGACGAACCGCCGCCTCTTTTCGATGGACAATACGGCGATTCCCCCGGGATTTTTCAATCTTGCGTATACCGTCAACCAGAGAGGCCAATGCTTCGAATGAAATCGAAACCGACTGATCAGGACCCGGCTGATCCTTGTCAAGAATCACATGCTTCTCCACAATGGCGGCGCCCAACGTCACTGCGGCGAAACTGGTATAGAGGTCGGGCGTGTGATCGGAAAATCCGATGACAGCCTGGGGGTATCGGTCTCGCATGATCGTCAAAACATCGAGATTGATATCCTCATACACGGGGGGGTATTCGCTCACACAGTGGAGGAGGGCGAAAGGGATACCGATTGCCACAAGCTCATTGTACGTACGATCAATTTCGGAAAAATCACTCATGCCTGTCGAAACGATCATCGGTTTGCCGAATGCCGCGATGCGAACCAGCGAGGGAACATCCGTCATTTCGCCGGAGCCGATTTTGAATGACGAAATGTCGAGCGAATGAAGTTCAGCGGCTGCGGTATAGCTGAAAGGAGTACACATGTACGTAATACCAACGACTTCTTCGGCATACTTCTTCAACTCCCGATGCTGATCGAGTGTTAAGGAATAACGCTTTAGGAAGTCGTACAGCGGAAGGTCCTTCTGAAAATTCTCCGACATAGGAAGATGTTGCAACATCTCCGCATCGACAAGATGATGCTGAAATTTCACGGCACTGGCTCCTGCGCGCTTCGCTTCTTCAATCATGCGCTTGGCTGTATCCGTATCACCGAGATGATTGTCACACGCCTCGGCAATGATGAAGCAGGGGTGTCCGACCCCAATGACTTGGCCGGAGAATGACACAATCGGAGATCCGTTCATGGACACATTGTAAACGCAGAAGTAAGGGGTCACCAGCGATTGAGCGCCATCATCCTGATCGCTCGGAACCAGTCTGGCAGATCACGACCCCAGTCATCTGCCCACCACTCGACGAATGACGGCACAATAATCGTCCGCCGTTCGCTCCCGCAGCGTAATGAGGCGCTGTCTCTCTCCCGATCGAATCTCCACGAGGCGATAAATCTTCTTGAGAATGGCTTCCGAATCAGCGTTCTTGGCAAATACAGTCGGCAATCCCATGAATTCGACAGCACGCAGTCGCGAATCGGTGCCGGCAACCAATGATGGCACTCCGATGCCGGCAAGTGGAATAGCCGCATGCAAACGGCTCACGAAGGCCACCTTTGCACCTGCAATAATCTTCCCGTATTCCTCGGGAGTTGTCGGCAAGTGAACCGGCACGCCAAATCCCCGTGCCAACTCCCGTTCCTTCTCATTGTGACAAAGCATGTGGACTGCATGGTCACGTTTGAGTGTTTCGATCACCTGCTGGACCGTCGATCGCCAGACGACAGGATCAACATGCTGCTGCCAGTCACTGTTCGCTCCCCGTTCCTGAAAATTAACAAGGATATACTGATCGCGTTTTACACCTTCAGCCACACGTTCAAAGAATGCCCCCGAAACAATTGCTGCGCAGGGAATGATCTCCGGATGAAATCCTAATTCTTCCCATAGTGTTTTCGCAAGAGTATCACGCACAGTAGAAGCAGCGAGAAAGCGATGCTGACGAACGAAATATGCCCGATCCAGTGGATCAGTGATGATCTCAGGAACGTGCTCTAACGGATAACACGAGCCAACAGCGGCATCGATCACCGGAACACCACGATAATGGAATGCGCCAAGCATGTGGTGAAACATCAGCTTCATCATGGGCTTGCCGGCAACCTCCGGAATGATGTTCGGTCCCCCGCAGGCAATTGCGAGGTCAAAACTTAATCGTGAGGTCTGCGGCCACAGAAATGTGCACCACACATCTTTGCTCAGCAGCCGGATCAGCGTTCGTCTGACCGTACCCACTGGTAAACGCATGACGAAACGTAATGGGTGAAATCGCGCGTACACATCAAAGGGATGATGCTGTTCAAAATGGACTATTTGCAAATCCGACCCGAAACATCGGTGAAGTATTTCCTCCATGCCAATTGCCATAAACGCATGTCCGATATTGCCGATGCGATGGGAAAGAAGGGCTACACGCATGCATGCTCAGAGAAAATAACGAGTCATACAACAGCTACCGCATCATTTTTCACAATGCGCGGCACGGGCAGCGGCACGATGAAATCCCCGCTGTACCCCCGCTTCTTAAGATTGATCATGAGTTCATCCGCGATATGCCACGCAAGCAAAAGAACACTCTCCGGTTGATCGGCGTAGAGCTTGGATTCCTCAAGGACAGGAATCCCCCGTCCCGGCATGTACTTGCCGATTTTCTTGGATCCGGAAATTTCGAGAACGCAGTCGATGATCCCGTCGTCGAGACCGACGTAGTTGACAAGCGTCGATGCACGCGACGGTGCGCTGATGGCGTAGATATGCTGTCCCTTCGTTTTCAGTTTCTTTAAAAGAGCGTACAGCTTGAGTTTCGACGCTATCACTCTGTCACGGAACGTCGGCGCCCAACTGTCGCCGTTGAGTCCCGCTTTCACTTCCAATGCAAGCAGTCGTTCGACGGAAGCGCGGACGCGGTACTTGGGCGACCGCGAAGCGTACACGCGAACGGAACCGCCGTGGGTGGGGATACGCTTCACATGGAAGATGTGGAATCCGTGCAATTCGAGCAAATACTTGAGACTGTGAAGGGAGTAATAGCGCAGGTGCTCGTGATAGATGGTGTCGTACTGCACCGTCTTCACGAGATCCAGCAGGTAATGGGATTCCGAAATGAAGACGCCGTCGTCCGTCAGAATGGACCCGATGGCCTCGACGATGCCGTTGATGTCGGGAATATGTGCGAAGACGTTGGCAGCGGTGACCAGTCTTGCTTTCCCCTTTTCCGCCGAAATACGTACGGCACTGTCTTTCCCGAAGAATGTCATCCACGTCTCCACGCCGTCCGCCAGCGCGAGGTTGGACGTCAGAGACGGTTCGATCCCGAGGACGCGATGTCCGCCAGTCAGGAAATTTTTGAGGAGCGTACCGTCGTTGGACCCGATGTCGACGACAAGGTCCTGTGCCGTGAGCTTGAGCATCGGCTGCGCCTCTCGATAGAGCTCCGCGAAATTTTCGCGGAGGATGCGCGTTGTTCCGCTGGTGTAGGGATAATCGGGGGGGAACAGAACGGCAGGATCAGCCGCAAACCCGAGCTGGACCAAGTGACAGACCGGACATTGCAGGAGCTCGGCGGGAAACCACGATTCAAGGTCATGCGGAGCGCCGATAGGGCGCATGGTGTTGACCGGAGGCAGGTATCCGAGGAAGAGCACCTGCGCAAGCGGGGAATGTCCGCAGATCTGGCATGCGGTGACGGGACCGTTCGTAGACATAGGCGATCAGGAAAGGAAGAGGTCGGCGCGGATTGTACCAGATCGCGTCGGTCGGGGGTGGGAAACGTACCACTCGATCGTCGGACGCAAGCCGGCTTCCAGTGTTGTCTTCGGACAAAACCCGAGCGCCTTGAGCTTACGAGTATCAGGGCAACGCCGCAGCGTACCGCCTTCCATGGCCGCACCTTGAACGATGCGGATATTTCTGCCCATGCACGCGGCAACCGTTGTCACCAAGGAAGCGATCGCCACCTCGTCCATCGTTCCAATGTTGTAAATGTTCATGTGACTGCCTTTGCCATACATCAAGAGGAGACCGTCGACGAAGTCATCGATGAAGATGAACGCACGCGTCTGCAGACCGTCGCCCTGAATGGGGAAGTCCATACGGTCCGAGGCGGCAGCCATCGATTGCAACCGACAGATGAACTGCGGAATGACGTGTTCGTAGCCCATCGCCGGACCGTAGACGTTGTGCGGACGGAAAACGAGGACGCGATCAAAGTGCTCCCGCCCGTAATTGAGCGCCATCAGCTCGCTGATAATCTTGCCGCCGCCGTACGAGTATCGGGGATTGAGAGGATCCGGAACAGACAGTGGCGTCTCCTCATCCGTGGGGACGGATGGCGGCGTCTGGTACACCTCGGAACTGGAGGCGAGGATGAGCTCGGGGACACCTTCCTGAATGGCGCCGTTGAGCACGTTCGTCATCCCCTTCACGCCGACATCCAGCACGTAGGCGGGATAGCGGTAGAAGAATTCCGTCCCATTCACGAACGCGAGGTGCCACACGCACCCGATGTCCTTCATGGCGCGACGTACGGCGACGGGATCGCGGATGTCTCCTTCGACGATCTCGACGTCCTTCGCACACGCACCCAGACGCTCGGCCGAGCCGCGGGAAGAATTGTCGAACGAGCGAACAGCGTGACCGTCCCGCACCAGCCTCCGTACCAGCGCGGAGCCGATGAAACCGAGACCGCCGGTGACGAGGTGCTTCGTGGACATGAAGAATTAAAATCGGAACAGGAACATCCTATCATGCAAAACTGTTATTAAAACATTTTCAATTCTCCTCGAGAATAACGGAACTGAATGCCGCGAAGCGTTTACTAAAAACCAAAAGTAGCAGTATCTTTTTTCGGGACTGTTATAACATTGAAAACGCGAAGTGGTATCAGCTTCGTGTCATCCCTGCCGCTCTCATCAATTCTCCGGAGAGTTTTTCCGCGATACGCTGAGGCGTGAAGAAGCGTTCGTACGTCCGCCGCCCGCCCTCCCGTATGCGGCGATTGAGATCAGGATCGGTGACCGCACGAACGATCAGCTCCGCCACCTCTCTGCCCGTCGAGCCGATGAGCGCATTCTCCCCGTGGACGATCTCCGGAATCGCGAGCGTGCTCCGCGCATGGGCGACCAGGCAGAGACTTTGGCTCCACGCAATGATATGTCGAGTGTACGCAGCAATGTACGAACCGACGTTATTGAACATGCAGAAAGCATCTGCCCCTGCGAATTCCGCATCCAAATCCTTGACGAAGCCGCGAAGGACAACGCTTGGCTGCTGCAAAAGCGGACGCAAGGATAGAGGAGCTTCCCCCGCTCCGATGATGTGCACCTGATAGGACTTTCCACCGAATAAGCCCGAAAGGTGCGGAAGTACTTCTTTCAAGAGAAACCGCAAACCATAGGCTGTCCCAGTCCTCGCAAGATGGCCGACGTGACCGATGATTTTGTACGGAGGCTCCGGAACACGAGAAGATGTGCGGCTTCCGTCGGCAATCCATGTATTTCCGACATACGATGAATGCCGATGCCCGTGCTGTGCGTAAATATCGACATTGGCCGCCGTCACATTCGCAATCACATCCACACGATTCATCAGCTGATGATGTGTCCGGACAAATAACCAAAGCCTCAGACGTTGATTGAGTCTGTGAAAAAATGACAGAACATCGCGATGTTTCTCAGAAAAAAAGAGTCTCCCATCGAGAAAGTGTGCAATTTTTGGTTGATAGTCAATATCGCCCTGGTAGGAAACGCGGGGTATGCGCAAGCCATCGGTGGCCGCAACACCTCGAGGAGACCAAATTGTGAGAATGGCATCCGCGCGAGAGTGTTTAGATCGTTCATGCAACACCCCTGAAAGCCTGACACTCGGATAGAAATGACGCAAACAAGCTGTCGGACTGAAAAGAAGGCGCAAATAGTACAATCGATGTCTGACGCGCCTGAAGTGTGTTCCGAGAAACAACGGAGGAAGAACATGTATACCGAATTCGTGGAGAGCCTGTATTTCTGCACATTCAGCAGGGGTTAGCTCCCCTTCCTTTCGGCTCTCCGGCAAAATACACTGATACGTGACATCATTACCCAATTTCTGCAACTCCCGAAGAAGCAGAAACAGAACAACATTCACGGCAGTGACTGCCGGATCACAATCCGATCGGAAAGGCACATCATCTGCAACAACGAAAATCCTCATGCTGCGTGTGGCGGTAACACATTCCACAGATCGACGACCTTCTTCTCCTTCGGAATAACGAGGCTTTTGTAGGCGGAATGCGGCACGCCGATGATGATGATCTCGGCTTTGTTCACGGCATCCGCGGCAGGAATCAGTTCCGGACGCTTGGCGAACTCATCGGAGGTGAGAACCGTGGCGCCGTGGAACCGCAGGAACTTCGCCACCTTGAAGGAGAGGGAATCGCGGACGTCGTCGATGTTCCCCTTGAACGCCATGCCGAGGATGGCAACGGTCTTCCCGTGGATGCTTCCACCCGTCTCGCGGAGCAGATGATCGATCACGAATGCCGGCAATCCTTCGTTGATCATCATGGCTGCATGACCGATGAAGAACTGGTTTCGGAACGCCGCAGAGAGCTGCATGGTGTCCTTGAGCAGACAGGGACCGGCGGCGAATCCGGGTCCCGGAATATCCCCGCGCTTGTAATGATGCGTCATCGCGTGGTGAATCCGTTGGTAATCGAGTCCGTGGTCTCTCGCCATCATGTAGAACTGGTTACCGACAGCGAACTGGATGTACCGCCACGAATTGAGAAATAATTTGGTGAACTCCGCTTCCTCCATGGTGGTCTCGATGGTCTCCACCTTGAGCCGGCCGAACAGTTCCTGCGCGATCGCGACGGCCTTCGGCGATGAGCCGGAGATGATCTGCGGCAGCGTCCGGAGCTCTTGGATGGCGTATCCCTGCACGATCCGCTCGGGACAGAACGCCAGTTCGACCGGGCACCCGTGATCCCGGAAGAAGTCCACGAGTGCCTGCGACGTGCCGGGGAACACCGTGCTCCGGAGCACCAGACACTGATCGGCTGTCAGAAACGGGAAGATGCTCTCCGCGAGCTTGAACAGAGGGCTGGTCTTGGGACTCAGGTACTCATCCACCGGCGTGCCGATAGTGACGAGAACGATCTTCGACTGTCGGCAGACCTCGAGAGAATCGGCAACGGTGAGGTTCTTCCCGATCACCTTCCTAAGAATCGGATCCGCTCCGTACTCGATGAACGGCATGACGCCGGCTTCGATCCCGGCCCGCTTGGACGTGTCCAGATCGTAGAGAGCAACCTTGAGGCCGCAATCGGCAAATACGATGCCCAGGGGGAGTCCGACATGTCCGAACCCGCCGATGATGGTGACGTCGTAGAGGTGTGAGGATGCCATAGACATGCCGACTATAGCACAGAATCGCCGACCTCCACCGACTGTCCGTCACGCGCGGATAGCTCCGCAACATCCAGAAGAAAGCGGGTACGGAGCCCGGCCACGAATGAGGGCTCGAAATTGTGCGTACTGTTCCGGATCGACTGAACAAATCGTTCTGCGAGTGCAGCCGTGTGGGAAATGCGTCCATCCGTCCCCGGAGGGACGATGATCCCTTTCGGAAGCGGAAGATCTTCATATGATGCTTTACCGTTCTTTCGTATGGAACATCTATACCCGACACCGAAATTCTCAATGGTGTCGGTACCGACACGCATGGACCCAAAGCTGCCGTGCACTTCGATCCAGTGCCCTTTCCCTTCGGTCGCCACCTGTGACGCGGATAGGACGACCGGGCAACTCGATGTAAGTTCCAGAAGCATGCGACAGTGATCAGGGGCTGTGACGGATCTCCGAACACCTGCACTATCCATGCGGTGAGTGATGCTGATACCAAGGTCTGCCTGCAAGCGCCTCACCGATCCGAAGACCCACTCGATAGTATCGAGAAGGTGGACAATCAACGCGGTGAGCACGCCACCGCCGCGGTCAAGGTCGCACTGCCATCCCCACAACCGGCTGGGATCGGCCCATCCTCCCGTCATCCAGTGGACATCGATCCGCTGCAGCGTCCCGCAGACACCGTCATCGATCTGCTGTTTGAGTTCCTGGAAAGCGATCAACTCGCGGCACTCGAAATTCACCGCGTGGGCAATCCCTGCATGCTTGGCTGCATTGAGCAATTGCGCCGCTTCGGTCCGGTTCCCTCCCAGCGGCTTCTCGGCGAAGACATGCTTCCCCGCACGGACTGCCGCTTCAATAATCGCGGCTTCCTCGGCGGGAGGAACGGCGACCGTCACGATATCGATGTCCGGGCAACGGATGAGATCGTCGATGCTCGCAAATGCGCGCAGCGACGAATCCCGTCCGGCGATGGAGAGTGCACGCTCCGGCGTCCGTGACGCGATGCCGACGACAACGGCGTCCGGTAGCATCCGGAACGCGGGAACGTGGACACGCGCGCCGAATCCGGAACCGATCACGCCGATACCGATCGGTTTGTTCATCATGTGATCACGCGAATTTCTGCTCCTCCCAGTAAGAATGGAAGAGTCCCTTGCGCTGCAGAAGCTCCTCCAGCGTCCCCTCTTCATGGCACCGTCCGTCCTCGATGACCACGATCTTGCCGGCATTGCGGATGGTGGACAAACGATGAGCGACGACGATCGCCGTCTTACCCCGGATCGCCTCGTTGATCGCCTCCTGAACGAGCTTCTCCGTGATGGAATCCAGCGAGCTCGTCGCCTCATCCAGAATGAGAATATCCGTATTCCGCAGCAGTGCGCGAGCAATGGAAACCCGCTGCTTCTCTCCGCCGGACAGTTGCACGCCGCGGTCTCCGATGAGCGTGGACAGTCCGTTCGGCAGGCCACGGACGTACGTCTCCAGTCGTGCCCTGGCAACGGCATCGTTGAGACGCGACTCGGAAACGTCACTCAGTCCGTAGGTGATATTGGCGCGGAGCGTATCGTTTAAAAGCAGTGTGTCCTGACTGACGACCGCCATGTGTGATCTGAGCGATGAGGAGGTAAAGGTGCGGATGTCGATACCGTCGAGGAAGATCGACTCCGGAGGACAGTCGTAGAGACGCAGGAGGAGACTGACAATCGTGGTTTTTCCGGTACCGGTCGGACCGACGAGTGCCGTGACGCAGTTCTTGGTGACGGAAAACGATAGGTTCCGGAGAATATGACGACTTTCGCCGTACGAAAATGTGAGATCACGGAATTCGATGGTACGCAGCAAACCCGGAAACGTCTTTCTCCCGTCCGGAACGATGTGCTTCCCCGCGGAATCGAAGACGGAAGCAACCTCCTGCACCGGACCGCTGGCATTGGCGAGATTACTCTGAAACCCGGTAATGACGCCGAACTTGTTCGACGAATTCAGAACGAGGTAAAAGTACACGAGGAATGACGGTGCAGTCGTCTGCCCTTCGCGGACCAGAAGGAACAGCATGCCGGAGAGCAGCAGGAGTGCCGAGAAGAGAGTGATGAGTTCCTGCAGAGGACCGATGAGCTGCTTGTACACGTTCGTGCGGTGCTCCAGCCGTGCACGGTGATCGCTGATGTCCGTGTAGCGCCGACGTTCGATATCTTCGGTGTTGAAGCTCTTCACGAGGGGGATGGTGGAAAGAATCTCCACCACCTTTTTCCCCAGTTGGCTGACGCTTTGGGCACTCTGCCGCGAGAGGCTGCGGATGACTCGAATCATCGACTGCACGCCGAAATGCAGAAGGAAGAAGACCGGAACGGCGACCAGTGTCAGCTTCCACGAGATCAGGCACATGACCACGACGTAGGCGACGAGGGAGAAAAACGTCTGGATGAAACGATCGACGTTAAGTAATGGCTGCAACGCCTCGGTGGTGAACTGCGAGAGGACGATGCTGTGGTGTCCCACGCTGGTCCGGTCGAAGAAGAGCTTGCCGAAACCGAGGTAAGCCGAGAACACCTGCTTGCGCAGATGGTGGACGGTACGGGTCCCGAGATACGACATGGTGAGCGATGCCGAGTACCGAAGCACGTTCTTGACAACGATGACGACGACGAAGAGCGACAGGAGGACGAGAAACAGCATTTTGTCGCTGCCGCTCACGCTCTCCGGCAACATCCCGATGATGCGCCCGATGCCGGTGATCTCTTTGATGAAGCTAAAATCTTTGGCGAGGAACCCCCCGAGCATAGGGATCAGGAGACTCATTCCGACCCCTTCGAATGCGGCGGCGGCGATGGAGAGGACGATCGGAATAATGAAGTACGCCGGATTGATGTGGATCTTCTTGAGGAGCGAGAGAATACGGCCGGTCGTTGAGAGTTCGCTCCGCATGCGCGGATAGCTTGTCTGTTTCAGGGAACGAAAACAAGGTACGATCGCGTCATGATCGTCACGCAACCGGACCGGTACATTCTGCAGGAGCAAATGAGCCGGTATGCCCCGGAACTCTCCGGCGACCTGCTGGACATCGGGTGCGGCGGATGCAGACGGTACGCAGGATACTTCCGGCATGTCAAAACGTACCGCACACTGGACGCCAATGCCGCGTGGAAACCGGACATCGTCGGATCAGCCGAGCATATTCCGCTGCCGGACAACTCCGTCGATGCGGTGCTGTCGACGCAGGTCTTCGAGCACCTGCCGCACCCGCAGGTTGCTATCGCAGAAGTGTTCCGCGTCCTCAAGCACGGCGGCCGCTGCCTGCTCACCGTCCCCCAGACCAACGAACTGCACGAGGAACCGCACGACTACTTCCGCTACACGAAGTACGGCTTACGGACGCTCTTCACCGACGCCGGCTTCCGCGTGGACGTCATGGAGCAACGGGGCAAGTATCACAGCATGCTGATGCAGATCCGCATCCGTCATTTCATCAACACGTGGAAGCCCTACGAACGGCGATGGGCGATGTGGATCCTCTGTCCGCTGAGCCTGATCCTGACGAAGTACGCCCTCTGGCGCGACAACCGGACGACGAGTCCCGCAGCCGCTCTCCATACCATCGGCTGGTGCGTACTGGCGACGAAGCCGTGACGGAATGTTCTCGGATGTTGATGGAATGAAGAGAAAACTATTAAATGGCTAAATTGTTCAATGGCTAAATGGTTAAACGGTTAAATGGCTGCATAGTTAGGTGACTGTATCCACCAATCACGCGTTTTCGCTTGCGAACAATTTAACCATTGAGCCATTTAACCATTCGTCCATACCACCATCTCCTCCACAACCTCCGACTCTGCGCTATTCTCCTCCCGATGCGCATCCTCCAGATCACCGACGATCTCCCTCCGGCCGTCCTCGGCGGATCGGGGCGCATCGCGTGGGAAACAGCCATCGGACTCAGGAGTGCCGGACATGACGTGCACATCCTGACTGCGGCGGAGGACGGAGTGTTCCCTGCAACCGAAGACGGCATTGCGATCCACACGATCCCCCTCCGCGGGAAACGCTTCGCACACTTCAGGAGTGTCTTCGACCGTACGCGTGAGAACGAAGTGCTGGCAGTCATCAAACAGGTGAATCCGCAGATCATCCACGCACACGGCCTCGCGTGGCAGATGGGATACCGGTGGATCGCGCCTTCGACAACACTCGGCATTCCATGCGTCTATACCGCGCACGGCGTCATGACAGCCGCCTACGGAAAAGTATTGGAACATCACCCGCATCTGTCGCACGACCTGAAAACCATGCGATGGGAATTCAACCCGCTCCGAAACTTCATGATCCGAAGCGCACTCAACCGATGTGCTTCCGTCATCTGCGTAAGCGATGCGCTCAGGATATTTTTGGCCGGCACCGGACTGCTGCATCTCGTCACCCTGCATAACGGCATCGACCTCGCGACATGGAAAGAATCGGCGTCGCGGGACGAAGCCAGAAAGAGACTGAATCTCCCGACCGACAAGTGCTGCTTCCTATTCGCCGGCCGCATCGGACACGACAAGGGCTCCACCGCGCTCGACCTGTCGCTGCCGGACAAATCACTCCTCTTGGTCGCGGGAGACGCGCGTGACGGAATGTTTCACCGGATCAATGATCGTGCCCGCGTCTTCCCGCATCAGTCCCCCGAGCAGATGCGCCTGCTGTACTCAGCGTGCGATGCCGCCATCGTGCCGTCCGTCTACTTGGATCCCTTTCCGACCGTCTGTCTGGAAGCCATGGCCTGCAGCCGTCCGGTCATCGCGACCTGCTTCGGCGGTGCGCGGGAAGCGGTGCAAGACGGCGTCACAGGATGGCTGGTCAACCCGCAAGACACGCAAGCCCTCGGCGATCGACTGCAGTGGTGCATGGATCACCCCGACGAGGTCCGTGCAGCTGGAAGGAATGCACGTGAGCACATGGAACGGCACTTCGGAATCGACCGCTACATCGAGCGATTGCTGTCGATCTATGCGGAGGCGACGGGATCCGCAAAAGGCAGTAAGAAAGGAATGCGACAATAACCGCCTCGAGGAGAAATTTTTTAATTTTCAATTTACAATTTTCAAAAATATCAAGGACCAATTTTCAAGTTCCAAATGCCTGTAATCGACACTATTGAAAATTGAGCCCTAAGCATTGAGCCTTATTTGAAAATTGCAAATTGGAAATTTCGACAATCATTTTCGTCCGAGTCCCAATCTCTCGTACAGTTGTACATACTGCTTCGTGATCACCCCCCACGCATACGCCCCCCGCGCAAACGCCATCGCCTTCCGACCCTTGGCACAAAGCGTCTCCGGATCACGCAGGAACGCGATGATCGCATCCGCCAAAGGCTTGAGTCGGTCCTCGGATAAGCGCTGCGGCGGATCGTAGGTGCACGCCTCGCTGTCGTAGACGGTGACCAGATCGCCGAATGAACTGTCAGGTCGCAGGAGATCGATGAGACCGCCGACACGACTCGCGATGATCGGCTTGCCCATGCCCATGGCCTCGATGCAGGAAATACTGCGGGCCTCCGCACTGGAAGGCATCAGCACCAGATCGGCATGCTGGTAGTACGGACGCAGCGTGTCATTCGCGCGACTGCCGAGCAGCGTGACATGACCCTGCAGATCGAACTCTTCAATCAATGAACGGATGAACGGTGCCGCCCTCCCCTCCCCGATGGCGACATAATGAAAGTCGGACGTGACGCGCTGCACGAGTGCGAGCGCCTGCACCAGAATGTGAATGCCGTTCTTGGGCACCAGTCTCCGGACGGTGAGGAGACGTTTCACCCCCTGCGGAAGAGAAGCGAATTCCGGCGGAACGGGAAGGAGCGGGTCGGGCTGCAGGAGACGCGCGTCATACCCGTTGCTGACCGCCGTGATTTTGGCTCGCGGAACAAACGCAGCCGTGAGCTCCGTGATTTCATCGCTGGTTGATGTGATGTGCGAGGCCAATCGCATGGAGACGCGCTGGCAGACCTTCACGAGGAGCGAATCGATGAAACGCGGATGTGCTTCGGGGACGATCCCTTTGCCCTGCTGCGTGAGCAGCATCGGCTTCCTCCTGATCTTCGCGATCACACTGCAGATGCAGGCGAGGCGGAAGGAGTACATGCTGTGGACGATGTCGTGACGACCGATGATGCGCCAGAGCATCGCAACATTCCGGAAGAAGCCGGTTGGGGAGAAAGACCACGGGCAGCGGACAATCCCCCGTTCATCATCGGTGCGGGACATCGTGTTGGTGAACACGGTGACGGAATATCCCAGCGCAGTCAGTTCGCGCTTGAGGTGATACACGCACATTTCCGCGCCCCCGATGCACGGGAGGTAATCTTCGCACGTCAGCAGGACGCGGTTGCCTGTCATGCCGCGTGAAATGAATCCTTGTGTCGCAGGAGCCACTCGTACGTCTCCCGCAGTTGCGATGGAAGATCGATGACCGGCCGGTACTGCAAATCCTCCGTCGTGCGGGAGATATCGGCGACCCGTCTGAACACATGATCCCACTGACGTCCGGGCTTGAGGATCGTCCCCGCAGTGTTGCCGGCGATGTTGTTGATGTGCTCCGCAAGCTCGCCGACCGTGACGTGCATGCCGGTGCCGACATTGTACGTTCTGCCTGCACTGATCGGCTTCTCTGCGGCAAGAAGCGTCGCTTCGACGGTATTGCCGACGAACGTGAAGTCCCTTCCTGCGTTCGGATCGCCGGTGATGGGGAGAGGTTCGCCGCGCATGGCAAGCGCGAAGAAATTGGGGACGACATTGCGGTAGAGACCGGGCAGTTCGCCGGGGCCGAACGAATTGAAGTATCGGAGGATGGTCGTATCCATGCCGAAGTACTCGTGGTAGAACCGGACTAAATACTCGCCGTGAAGCTTGTTAATGGCATAGGGAGTATCCAGCCGGAAGTCACGCGTGTCGACCGCGAATGAATCGGCGCTGCCGTAGACGCAGGATGAGGATGCGAAGACGAACTTCGAAACGCGTGCGCGCCTCGCGTGTTCCAACATCCTGATGGTGCCGATGCTGTTCACTTCGCAATCGATCACGGGATGATCGACGGAATTCTGGTTCGCGAAGTGCGCGGCCAGATGGAAGACGATCCGGGGCGCAACGGCGAATGCGCGCTCAAGCGCCGCCTCATCCGTCACGGACCCCCGCACCAGCGTCACCCGCGGATCATCCAGCACATCACGGGAGAGCCGCGGATCACCGGAACTGCAGTCATCGATAATGACGAGCCTCTCCACCTTCGACGTCAAGAGGCGGCGGCAGAGCGCGGACCCGATGGCGCCGAGACCGCCGGTGATGAGGACGTTTGCTTGTTTGATCATCGTCAACAGGAGAGTGCGGCGAGTATACGCTCCCCCGCTTTCCCGTCCCAGAGCGGCGGGACGATCACCGCCGGATCACCGGAAGCCGCGGCAAAATCCAGAACGGTCGTTCGATCCGTTCCCTTCGTCAGATCGATGAGCGTATTGCTCCCGCTTTCAATCGTTGACGGCCGTTCGGTGTTCAGCCGGAGTGTGAAACATTTCTTGCGGAGGAACGTCGCCTCCTCCTGCATGCCGCCGGAATCGGTGAGGATGAAGCTTGCACGCTTGATGAGGGCGAGGAATTCAATGTATCCGAGGGGATCGATCACCGTGACGGATGGCACGAGACACGCGCTGAGATCGAACCGGCGGATGTTCTGCTGCGTGCGGCGATGCAGGGGAAGGACGACGGGGCAGCGTGTTGATACCTCGGCGATGAACCGGAGATTCCGCTCCAGATCCTCGGGACGGTCGACGTTGCTCGGTCGGTGGAGCGTGGCGATGGCGAACCTGCGGGGAAGATGCGGCGGCACCGCGGCCCGATCGATGGCCGGCTGCATCCGCACGAGCGTGTCGATCATGGTATTACCGACCAGATGAGCCGTTCCTCTTAACTGTTCATTCTTCATGTTCCGCATGCCGGATTCCTCACTGACGAAGAGAACATCCGACAGTTGATCAATTTCAATACGATTGAGCTCTTCGGGCATCGACGTATCGAATGAGCGAAGTCCGGCCTCCACGTGACCAAGTGTGATGCCGATTGTCCTCGCGGCTCTGGCTGCGCCGACGGCGCCGTTGACATCGCCGTAGACCAGAACGATATCCGGCTGCAATTCCTCAAGAACGGACGTCATGGCACACGCAGTGAGATCGATCACCGTCTCACGGTCGAACCCGCCTTTGATGCCGAGGTTCCGGGTCGGTGCGGGAATGTTGAGCTCCTGAAAAAACACATCGGAAAAGAGCGGATCGTAATGCTGGCCGGTGTGTACGATCAGATGCCTCATATCCTCCCTCGCTGCGATGGCATGATGCACCGCCGCGAGCTTCACGAAGTTCGGACGGGCGGAAGCGGAAGAGAGAATCGTGAGCATGACTGAAACAGTGTAGGAGGATGTTAAAAGAGGAACAAACAGAGGAGGAGAGGATTGAGAAGAGGAGAGGATGAGAGGAACACTTCTTCTCATCCTCTTTTTCCTCTCATCCTCTTATCCTCCCATCGCCCCCACCACCCTCTCCATCCTCCTCTGCCACGAGAACTGCGCGATGTGTGCTCTGGCGAGACCTGCTTTCTTGCGCGCTCCCTCAGGATCATCCAGAACGAGACGGATCGCTTTTGCCAATCCTTCGCTGCTTCCCGAAGGATAGAACGTGACGAGCGACTCATCGGCGATATCCCGAAGCGGCGGGAGATCGGGGACGAGCGACGGACGTCCGCTGGCGAGATACTCGAAGAGCTGGAGCGGGGAGAACGACTGCAGGAAGAACGGATGATCGGAGTCCGGAGCCGGAAAGAGAAGAACATCGGAAGCGGCGAGAAGGGAGGGCACCTGCAGACGGCTGATGAGCCCGAGGAACGTGAGCATCGGCGTGAGTCCGTCCGGAACTGTCGCGTTCAATCGTTCTGCAACATCTGGCGGCCCTCCGGCGATCACGGAACGGAACGCAAGACCGCGCTTCCGGAGAATGTCCAATGCCACCAGCATCTCCGGTATGCCCCGCGAATGCCCCTCCACCATCAGCGTGCCGACGAACGTCAGCAGCGGAACGCCGCTTCGAACCCCGAGTGACGCACGGGTCTGATCGATGGGCGCGGTCGTCTCGAAATCCTGCAAATCGACGCCGTCACTCTCGACGATGACGGGGATATCGACGAGTCCCCCGTCCACCAGCGCCTGCCGGAGGGCTGACGTGAGGACGACGACCAGTCTGCATCGTTTCAGTGATGTGATGAATCGCGCCGAAAGACGTTTCGGCATGTGACGCAATTCCAGAATGACGGGCAGACCGATGCGTCCCAATTCCGGCAGGAGTTCGGGGGTATTCGTGTAAATGAGATCGAAAGCGTTCCTGCGATCCGTCAGCGTCCGTTTGAGCGCGCGGCGGAAAGCCCCGATGGTCAGCATCCCACGGAACAGACGGAAGAATGCGTCGGCGCCGCCCGGCTTCCTCATGCCGAGGCGCTCGATGGACAGCGGAGTGGAGAGCCCGTAGACCGACGTAACGGTCTCACCGTCGTCCGCCCACGGCGTGAAAATGTGCACGCTGTGACCGTTCTCCTGCAGGGCCTCCGCCACTTTCGCCACCTGATACGACCGTGCGCGATCGCTGGGCAATCGGAGGGTGGTGCAGTAGGCGATGCGCATGGGATGAGTGTAGAGGGACGAGGAGAGGATTGAGAAGAGGAGAGGATGAGAGGAGCACTTCTTCTCATCCTCTCATCCTCTTTTTCCTCTCATCCTCTCAACGATTCTTTTCATCCTCTCCTCCCACGTATATCTCTCCACCAATGATCGGGCCCTCGCTGCGCGTGCCGCAGTTTCCTCCGGATGATCAACGATCCACGCGAGTGCTTGATTGACACTGTCCGTATCACCCGGCTTGCAGAAGACAGCGGTCTCTTCGGAAAGAACATCCCGAATGGTCGGAAGATCCGATGTGACGATCGGACGACCGCTCGCCATGTACTCGAACATCTTGAGCGGCGACATGTGCAGCCGGTAGTGGGGCAGATCCGGAAACGGCATGGCGAGGATGTCGCAGGCCACCAGCGCGGAGGGCACCTGCGATGCGGGAATTTCGCCGGTGAACCGGACATCGTGATCGCCCAAGCCGAGAGAGGACGCGAGCGATCTGTACTGACGACAATCCGTATCCGGACCCCCGACGATGAACGCGAAGAAGCGCTTGTCTTTCGCGATGGAGCGAAGCATCGTCTCCACCCCTTTCTCCATTCCGAGGGTTTTGAGCCTCCCGACGTACCCCACCACCGTCCTGTCGGTCCGGAGATTGAATGACTGCCTCGCGATATCCTTGGATGGGAGCGACGCATACTTCCTGAGGTTCACCGCATCACCCTCCACCATGATCTTCGCCGGTTCCACTCCCCATGCACGGAGCGCCCCCGCCATCGCCTGTGTCAGAGGAACGACCAGTGCGCAACGATTGCAGAGTGCGGTGAATGCGGAGCGGCCGAAACGAGGCAGCTGGTGCAACTCCAGAATCGTCGGAACCCCCGTATCGATCATGGTCGATAGCAACGACGGACTCCGCGTGTATGCAAGATCAAAGGAAGCGGACAGGAGCAATCTGCGGATTCCGCGGCGCATGACCGCATTCATCCACCGGAGACCGAGGACACCGGGTAGAAACGGGGATGCGATGGGATCGAATCTGCCGATGTACTGGAGCTTCAACGTTTTCAAGACTCCCTCGTACGTCCAGAAATCCGCACCGACGACATTCCTGCGTAACGGTGCGAGAATCGTGACTTCATGACCAAGCGTTGCCAGTGCGTTCGTCACCTCAGCGACCTGATGCCCGTGGGCACGTTCGCTGGGCAGCCGGACATTGGTGCAGTACGCGATGCGCATGGGAGAAAGTGTAGCAGGAGAAAAATGGGATGGATCATACACTCCAAGCTGTCGTGTTAAATTGTTAAATGGCTAAATGGTTACACAGACGGAATCCGGTGTTATCCCTTAACCATGTAGCCGCATACTCGCAACCGTCTCTCGATGCTATGATCCTTCCATGTCCCCACCCGCCATTCCACTGATGCGTTCGACGTTCTTCGATGAAACCCGTACGCGCGAAGCACTCGCAACATTCGTCCGGAACGCTCCCCGACTCAGCATGGGAGAACAGTGCGCTGCGTTCGAAAAATCCTTTGCCGCATTTCAAGGGCGTTCCCACGCAATCCTCGTAAATAACGGCAGTGCCGCAAACATCGGACTCATTCAGGCTCTCCTGAATCTCGGACGACTGCGGAGAGGAGATCGCGTCGGCGTATCGGCCGTGACGTGGGCGACGAACGTCATGCCGCTCATCCAGCTTGGTCTGCAGCCGGTCGCCATCGACTGTTCGGTCGATCATCTCAATATGACCTCATCCGCTCTCTATGAACACATCGGATCCATCAAAGCATTGTTCATCACCAATGCACTGGGGCTCTGCGGCGACATCCCGGCAATTGCGGAGCTCTGCCGAACTCACGACATCCTGCTGCTGGAAGACAACTGCGAATCCCTCGGCACGCGCATCGGAGGGACGCTGCTCGGCAACTTCGGCGTAGCATCGACCTTCTCATTCTTCGTCGGCCATCACCTCTCGACCATTGAAGGAGGCATGATCTGCACGGACGATCCTGAACTGGCGGCAATGGTAACGACAGTTCGTGCACACGGCTGGGATAGAAACCTTCCTGCCAAGCGACAGATTGCGCTGCGAAAAGAGCATGGCATTGATGAGTTCCATGCCCGGTACACATTTTACGACTTGGCGTACAACATCCGGCCTACCGAAATCACCGGATTTCTCGGTAATACGCAGCTCCCTCTACTGGATGCGACCATCGAAAAGCGGGAGCGGAATTTCCGTCGGTTCAGGGAAGCGATGACGACACTCCCCGACCGCTATCATCCGCTGAACTGCGGACACATCGAACGCGTCTCCGGTTTCGCGA
This sequence comes from Candidatus Peribacteraceae bacterium, assembly GCA_028711345.1. Classification (GTDB taxonomy): domain Bacteria; phylum Patescibacteriota; class Gracilibacteria; order Peribacterales; family Peribacteraceae; genus CAINWJ01. The sequence goes on from JAQTSK010000007.1 coordinate 26,468, forward strand.
TGCCGTTGGTCGCGAGGACGGCGAACATTCTGCGGGAGACCATGGAGCGCTTCACGCGGGAAGGAGTGGAGATACGTCCCATGATCGCCGGCGACATCACACTGCATCCCTTCTGGAAGAAGTACGGCTTGCCTGAAGCCGTCTGCCCGGGGGCTCGCACCATCCATGAATGCGGCATGTACGCCCCCAACAATCCCGACCTCACCGATGACGAAGTATCACTCATCTGCTCTCTACTCTGACGACCGTGCTGCTACACTGTCCCTTGGATTCTTCCGGCTCCTTTGATTCCTCTACTTCTTCTGTTTCCTCTCATATATGAAGCGCGCGCTCATCACCGGCATCACCGGCCAGGACGGTTCTTATCTGGCCGAGCTGCTGCTGCAAAAAGGGTACGAAGTCCACGGGTTGGTGCGCCGCGCATCAACGTTCAACCGCGGACGCATCGAGCACCTTTTCATCGATGCTCACACGACAAAATTCCCGCTCGAACTGCATTACGGGGATTTGAGCGACTCGAACTCCCTGCTCCGCATTCTCGCGACCGTGAAACCGGATGAGATCTACAATCTCGGTGCACAGAGTCATGTCGGAATCAGCTTCGACATTCCGGAGAGTACCGGGGACATCACGGGGCTCGGCACCACAAGACTGCTCGAAGCGGTTCGTTCGCTGGATCTTCCGGCACGTTTCTATCAGGCGAGTTCGAGCGAACTCTACGGCAAAGCATTCACGGTGCCCCAGAATGAAGAAACCCCGTTCTATCCGCGCAGTCCGTACGCGTGTGCCAAAGCCTACGGTTTCTTCCTCGCCCGCAACTACCGCGAGAGTTACGGCATGTTCGCGGTGAACGGCATCCTCTTCAATCACGAATCCCCGCGTCGCGGCGAAAACTTCGTGACACGCAAGATCACCCTGAGTCTCGCACGGATCCTCAAGGGCACGCAGGAATGCCTGTTCCTCGGAAATTTGGAATCGAAGCGCGACTGGGGGTATGCACCGGAGTTCGTGGAGGGAATGTGGAGAATGCTCCAACAATCCGCACCCGACGACTACGTGCTGGCGACAGGGAGAGAACAATCGGTACGCGAATTTCTGGAGCTGTGCCTGAAACGTGCAGGCATCAAATGGACGAAACAGGGGACGGGTGCTGAGGAAACGTACAGAGATGCCAAAGGCCGCACAATCGTCGCACTCGATCCGCGTTACCGTCGTCCGGCGGAAGTGGATATACTGCTCGGTGATCCGTCGAAAGCCAAGGAGAAGCTCGGATGGACGCCGAAGACGACGCTCGAAGAACTCGCAACGATCATGATGGAAGCGGATTGTCGGACGCTGGGGGTAAACATTTGAAATTCGGCGACTGAACCCGCATCCGCTTCCATTGCTCCTTGGAGTCCGATCTGCCGATACCACCCTGATGCGCATCCTCGTCCTCACCCCCTGGGCACCCTACCCCCTGACCGGAGCCTGTCAGCAGGACAGGTTCTCCGGTCTCAAGCAGATGCGGTCAATGGGATATGACATCCACGTGCTTGCGCGCACCCTCCCCTTCCAGTCGAAGGAACAGATCGAGCGAATCTTCGCCACAGAAGGCATCCCTATCACCCTCATCCCGCATACCGCATCTCCGTGGAAACTCATCGCAGGGAATATCCCGGCGATCCTCCGGCATCCCGCGCTCCTAGACGGTGCGGCGCTGGAGTACCTCGATGCTCAGTACCTCTCCGCACTCCGGTTCCTGATCCTGTCTCAACGACCCGACCTGATCTGGATGGAGTACTGCACTCACTGGCCGCTCCTCCGGATCCTCAAATCGGAAGGAATTCCCATCATCGTGAAATCCTCCCTCAATGAACCGCAGCACTGCATCGATGAGCACGGAGGTTCTCTGATGGCTCGACTCAAGGCTCTCCCGAAGAAAACGGGAGAACGCATCGTCGCACGCAATGCAGACCTCGTTCTTGCCATCACTCCGGACGAGGAGCGGTGGTACCGATCGCTCGGCGCGACGCACACCGGTGTTCTGCCCCTGCGAGGATTGAGTCAATGCTTCGAACGACGCAGCCACTCGGCAAAAGACCGGCTCGATGTCGTATTTCTGAGCGCGTCCTACAACGTCGGTCACAACCGCGATGCGCTCCTCTTCCTGCTGAAAGAAATCCTCCCTGAAGTCCGTCGTCGGCTCCCCGGGCACATCCGCTTCCACCTGACGGGCGGAAAATTCCGTGAGGAATGGAAGAGGTATCTTTCAGACGACCTGCGCCTCGTCGGATACGTCCCGGACTTGAGCGGTTTCCTCCGGACGATGGACGCGGCGGTGTGCCCGTGGATCTCCGGACAGGGCATGCAGCAGAAAGTCTTCGAACCGCTGTGCCGCTCCCTCCCGCTCCTCACGACGAAAACCGCCGGGTACCCGTTCGTGGACGGAAAAGAAGTGCTCCTCTGCGCCACGCCGCAGCAGTATGCCGATGGACTCGAGAAGCTCCTCGATCCGGCGCTGCGCAATGCCGTGGCCGCGGCGGCGTACGAGAAAGCATGGTCATTGTTCAATGAGGAAATAATGAAGAGGACGGTGAAAGAAGCGATTGAGTCGGTCATCAATACATAACGGCTGGTGTTGTGTCGGGCATGTTTCAGGACAATGAACCAAGGCGTACAAAAGCAAGAAGGCAACGGGCAATGATCACCATCGAACAATAGACGGGAGAAATCTGAATGGTGATCCGATCCCGAACGTCATCGTTGGTCGTTTGGGTATCCTTCGTTTACAATTCTGTCCGTGTTTGTACGATTGCAACGATACTGCGGCGACGGGTGTGCGCTCTTCATTCTGCTCTACGTCATCGCTTCGGTGTTCGTGACGTGGGCGGTGGCATTGCCGCTGTTCGATCCGGCCTACCGTGGTTTGCTGCCGTACTTGTCCGCCGACCACCTGTACTACGCCCTGCACGTTCAGGAAGCGTTGCTGGGCGGCGATGTGAGCAACGGCATATTTTCACTCGGCAACGTATCCGGGGTACAGCCCGTCGGACTGGAGATCGTTGCGGGATGGCTCTTCGGTTGGACGCATCTGACGGGCGGGGATGTCGTCCGCATCGTCACGCTGGTGGTGTTTCCCTTGTGGTTACCGCTCGGGTACATCGTCCTGCGCAAGACAGGTTCGTCCCGCATTGTGGCGATGGTCGCCGCCGCCGGATTCTTCTGGCTCAATATTCTCGCAGTGCACCGGTATGTCCATCAATCGTGGAGTTTCCCGTGCTTCCTCATCGGCCTCTGGCTGCTGGTACGCTGGTGGCAATCTCCGCGGTTCTCCACCGCCGTCGCGGCCGGTGCATGGACAGGAATGATGACGCAGGTCTACTTCTGGAATTGGACCTTCCTCGCAACGGTCTTGGGATGCCTGACACTGTGTACCGTGCTGCCGCGTTGCACCCGAGGAACGAACGGATCTGTCTATCGAAGGACGCTCCCCGTTCTCTGGGGGGCATTTTTTTTACTCGCGCTGCCGTACATCGTCCAGACTCTGGGAAATCTCCAGTCTCCGTTCTTCGCGGAGACAGCCCGTCGGAGCGCCCTCCTCCTGACGCGGGAGATCGAATCATGGCCGCGCAGCATCGTCACGGTTGTCCTTGCCGTGAGCGGTATCGTCACTGCGTACCGGTACGCAGATCAGAAACACCTCGGTCCGCTGCTTGCCCTTGCATCGGCACCCGCGCTCGTACTCAATCAACAACTCATCCACGGGAGAGTCATCAGTTTCTCGACGCACTTTGTCCCGTTCATCTCCTTTGCGACCGTCGTGCTCATGGCGTGGGCGTGGTCGCATCGGCGCACGGTATCATGGTCCGGATGGATCATCGTGGCGGCGGGACTCATCTTCAACGCCCCGCTCGCCATGGAACGGGGCTGGAGTCTGTCGTTCTTCCGTACGCAGGTGTCGAATTACTCTTTCCAGCATCTTGCATCCGCCATGACGGTGCTGCGCTCGGACGGTGCGAAAGACGTCATTCTGACGGACAAGGAGACGGCGCTGCACGTCGCAGCGCACACGGATGATGACGTTGTCTTCGTCGAGTATATCCGGCACCTGCTCCTGCCGACATCGGAGTACGCGGAGCGCTTCTGCCTTTCCGAGCTTCCGTCCGATCCACCGGTCAGTGGCGAAGAAGTGCCGGAGCAGCTTCGGGAACTCAGCCGTGTCGGTCAGACGCAGATTTCCGAGGCGTTCCGCGAGAATGCCGCAACCGCGCGTCTCGCCTGCTGCACAGTGCGGAAGGATCCGGCTGCGTCTTTACAGCATTACGGTGTGACGGCGCTTCTGTGGGATGAGATCTTGCACCCGGACTGGCGCATCGATTCGAAGCTCTTCTCTGTGCGGGAGCGCGGTGACGGGTGGAGCCTCTGGCGTCTCAATGATCTGAAAACCGGTGATGTCGACGCGCGATTGCAGAGTGCCCGATCATCCTGCATGGCGCTGTAAAGTGCGCTACGAGCAAATGAACGATCTGCAGCCGCCAAGCGGGTGATTCACCCGTTCACGATCTCCCGCTACAATTCCACCATGCAACCCGTCACTACCGCCCTCATCGGCCTCGGCTACTGGGGCCCCAACCTCCTGCGAAACTTCGGCGCACAATCCCTATGCCATCTGAAGTACGCCTGTGATCTCAGGGATGAGAATATCGCCAAAGCCAAGGCGCACTATCCGGCTGTGACGTTCACGAAGGATGCCGCGCAAATCTTTGCCGATTCAGCTGTCGAACTCGTCTTGATCGCAACCCCGACCAAGTCCCACTTCCCTCTCGCCAAAGCCGCATTGGAAGCCGGAAAGCATGTATTCATCGAAAAGCCGATGTGCGCCTCGACCGCCGAAGCCAAAGAACTCAATGCGATCGCCGCGTCAATGAAGAAATTCATCTTCATCGATCATACGTTCGCATTCGCGCCGTCGGTTGCAAAGATGCGCACCTATGCGAAAGAGGGGGCGCTGGGCGATCTCCTCTACTTCGACTCCACACGCATCAACCTCGGCATCATCCAGCCGGATACCAACGTCCTCTTCGACCTCGCCATCCACGACCTGACGATCCTGAGCACGGTCAAGGATCTGACGAAAGTGAAAGAACTCTGCGCGCACGGAACGCAGTACTACGGGAAACAAGTCGAGGTCGGGCATCTCCACATGACGTTTGACGACGGTTTCATGGCGCACATTTCCGTCAGCTGGCTCTCGCCGGTGAAGATCCGCCACACCATTCTGGCAGGGACAAAAGCGATGGTGACGTACGACGATACCGAACCGAGTGAGAAGGTGCGTCTCTACGACAAAGGCGTGGTACATGACACCAACAAGCCCAACCCCATGCTCCCGACCTACCGTTCCGGCGATGTTCTCATCCCCGCCCTGCCGCCGAAGGAAACACTCGGATTGGAAGCCGCACACGTGCTTCAGTGCATCAGAGAGAACGGCAAACCGATTGTCAGTGGTGAAGACGGTCTTGCTGTCCTCACGATTCTGGAAAAAGCCGATGAATCGCTGCGAACCGGAGCGACCGTAAAATTGTGATTATCTCTGCGGGGCAGCAGCCCTGCGCTACTTACTACCCGCTTTTCGCTCAATGCCTCCCTACCGTCCCTACGTCAGCAAAGACTTCGCAATCGAAGGAAGCTTCCTGCGCCTCGATGATAAGGCGAAGGCGTGGAATGAGATCGATGGTCGGATGCGGACGGCGATCCGCAAGGCCCAGCAGAGCAAGGCAACGGTGAAAAAAGTGGCAAACACAAAAGCGAACGTCGAGAAGTTCGTGCATTTCTGCCTGAATCCCGACGACATACCGGCCCAGCTCACCGACCGATATCACCTGTACCTCGGCGAACTCGACAACAAAGTGATCGCGGCGATTCTCGTCGTGGAAGTGGGCAACAAGCTCTTCATGCTCTGTCACGCCAGCGTGCCGGAGGCCAAGAAGATCAACCTCCCAAGCCTCCTGATCTGGACCGTCGTCGAGGAGTTCACCGGATCACGTTTCCGCGTTCTCGACATCGGCACGTCGTACCGCGCGTCACTGCAAACGTTCTTCTCCGGCTGGCGGACCCAGCCCTATCCCATGATCATGCAACCGCCGGAGCTGAAGCCGTCACTGATGCTCACACCGTTCGACACCGCGGCAATGGGCGAACCGCTCCCCGATGATGCGGAAGCGATCAGCAGAAAGGCGATCGACGCGCTGGCCGGCGGAAAGCCGTGGACGTTTTTCCCGCGCGCGATGTACGGCCTCTTCACGATTGTGAAAGCACTGAAGAACGACGGTGTCATCAAAGATAAAAACAACGTCTGGGTGACGACGACGACAGACACACAGTACGTTTCATCCTGCGTAAGCTCTGCAATCGAGCAAACGTGCAAGGTAAGCCGGACGCTGACCCAAGACACTTCTGCCATCGTCCTAGTCCACGAGTTCGGCTTCCCGCATCCGAAGCTCAAAGAACTACGGAAGATCGCTGACGAGCGCAAGATCCCGCTCATCGAAGACTGCGCCTACAGTCTCGGAACCGCCGGCACCGGCGTCACCGGCGATTACGTCCTCTATTCCTTTACCAAAGCATTCCCCGTGCAATTCGGGGGAATCATTGTCGGCAGGAATTTCACACATGAAGAACTCTGGAAAGGGTACGGGTGCAGCGACAAAGGCAAAGAAGAATACACGCTCAGAATGCTCGCGCCGTGGATCAAAACGATGACTGAGAGCAAAGCCGGACGACGTGAAACGTACCAGTGGTACGAGAGCATCTTCGGACCCGACCGGACATACTTCCCGCTCACGGATACCGTGAATCCCGGGGCCTTCGTCCTGAAGATGACTGATGAAAAAACGATGGAAGAAACGAGTGCCTTCGTGCGACGATTCGGCACCGAGTGCGGCAACTACTGGAAGAACGGTGCTATCATCCTGCCCGTCCACCAGCGCCTCGAACCCGCGCACCGCGAGTACATCGCCGGAAGTGTTCTGGCCACCGAACGCGAATGGTGCGGCGTCCCCAATGCCCCCCATGGAACTCACCATTAAAGACACGCAGCACGGCGACCACGTCGACATCCGCAATGCGTCGGTAAATGGTTTGCGAGCGGGAAAGAACGGCAAGATCCGCGACTTCACCATCCTCTTCGGGGGACCGGACAAGCCGGTGACCATCGGTGATGACTTCTTCATCGGCACGCACTGCTACGTCAACGGTGTCGCCGGACTGACGATGGGCTCACGGGTCACCATCGCGCACGGAGCGATGCTCTTCACCGACTCGGGACCGAATACGTCACCCATCCTGCAGAAGCGATTCCCGATCGTCGCCGCTCCCATCGTCATCGGCAACGACGTGTGGATCGGCGCGGGGGCGATGATCCTCCCCGGAGTGACGATCGGATCCAGATGCGTCATCGGGGCAGGCAGCGTCGTGAAAGAAAATGTGCAGGATGACACCATTGTTGCAGGCTCGCCGGCGAAGGTGATCGGAGTACTCTGAGCTAAGCACCCTTCAATCGTGCTGATCGCTGATCGCTGATCGCTGATCGCTTCTCTGCCATGGCCTCGTCTTCCACATCAGCAGCCACAGGTATCGCATCTGCTCGTACTCGATTGCAAGCGGCATCCGCGGGCCGCGCTTGGGTATGAGCCGCACGAGAACAATGACAAGACACCGACGGACAATCGACCTGATGTTGCGGAGGAGAATCCACCGGAACCACCGGCCGAAGCGAATCGTCCCGAGTACCCTCACTTCGATGGCCAGGTATCTGTCCGAACGGGGACGGGAGAACGCCACGGGATGGAGGGGAACGTACACGACATCATCGATCCTGCCGACAACACTGCCTGCGATGACGTCCAGACGTTCATGCACCGGCTTCACGCACCCGCGTACGCAGGAAAGATGAAACAGCCGGATGTGATCGGTGACGTTCAGACTGACGATCGGTTTCCCGCCGAGCGTGAAGATCCGCTTCACGTAGTACACACCCGGTTTCCCGTGCACGGCGATCTCGCGCACATCGTTCAGTAATGCCGGACTGATCGACTCATCCGCATCGACGCAGAGAATCCACCGATGACGGGCCAAAGCGTAACCGGCATTCCTTACGCCGGAAAAATCAATGATATAACCCTGCTCATCCAAATACTCTTTCGGCTGCGGAAACACGCGGCAATTGGGCTGCTGCGACAGAAACTCCGCTGTCCCGTCGGTCGACCCGCCGTCCAGCACGATGATGTCATCGATCTCCTGCATGGATGCCAGATACGCCGGAAGCGTCTTCATGACGTTCTTGGTGAGCAGAACTGTGCTCACGGGGATGCGGTGCGATTCAATACTGTTCATGAAACTGGATTGGGACGGGAAGTCTTCTTTCATTTTACATTTTACATTCTACATTCTACATTCTTTTCATGCCCGTCCCCTTCCTCGACCTCAAAGCTCAGTATCGATCGATCAAGTCAGAAATCGATCCGGCGATCCAAGCCGTCATCGACTCGTGTGCGTTCGCCCTCGGTCCCGCCGTGGAGAAATTCGAACGTGATTTCGCCGCGTACTGCGGCACGAAATACTGTATCGGCGTGAGTGACGGCACCGCAGCGCTGGAACTGGCGATGCGCGCATATGACATCGGTGCAGGCGAAGAGGTGATCACCGTCGCCAACTCGTTTTTCGCAAGCGCTGAAGCGATTTCACTTGCCGGCGCAACGCCGATCCTCGTCGACTGCAACGAAGACGATGCCTTGATCGATGTCACGAAGATCGAAGTTGCAATCACCAAAAAGACCAAGGCGATCATTCCGGTTCACCTCTACGGTCAGTGCGCGGATATGGATGCCATCAATGCGATTGCGGCTCAACACAATCTGATCGTCATCGAGGATGCCTGTCAGGCGCACGGCAGCGGGTACAAAGGCAAGCGTGCGGGATCGATCGGCCACTGCGGCGCCTTCAGCTTCTACCCCGGCAAGAACCTCGGCGCGTACGGCGAGGGTGGTGGTGTCACAACCAATGACGAGTCGGTTGCCCTGAAGATCCGCATGCTCCGCGACCACGGCATGCGCGAGAAGTACAAGCACTCGGTCATCGGCAAGAACGACCGTCTGGACGGCATTCAGGGCGCGGTTCTCGGAACAAAGCTCCCGCATCTGGAAGCGTGGAACACGAAGCGCCGTGCGCACGCCGATCTCTACCGGAAACTCCTTGGTAATCATCCCAAAATCAAACTCTTCAAAACGCACGCCGATCGCGTCCACAACTATCACCTCTTCGCCATCCGCGTACCGAACCGTGACGCGGTCCAGCAACAACTCAAAGACAAAGGCATTGCCACCGGCATTCACTACCCCATCCCCATCCACCTGCAGGAAGCCTATGCGGGGAAATGGCAAAAAGGTGATTTCCCGGTCGCGGAACGCATGGCGGACGAGCTCCTGTCACTGCCGATGTTTGCGGAGATGAATACGGAGATGGTGGAGGAGGTGATCAAATATTTGACATATATTGTTAAGTAGGTATAAATGTGTCAATGTTACCTTTCAAACCTGACTTTCCCGGAACAGGAACTAAAATCGATCCATACCAAGTGCCGCCCAACGGAAAAGGCTGGGCTGATGTGCTAGTAGCAGGCATTGTGGCTCCCCCTACGGAAATAGTATTTGCTCGTTTCGATAAAGCGGGAGAGCTGCCACATCCGGATTGTCCTTTTACTTCGAGACAATGCCTGTGGAGAATTCTTGCAGAACAGGGAACCAAAGGAGGTGCGCCCGCAGAAATCCATGCCGATAACAACACTCAATTCGGTGAAACAGTGGAATGTCCAGATTGTGCAGAAGATGCGTCTGGTGAGGAGAAATTAGCCGTTCATCAACGAAAACAATTCCTGAGAGAACGAGAAAAAATATAATACGTTCAAGAAAAGCAATACTGAATTTTATGCATGAGAATAGTATCATTTTTTACTGAGCCCTTTCGGGCTGTGCCTCATCTTCGATGACGCAGTACATTCCATCGGAATCAATCCAGCCACACCTCCATCGGATCGAGGCGGTCTTGGTAGTGGAGCGATGTCCACGGCCAGTCGGGAATCTCCGTCGCCCATCCGTGTTTGACGGCATTGCCGTGAACGTAGGAGAGAGCGGCGGATCGTTGCGTGCCGTCACGGATAAGCTCATCGTGGTAGCCTTTCTGCCATCGAATCCGATGATCCGACTGCTTGCTCGCGGCGGTTTTCGAACCGCCGCTGCGGATAGAGGCGGTGATTCGGGGATCATTTCGTCGTGCGGCAACGATTCGTACAGTAACCCGTCACTGACTCTGATCCGGAGATGGCTTGCCCTCCGCCCGCCCTCATCCTCCCGCTCCTTCTCCCCGCCTCTTTGATGATGCAAAGACAATAGCGATGGCATGATTTCTTTCGATGGAGCGTGAAGAAGGAGAGCCGCTTCTGCTTCAATGACATTCTTCCGTTCTCGCGAGATGAGCTGATGAGCACTCTCGAAAGCTGGCTCCGCAGAACGTCACCTCCTCTTCACGCTTTCAAGAGTAAAGTTTCGATTGCATCCACAATGGACTGAATGTCTGCAGGGAGAGTGGAGAGGAGGATGGGAGGTGAGGGCGCACTGTGATGACAGCCGCAGAGTCAGTGACGGGTTACTTCGTACATCATTATTCTCACTGGCAACGATTCTAACATCATTGTTCCCCGGAGCAGCGATTCGATCATCCTTATTCCCCGCAGCAGCGATTCGAAAATCGCTGCGGCACAGAAAGGAGGAAACATCCCTTGAACTGTTCTTCTTGAACGAATGCATGAATCCGCTCACACCCTTTTCCCCGACACTCACAATGATGTGAACGTGATCGGGAAGAATGCAAAACGCATGCAACTGCACACCATGGACACTCCTGCTCATGCAGAGATTGTCGATCAACATCTCCGGCACTCCTTGCATCGTGCACCATGGAATGCGCCCTGCCGCATTCGTCGTGATATGAAATGTCCCCGCCAGCGCAGGATGTCGCTGCCCCATATCACACACCCTTCTCAATAAACCCGCCCATCCTCCTGATCAATCCCGTCAGACTGTGCCCCTCTTCGACAATGCGATACATCCCTTCCCCCGTAGCAGCGATTCGAAAATCGCTGCGGATACCATCGGACACATGCTGATCCGCATCCAGCGGCAATTGATCTGCATATTTCTGAATGAATACGGCAATTGCCTGCGGAGATTCTTCCACTGGAGCATCGGAAATACCAATGGCGGCGGCATTGCCCTTCGTCGTCACCGGATAGCAGCCGCACGTCATGGCCTCCAGCATCGTCTTATCGATCGTCTCCGACGCCATGTTGAGGATCAGCCTGTGCCGCACGTAGATCTCCGGCAACCGCGTCATCGGAACCGTCCCGTGGAACGTCACTCTCGATCGAAGATCCAAGCGATCAATCAACGCATGCAGTTCCGCGACGTACTCCTTCTCCGCTTCGATGCCGTAGATGTCGATGGTGTACTTGGGATCCAGATGCGTCAGTGCTTCGATGGAAAGCTCCAATCGCTTCGATCTGCTCAGGCGATGCACGACCAATAATCGAGAGGGATTCTGTGCGAGATTCCGCCGCTTCATCCACACACTCAGGTCGATGCCGTGACCGACGACCGTCTTCTTCTTTGACGACGAATATTGCGGCAAACTCTGCGGAGTGGCGCAGAAGAACCGCGTGCCGAACCAGCCGAAGAGCCGGACTCCCCACTGCATTTTGTAGTGCGTGTACCAGAGGTACGTCGGTAAGCGATAATGCACCAGAAACCACCACCAGCACCCGAGCAGGTACCAAACCGGAGCCATGTGAATGAACACCCGATCGTACGGAAGCGTCATGATCAACCGTTCAAACGTGAGAACTGATTTGAACTTCGATGCACCGTGTTCCTTGCCGAGCGAATGCACGGGAAATTCAAACTGCTGCGCGGATCCCTCGAGGCAGATCACCTCCACGTCGAACCCCTGCCGGATGAACTCGCGGATCCAGAGCGCGCCGAACGCGTCCTGTCCGTGGAGCTTCTGGGTGATGAAGAGGAGACGCATGCGGGAGGTATTGTAGGTAAGGTAAGTAATGTAAGTAAGGTAAGTGTTGTGAACAAAAGAATTCCGTACCTTACGTACTTTACCTACCTTACGTACCTTACTTTCTGCAAAAATTCCGCATACTCCCTAATCGTCTTCCCCTTCTCGAACTTCCCGCCGATCCCCACCGCCTTCTTCCCCATCGCATCCAATGCCGCGGCATCCGACAGCAATGCCTCCGACCTCTCCCGCAAATCCTCCTCGGTGCCGTTCGTAAATGCTCCATTTACGCCCTCTTCAATCACATCCGGCATAATTCCGACTCTGGTTGTCAGAACAGGAATACCACACGCCATGGCTTCCAGCGCGACGCGCGGACCGCCTTCGCTCTTCGACGGCATCACGAACAATCGGGCCGATCTGATCCCCGCAGCGATGTCCCGTTCCGTCGGCAGCCAGCCTGCGGACGTCACCCGATTGGCAATCCCGAGCGACACCGCGCGCGATTCGAGTGATGAACGGAGTGGCCCGTCGCCGATCAACAACAATGTTGTCTCCGGCAATTCTTTGAGTGCCCGCAGCAGTTTGCCGAAACCCTTATTGGCAACCAGCCGTGCGCAACAGACGAGATCGTATTTCTTTTCAGCGGAAGGATCGGGGCGAAAAACGTCAGTATTAAGATAGAACGACGGAACCAGTTTCAATCGATCGGAAGCGATGTCCCATGATCGGAGCAAGTCGCCGACCGGACGGCTGACGATCCGCACCGCATCGAAGTGCCGGACGTGCGACGGCAGGAAGATCCGACTCATCCATTTTCCGATCCATTCTGTGATTGACGCCGGCTTCGGCCATCCGACCACGTGATGAAGTTCGATGACCGCCGGAATTGTGCAGATCTTCCTGAGCATCCGCGCACCGATCCCATTGTAGAACGGCGGGTAGTCGTGCACGGTCATCACATCGTGATGCTGTGCAGCGATAAGCTCCGATCCTTTCTTTTTGATCCAGAACGGCTGATACCAAAGCCCTCGTGACGATGGATGAAAATGAACCTTCTCAGGCAATTGAGTAAATGGTGAATTGTTAACTGTTAATTGTTGCCTCGGGCAAATGATATCAATCCTCTCCCAGTGCTTTGAAAATTCCTCCAGCATCTGCGCGAAGGCGCTGCGCTTGCCAGCGAGAACGGACCGGTCGCCGGAGATCATGAGTAATTTTTTAGCACCAAAGAGCGGGGCTGCCGCCCCGCGGCAAAGAAGATCATCAAATAATCCCACATGTTCCCCCGCCACCGTTCCCCATCCCCGTTCAATCATCGGCTCCGCTGCCGTCGCGGCAAATCGATCATACTCACCCATGATCTCTTTCACCGCCGAGGCAATCTGCGCGGGGGTGAGAATCTCCCGAACGATCATTCCGGCGGATAACTCGGGGCTCAATCCCGTCTCCTTGGTAAGCAGTACCGGCAATCCCGCAGCCCTCGCCTCCAGCGCGGCATTCGGACTGATCTCGGTAATCGACGGAATGACCAGAAGATCATGGTCGGCGAATATCCGCTGCTTCTCCTCACCGGCAACGGACGGCAGGAACCGGACCCGATCCTGCAAATTCAATGCGGCAACTTGCGCGCGGAGTCTCCCCTCCTCCGGCCCTCCACCGACAATCGTCAGCGTCACATCGGGTAACTCCGACAGAGCGGCGATTAGCGACGGGTAATTCTTGAACCGCACCAACCGACTCAGAACAAGCAAGCGAAAACCCCCACCCCATCCCCTCCCCCGGCTGCTCCGCAGAGCCCGGGGGAGGGGCGCAGGGGAGGGGGACGGCAACGTATTTTCAATCACCGAATGCCCCGGCAGCTTCCTGAAATGCTTCTCGTAGATCTCCTCCTGAAACCTCGTCGAGAAGATGATGTGATGGAAGACGAGGAGCAGCCTCTGCATCTTCCAGAGAAATGGCCCGGACTCATACCATGCACGCAGACCGAGCATACCGCCCCGCGCGGTATAACGCTCCCAGATGAAATCGCCGCCCAGACGCAACACCTTCCTTGGCTTCCGGAGCCGAGCGAGCATCAATGGTACACCGACGCTCACCGACGAGAATGCTTCAATGATGTCCGCATCGGCGGCAAATTTTTTGAGCGCTCTTGCAAACAGAAACCATCGGATCACGGGTTTGCCCTTCCATGGGACGGAAATGATCTCCCATGCACCATCTTGTGAGATCGTCGTTTTCTTTGTATCGGCTTTTCCGTACGTGATCACCGTCACCTCATGACCTGATTGATGCAACTCAGCCGCCAACGCACGAACGTACGTCGCCGGTCCGCCGATATCCGGAGGATAAATTCCCGTTGCTAAGACAATCTTCATAAGGGACTTTTGATAGTGCGAAGCGCAGGCTGCGTGACATGAGTATACCGCTGCGTCGTCCGGATATTGGCATGTCCGAGGAGTTCCTGCACGTACCGGATGTCCGTCCCATTCTCCAGAAGATGAGTTGCAAAGCTGTGACGAAGGGAATGAAAAGTGGCAGGTTTGATGATTCCTGCTTTTTGCAATGCGTGCTGCACGACCTTCTGCAGCGTTTCCGTCGTGAGCTTGCCCCCGCGCTCGCTTACAAACACGGGGTCGGATCCTTGTCTGAGGACTGACAATTGCCGCAGAGAATCCATCAGGCGACCCGGCAACAATGTGACTCTGTCCTTGGCTCCCTTCCCGCTCTTGATGTGGATGCACCCGCGGTCGAAATCAATGTCCCGTATGACCAGATCCTTCACTTCGCTGACGCGCAAACCGGCACCGTACGCCAGCGCGATGATCAGCTTGTGCTTTGCGTTCGGCGTCACTTCCATCATCCGTTCGATCTCCTCGTGCGACAGCACCACCGGCAACCGCCCCTCCCTCTTCGGATATGGAATGTTGATCCGTGTGCTGATGCCGCAGATCTCCCTGTAGAAGAATTGGATGGCATTGAGATGAACATGCACCGTCTGCGAAGCGGCCCCGCGCTGCACCATGTCCAGAATGTACGAGCGGAGGTTCTCGATATCCAACCGATCCTCCGCGCCGGACTTCCGGTGGAAGTATGCGGCCAGCGCCGAGAGATAACTTTCGATGGTCCGCAGACTGTACTTTCGCATGACCATTTCCGTCCTTGTGCGCTCAAGATGATGTTGCATAGGTGTACATCCTTACACCTTTCTAAAACCATTGCAACACCGATGTATCGGCATACCATTCGAATTCAAGCGTTCGACATTAGGAATGTTCGTATAATCGCTAGTTATATGACATACGTCCTTTTCCTTTTGCGGCTGACGCCTTACTGCTCGTAAAAAAATCCGATTTTGTTTCTTTGTTGATGAGGGGAAAAGAGGAGTTCGCCCCGCTGCGGCGGGGCTCAGTTTTTTGATAGGGGGATGTGTGTGTTTTTGTGTGTTGTTCAACGTTTATTTTCTGTGGATATATGAACCATTTGGTGCAATAGTATGTAACAATCTACTCACTCGCACGAACTATGCCAGCAATACCCTATGAAAGAATCGGACAATATCTCAAGGAGGCAATGATCGTTTTGAAGAAAAATGGAGGAGAACTGAAATCACGTGAAGTGTTTGAACAAGTTGGTAAGCGAATCGATTTTAATGACCACGAACTTGAACAATACGAAAAAAGCGGATACGTGCGATGGCGGTCTGTTCTGCACTTCTATTCAATCGATGCTGTAAAAGCTGGCTGGATTCGAAAACAAAAGGGCTACTGGTATCTCACTCCCGAAGGAGAGGCTGCCATAAACCTTTCAAATATGGATTTGATTGAAAAAGCGAGAGATGAATACAAGAAGTGGAAAGTAACTCAGCCAGAGGAATCGGAGGAACCATGTGACGTGGAAGAGTCTGGTGGTGGATATAGCGTAGCACTTGAACAAGCCGAATCAGAAGCAACCGCTGGCATCGAGGAGTATGTCCGAAATCTCAACGCCTATGAATTTCAGGATTTAGTAGCTGCCCTGCTTCATGCAATGGGATTCTACACTCCATTTATTGCACCCAAAGGAAAAGATGGAGGTGTGGACATTACAGCTTTTAAAGATCCGCTCGGAGCGGAAGCCCCGCGCATTAAGGTCCAGGTGAAGCACCACCAGGCAAACAAATGTGGCCCCCAAATCGTTCGTGAACTTCTTGGATTGCTCCGCAAAGATGGCGAAGTGGGTATCATCGTTTCTACTGCGGGTTTCACGGCAGATGCCATCGTAGAAATTCAAAAATCCCCCCTGCACATTCAGGCTATTGATTTGAAAGACTTCATCGAACTATGGCAGGAATACTACAATAAAATGGAGGAGGAAGATAAGAAACTCCTGCCACTTAAATGGATTGCTTTTGTTGATGAGAAATAGGCATTGATTCGTTTTCTTTGTTTATGAATTATGAAAATCGACCTTGAAAAATTCTGGGAATTTCTACGTCAGTGGAGCGTTGGCAAAATTATTGTAACCCTATCGCTCTTGATTGTCCTTTATTATGGACATTTATATCCAGAAATCATAAAACCATTTTTTTTCGTTGGTGTATTTCATGAACTTTTTGATTTATCGCACAACAAAGTAGATAGCTCCGAGAAAGGTTTACTTCAAAAAATTGTGTTTAATTTTTTCATGTTAATTTCGATATCTTCAATTATGGCAATTTGTTACATTGTATTATGGGCTCCGGTCATTCACCCCTAACCCCTCTGCCCGTCGCCCAGTCCGTTCGTCGATGCCTCAACTTAAACGGTAAAAACAAAATCGGATTTTTTTTCGAGCAGTCCCACTGCGGTGGGCAAAAGGAAAAGGCCGTACGATCATATAACAGCGGCTGTACGGTTCGGGGCAGCTCCGTTTTGAATTGGAATGGAAGTCGCTGCCCCTCACCCAAACTGGCTGGCAGTCGCCTTCGGCACATTATACTGCCAGCCAGCTTCGTACAGCCGCAAACGTTGTACGAAATAAAATGCCATCTTTTTGAATGCCAGTACGCTACGAATCATAACCGTCCGCCGCCCCCCATGTTTGTTGTTTTGTAGGATTACTAACAACAAACCTAGTACTGTTGTATACTTTCCTTCGTCTTCATGAGTCCATTTGTTTCCTTCCTCATCGGCTGCCAGCTCGTAGCCAGTTGCCTCTGTTGCTTCTCTGAGACGCGCATTCTGCCCACCCGGACTTCGTGCACTGCCACATCATCAGTGTGCCGCACGACTGATGACGCTTCTACACCATCCTCCGATCACTGTCAGACGGAATCGTGTTTGCTCGGTAGTGATGCAGGCGCGTTCGTTTCCATGACCTCAATCGATGCGGTGCCCCCGGCGGTAACGCGTTGGAATGATCTCGTACAAGAAGAGGGCACAAACTCGCTATCTTTCGCCGAAGGATACCGTCCGGAGAACTGGAGTATACGTACGGTCGTCCTCCGGGAATAAACATCTTCATCACAGAGCGACTTCGTGTACGACCGTCATGTTCGGTCTGCACGGATGTGCGCGTAAATACGTGAATCCCTGTCAAATCAGTTTCCTATTCTCTTCCCAATTCTCTCATGACCATACAGTGGAAATCCTCATCAGCAGATACTGGAGCCTCATCTACAGGCACCATCTGGTTCCCCGTTTCGATAGGTCTCATCGGCATCATTGTCGGCTTCGGCCTCGCAAATCTCGTGAACGTTCGCATCCCATCGAACACGGGAACTCCCCCTCCTGTTCCACCATCAGCGGCCGCACCAGCCGCCCCTCGGCCTCCCGCGGAACCGCAAGTCGCACAAGAAGTCCCCCCCGTCGACCCTGAGAAAGACCACATACGGGGAAATCCGAATGCACAGGTGGCCGTCATCGAATACTCGGACTTCGAGTGCCCCTTCTGCAAACGCGTTCACCCCACCTACCAGCAGATCATGAAGGAATATGGCGACAAGGTTATGTGGGTGTACCGTCACTATCCTCTGGGCTTCCATCAGAACGCGCAAAAAGAAGCCGAGGCGACGGAATGCGCCAATGAACTCGGCGGCAACGATGCCTTCTGGAAATTCACGGACGGCATCGTCGAGAAAACGACCTCCAATGGAACCGGATTCCCCCTCGATCAGCTCCCTGTGCTCGCGAAGGAAATCGGTCTCAGTGAAACGAAGTTCAAGTCCTGCCTCGACAGCGGCAAGTACGCGCAGCATGTGAAGGACGACATGGATGGGGGAAGCAAAGCAGGCGTGAGCGGTACGCCGGGGAACATCATCCTCAACGTCAAAACGCAGAAGAATACCATCATCTCCGGCGCACAGCCGTTTGCAAACTTCAAGTCCGCGATCGACGCGCTCCTCCCTTAGTCATTTCCCCCATTATTTCTTGAAATATTTTTTCCTTT
Organism: Candidatus Peribacteraceae bacterium; assembly: GCA_028711345.1. Classification (GTDB taxonomy): domain Bacteria; phylum Patescibacteriota; class Gracilibacteria; order Peribacterales; family Peribacteraceae; genus CAINWJ01. Next base: position 44,975 of record JAQTSK010000007.1, read on the forward strand.
CCATGATTCTTCTTTCGTCTGTCGCGCTCTCTTCCTGCGTGGATACGACCGGTATTTCTCCGCTGTCCAGCCGGAAACCGATGGGCAACCCTAACGCATTCGTATCGGTGGTCGAGTACTCCGATCTCCAGTGTCCGGCATGCAAGACGGCGCAGTCCGTCGTCGTGGCTCCGCTGCTTCAGCAGTACGGAGACCGCATCCGTTTCGAATTCATTCACTTCCCCCTTCTTTCCATCCACGAGTACGCCCTCGATGCCGCACAGGCAGCGGAGTGCGCCGCGGATCAGGGACGATTCTGGGAGTTCATCGACCTCGCCTATGATCGGCAGGATGAACTGAGCCGGAAGGTGTTGCCGCAGTGGGCTGCAGACACGGGCGTGCGTGACACCGCCCTCTTCAGCCTCTGCCTTGCATCCGGGATCAAGAAAGAAGCCGTCATGAACGATCTGGACATGGGAAGAGAGCAGGACGTTGCGGGAACCCCGACGTTCTTCGTGGACGGCAGAAAGACCGAGGCCACGCTCCCTGCCCTCTCCGCTGCCATCGAAGAAGCGGCTGATCGGGTGAAGAATGTCCCACTCTGAACTTTTTCTGTTATTCTTCCCTCCTCCAATGAATACACGTATCGACCACTGCGGCCTGCAAACCTCCAAAACGCGCGAAAGGCACTTCTTGCTGGCACTGTTCCTCAATGGAGGACTGGCGGTCACCGAACTTGCCATGAGTGTCGTGACGGGCAGCACGGCGGTACTCGCGGACGGACTCATGAACGTCGATGACCTCGCGGCGCTTGTCTTCAGCATCTACAGTGAACGAAAGACACGGCAAGTGCCCGATAAGCGGCGCACGTTCGGCTACGGAAGGATGGATGCGCTTGCGGGATTCGTCAAAGGCTGCTTGCTACTCCTCTCCTCTCTTGTCGTACTCTTGCAGGCGGGAAAGATCCTCTTGATGCCGGAAACAGTGGCAGGCACGACGGTTCTCTTCATCGGCATCGCCTCACTCGCGGTCAATTTCATTTCGTCCGTCATGCTCAAGGCCGACGCATGCTGCAGTCTGAACGCTCGCGGAACGTATGCCTGTATGAAGTATGACATGATCGGCTCTGCCTCACTCATCGCGAGCGGGCTCCTCTCCGGCTATTTCACGGTCGTATACTTCGATGTCGCCGCCGCGCTCCTGATCGCGTTCTTTATGGTCAGGAGCGGGTGGGGCATTTTCAAGGAAGGCGCACAACTCTTCCTGCAGTCTGCTCCGGAGGATTTCCCCTACGATGCTTTTGAGAAGGCGGTTCTTGCCGTCAAGGGTGTCATCGCTGTCGGCGATATTCACGTCTGGAGCCTCACGCCGGAGGAGCACCATCTCACGTGCAACGTGCAGATCAAAGTGGAAAACATCTGCGATTGCGAGCGGATTATCGGAGAAGTGGAACGACTCTGCGGGGAACGGTTCGGCATCAGTCACCACACCATCCAGCCCGTGTACACGGAGGAAACTCTCCAACGCTTCTGCAAGGCGCGCTGATGCATCGAACAGCTACAACTGCGACCTGACTTGGGCTGTTATAGCATCGCCCAAATTCTCAGTATTCTTATTGCCTATCGTTTGTCGGCACTCCTGTCGTAAAAGGCGACACTGTCATCTTGTTTGTGTTTTTGTTTTGTATGTTGTTTCCCCCCAGCGGACGGTTATGAAACGACACATACGCTGGTGGCGTATATGTCATTGACGATCGCGTACTGGCAGAAAAAAGGAAGATGGCATTTTACATCGTACAACACGGGCTATGCGGTTCGCTTTGGCTCCGTTTTGAGATTAATCGGAAGTCGCCAAAGCTCTCCCATATTTGGCAGGTGTGGCAAAAATTATACACCTGCCAAACATCGCATAGCCCGAAACGTTGTGCGAAATGGCGGAACCGTTCAGAGAAACAGAAATTTCGATGGCCAATCCTTGACATAATTCTTCCTAAAACGGAAAATTCTCTCGTACTCATGTCTGGACTCTCACAATCACCGGGGGAACAGCCTGTTATTTATGAGACACCATTTGGTGTTCAACAATTAAAGATGAGTGATCTAACAGGAGATACTTCACCACTTACTAAAGAACAACGTGAACAGCCTGTTATTTATGAGACACCTTTTGGTGTTCAACGATTAAAGATCAAAGATCTGTTGTGAAGAACAATCCAAGGCCATCGAAATTTCTGTGCCCTATCGGGTAGTTCCGCCACATCGCACAACAGCGGGTGTGCGGCTCATCGGCACTCCGTTTGATTGAATTCGGAAGTCGCGCCGATTCGCCCAAATCCGGCCATGGTAAGCCGCAAAGCGGCAAATTGTACCATGGCCGTACTTCGCACACCCGCAAACGTTATATGACATTCCGTTTTTTTGGGCGCCCCCCATGTTTGTTGTTCTGTTGGTGTTTGTTGTAAAAGTACCAGACTCAATTTCTGGCTCTGAACAGTCAATTGAGGTACAATACTTGTAGTTTACATGAGCACACCTACATACAAATGAAGACCGATTATCACTTTCATCCAAACCTCCACGCCAAGAATCCCGAAAAAAGACTTCGACGTATTTGGGGTGCAATTACTGCCAATGGGCTCGATGCGATAATTTGTACTGAACACGCCTACAAAAATGCCCCCGACGCATACAGACGCTTGATTGCGACGAAGCCTACAAATGCGCAGACACACATTTATCCAGGTGTCGAACTGATTACCAATGAAGGGAAGGGTATTGAGATAATCGCATTCGCAGAACACGACTGGTACGACGATCATCCTTTGCTACTCAAACCATTCGCCATGAATTTATCGGAAATGCTTGCATATTTGCAGAACTCCGATTTGCAATGGTTCGTTCCTCATCCGTTTCTTCCCGGCAATCCGCTGAAGAGACTATTTCCTGACGAAGGAAGCATGTTGGATTTTTTGAGACAAGTACCCGCCTTTGAAATGCAAAACGGGTGCTACCTTCTTCTGGAAAAGTTTTTCGAGTACATGCCTTGGACTTGGCTGCACAATGTTGAAAAGAAGCTACGTGACAGTGTGCAACTTTCACAATCGCTTTTGAAAAATGGAGAGCATGCATTTTACGCAATCGGCTCAGATGCTCATCATCCGCGAGATCTTGGCTTCTACATTGATATTCCAACATCAAAACCACAGCCAAATCGGACAGAGGCGTTTCAGGCTCTTATCACGAATAAGACGATTGATGCAGTTCATGTCCCTTCACAATGTTTTTCACTGAGACACCTGCTCTACACAGGGTGGACGACATTCAGTGAATCATGCATGAAGCGGGAGTGGCATCGATATGCATACCAGCATGAAGTATTTGAGATTGAGCCGGCAGCTCAGCATGATCTCACCACCACACACTCTTTAGTTTTAGATGGTATGCCAGAATATTCACAAGTAGATGCAAGAGAGGCGTAATAATCAGTGCGGTCAGAAATATTTCCCATGCTATTGGCATCACGATAATCGCAAAGAGACTGCCTCCTAAGATGAAATCCAATTGATCGAATGGCACAAACGGTTTTCCGGATGGAATGTTTTTCCATCGTTTGAATCCTGATTTCACGGCATCTCCTACCAATGCGCCAAATCCCATCAGTCCTCCGGCGATTATGGCAGTCGATAAAGACTGTGTTCCATACCACCCCCATTGCAATGACCATAACAACCAGCTGCCCAATACTCCTCCTATCACCCCAGAATATATTCCCCTGTATGTTTTATTTTTCCCCAATTTTGTTGGCGCGATGGCATACCCAAGCGGCAATTTAAGCGCACCGGCAATAGGGGGCATCATGTTGCCAAAGTACGCAGGAACATATGTCAGAATCGCATTTGCCAATAATATCATGAGGGGAGACTCCATCGAAAAAGAACAAGATAAACAACAACCATTGCTGCGTAGTAGAGCGCGAAAACCATCAAAAACCATTCAAGCCATATTGTCTGCATCAATCCAAAACCAATCAGCACTGTCAGCAAAAACAATGGATATTTTGTACGAATGACAGGGAAAGTGGGTGGATTTCCTCGTGCATTCATCAACACAAAATGCACAACCAAGATGAGATAGCAAATGCTATAGAGCAGCAACCAGAAGCCCCCCCCCAATCCAAACCACTGCAATGTCAGCACGGTGGCTACCAGTGACGCATGATCAACTACAACATCCAAGTATGCCCCCCGCTGAGAAGCAATCCCCTTGTGGCGGGCCAATGCTCCATCTATTCCATCCAGGAATAAGTGAAGCAGATATGCCAATATGAGGAATACCGGTGAATACAAAAATCCGAGAGGCAGTAAAATCATCACCAGTATCCCAAGTAACGAAAGTGCGTCTGGGCTGACATTGGCTCTATCCAAAATTTTGAGTAATGGAAGAAATACTTTCTGTCTCCATGTACCAAAGGAATGCTGGAATGCAGCTTCGTTGGCAGAAAATGCATGAAGTTGGTGCAAATGGTCTTTTTCTTGCATGTCCAAATAATACGCAATAATCAGCAACCAATCCATGTGTGTTTTTGCTGTTTTGTATGTTTTTTCCCTCCCGCCCAAAAAAACGGAACGGTCATATAACACGGGTTACCCGGTTCGCCGTTGCTCCTTTTCAAGATTTCAATTGAGGTCGCAACGGCTCTCCCAAATTTGGCGGCGTTAAGCCCTGTCGGGCAAAGTATAACGCCGCCAAACTTCGGGTAACCCGAAACGTTAGGCAACATATTTGGCGAACTACCCGTTCTTTCTTGATTCTTTCAATCATCGAGTCAATAATTGGGTCATGTATGAGTCTCGTTTCAGCGTCTTTGACACACCTGATCCTAATGGCGATGCAGCGTCTGCTGCCCATATCGATGAATTGCGAAAGGCTTTGAATTGTCCAGAACAACCAACCTATAGAATGGAGACTCGCACTGTTCCTTGGGGCAATCTTGATCCAAGTGCCGATCCTGTATCTGCCGCTCAGATCGAAGAATTACGCAGACGCTTGTCTGAAAGAACGGCTGGAACAAATTGATGAATCGTTCGCCAAATACGATTGCCTAACACGGCGTATGCGGTTCGTCGGTGGCGCTCTTAAGATTTCAATGGATGCGCCACCTCCTCTCCCATATTTCGCCACGGTGAGCCCTATCGGGCACATTATACCGTGGCGAAACATCGCATACGCCGAAACGTTAGCTGAAATAGTATTTTTATCCCTGCCTCTACTGTGTATTGAATATCAATCTTAACTTACCTTGTGCTCGTCCAAGACATGCAAGTATTTCCTGCATATTCTGCAAATTACCTTGTTCTGCTAATCGTTGGGCTCCAATCTGTCTTATCCCACTTAATTGTTCAGTGATTAACGTTAATTGTCGATCACAGTCATCGAGATGCTGTTCTATCGCCGATGACAGAGTTAAAGTAGCCATTCTTGACAAGATATTATATTAATAACTTAATATGTCAATACCAAAGTACCAAAAAATACTACTTCAGCTAACACGGGCTATGCGGTTCGCTTTGGCTCCGTTTTGAATTACTTGGAAGTCGCCAAAGCTCTCCCATATTTGGCAGGTGTGACGAATATTGTACACCTGCCAAACATCGCATAGCCCGAAACGTTGGATGACATTTTTTCCCCATGCTCCGCCACCGGTAACTGTGTGTTGTTTTGTGGGTGTTTTGTAACAAATCAAATCCATTTCGATGGTCTTGATACTTTTTCTATTGGATTTATTGCAATAT
>JAQTSK010000055.1 GCA_028711345.1 Candidatus Peribacteraceae bacterium
CTTCGTACGTCTTCCAAAGCAGAAAATATGAGGAGAATCGCAGGGTGATGCCATAGAAGAGCAAATGTTTCTCCGGTCAAAACAGTCAAGTTGAAGTGGAAAACTGCAGAGTCAGTGAGCAGTTACAAGGGAGGATGAGAAGATGAGAGGAACAAGAAGATGAGAGGAGACTTTCTTCTCATCCTCTCCTCCTCTCAATCCTCTCCTCCTCTTCTCCACTTCCAGAAATACATGATCGCGCTCATCAGGTGGATTCTTGTCGTTTTCCTCGTCATCAGTGAAAAGATGCTGCTGCCGCTCAGGCGCTCCTTGCCGTCCAGAACTCTGACAGACGGCATGTAGACCACGCGTTTGCCGAGGAGCTTCGTCCGGCGGCACAGATCCATATCTTCGAAGAAGAGGAAGAACCGTTCGTCGAATCCTTTGAGTGTCCGGAACAGATCCGCACGCATCAGGAGACAGGCGCCCACCATCCAGTCGACATCGATGGTTTTCCGTTCATTGAAGTAACGGTGACGCTCGTCAAACCGCTTTTGCCATGCGTTTGGGAAGATCCGTTTCCTGAGCAGATCGCCGATGGTCGGGAACGCGCGTGCGGACGGGCGGACAGTTCCGTCTGCGTAGACCAGCGCCGGACTGACGATGCCGATGTCGTCGTGCGTCTTCAGGAAGTCGAGCATTTCTTTCAGAGCGTTCGGCGGAAGCGTATTGTCCGGATTCAATACAAGGAGGTACTCGCCGGTCGCGAAGCTCGCACCGTTGTTGTTTGCACGACCGTACCCCAGATTGCCTCTCTGTTCTACGATTCTGACAGTCTGCGTATCGCCGAATTGCGCCCGGAACCATCCGATGGACTCGTCCTCCGAGTGGTTGTCGATGACGATGATTTCGATCCTGTCCGCGATGGTCTGTCGCCGCAGCGCTTCCACGCATCGCATGGTGTCCTTCGGGGTGCGGTAGTTGAGGACGAGGACGGAAATTAATGGATAATGGATAATGGACAATGGATAATTGGAATAGATTTGCATTCTCCATTATCAATTATCAATTATCAATTGGCATGCCTGTTTCGTTTCTCACCTCCCTCCGGCGCCGTGTTCGTTCCATTCCACCTTCCTCCGGCGTGTACCGCTGGCTGGATGCCAAAGGGAATGTCCTGTACGTGGGGAAGGCAAAGCAGCTGAAGAACCGCATGCAGACGTACGTGCAGGCGGGAGCGAAGCATTCACCGTGGACCGCTATCATGGTCCGGCAGATCGCAGATTTTGATATCACCGTCACGAATTCCGAGCTGGAGGCATTGATGCTGGAAGCCAACCTGATCAAGGAATTGCGTCCCAAGTACAACATTCTTCTGAAGGACGATAAGAATTACGTGTACGTGAAAGTGACGACGCAAGATACGTTTCCCCGCATCGACGTTGTCCGGCAAATGGACAATGATGGAGCCACGTACTTCGGACCGAAGACGAGCGCATTGGAGGTGAGGGAATCTCTGGCGTTTCTCAGGACGCTGTTTCCGTTTCGGAATTGCAAGATGGCGATAGAAACTGTTAACTCTGAACAATTAACAATTAACAAAGCAGCTAAGGGTCCGCAGGAACCTACGATATTAAATGGTGTGATTCCCATCGACGTCGTCTGCAAAGACCGCGACCGACCCACTCCCTGCGTCGACTACCACATCAAGCAGTGCAGTGCGCCGTGCATCGGCTTGATCGATCCTGTGCAGTACCGCGCACTCGCCATCGACGGCGTGCTCTCGTTCTTCCGCGGCAAGTATCAGGAGGTGGAGGCGAAACTTGTTCAGCGCATGAAGGAAGCGGCAGCGGCAAACAAATTCGAGATCGCTGCGAGGCTCCGCGATCAACTTGCACGCATGAAGAAGATGCAGGAGCACCAGATCATTTCGGATACGTCGGGAGCCAATTCGGACACCATCGGTGCAGCGTTGCTCTCCGGTCACGCATTTATCGTGTTGCTCAAGGAGCGCGACGGAAAACTGATCGGCGAGGAGAGTTTCGCCTTGCAGGGCACCGCGGAAAATCTATCCGATGTCCTCGAACAATTTCTGCCGCAGTATTACGCAGGCGTCTCCGATCTGCCGGATATGATTGTCGTCGGTGAAGCGCCGTCTGACCGGACGGCGATCGACGAGTGGCTGAAGAATTTGCGCGGGAAGAAGATCCGGCTGCATGTCCCGGAACGCGGGAAGAAATCAAAACTGTTGTTGCTTGCCGAGAAGAACGCGGACAGCAAGGTGCGGCAGAGCGAAGCCAAGTGGGAATCCGAAGTGCGCAAAGTCGAGGCCGCGCAGAAGGAGTTAGCCGATCTCCTCGGATTATCCGCGATTCCGAGGCGCATCGAAGGCTATGACATTTCGCATTTGGGCGGAACCGCGACGGTCGGGAGTATGGTGGTGTTCGTCAATGGCAAGCCGAAAAGGGAGCATTATCGTTCATTCAATATCCGATCACTCAAGGAAGGCGATGTGGACGATTACAAGGCGCTGGCGGAAGCATTGAAACGGAGGCTCAAATATTTGACGTTGGATTTGAAGAAGGAGGAGCTGGCATTGAAGGTGGCAGAAATTCTCGTTCATAAAGGAAGGAAGGAGGATCAGACACCACTCGAAGCATTCGTGAAATCCCATGAAGATCAGGTGGATCCTGAGAAGATCGTCGCCAAGGATTTTCTGATCGCCGAGAAAGGGAAGAAGATCGTCGGTTGCGTCCGACTGAAGATCTACAAGGATACAACTGTGGAGTTGGCGACACTGTTCATAGAGGAATCATTCCGCGGTGTCGGCCTCGGGCAATTTCTCGTTCGGAAATTGCTCGGTGGAATCAAGAAGGGGAAGGTCTACCTGATCACGAAAACGACTTTGGAAGAGTTCTATGCCAATATCGGGTTCCGTCCGATTCGCGAAATGCCTGAAGCACTCCATCCCAAAGTTGCCATCTGCGAAAAGCTTCATTGTAATGGAGGCGTGATGTTCATGATGTTCGATGTGACGAAGCAGAAACCGGATGAATCATTCCTCTCGATGCCCGATTTGATTTTGGTCGATGGCGGCAAGGGACAGCTGGCTGCATGTACGAAGATTCTTGAAGAATTGAAGTTGACTATTCCCATTGCGGGATTGGCAAAGCGGGAGGAGGAAATTTTCCTTCCACCCCCACCCCCGGCCCCTCCCCCGGGCTCTGCGGAGCAGCCGGTGGAGGGGGGGAGTTCTGCGCATAGCGAAGGTCCGCTCGCGGTGCCGAAGGACTCCGAGGCGCGCTTCCTCCTCCAGCGTATCCGCGACGAGGCGCATCGTTTTGCCAATGCGAAACGCGAGAAGCGACTGGAATCAGCGCTTCTGAGTTCAGCGATGGACGGAGTGAAGGGTATCGGACCCAAGAAGAAGGCGGAGGGACTGAAAGGAAAAGTCCGGGGTCAACAGGAGCAAAAAAATTGATGAGGCTGTTCGCAGTGAACTTTCAGATTATTGAGCAGATGCCAATAGCCAAAACGCCACAAGCCAATTGCTTTCATTTCCGTGACACCATTTCCCAAATGGTGTTACACTGACCGACACTTTCCCCACACAACCATGAAGAAGCTCACATTCCTCCTCGGTACCCTCGGCGGCGCGATGGCCGGCTACGTCTTCAGCAACAAGAAACTCCGGACGGAACTGCAGAATGCCGAAGATGCCGGCGCGGCTGCGAAGATTCTCGGCAGGCATTTGGCGGCGGACGGCGAGACGGTCGCCAAGGAGGCCAAGCGATTCGCGGAGCAGCACCATTTGGATTCCAAAATTGCCGAGGGCAAGAAGTACGCGCAGAAATATTATGAGTCCGCGAAGGATGAGGTGCAGAAGTACATCGGCGCCAGATCAACTCAGGTGGTCAAGGTGGCGAAGAGCGCCGGAAAGAAAGCGGTGAAGAGGGTGAAGAAGATGGTGAAATAATGGCAAAAGGGCAAAAGGGAAAGAAGGCAAAATGTACTTTTTGCCCTTTTTCCTCCTTGCCTTCTTGCCTTTTTCCGTGGCATCCGTAGAATCCACGGCGGGCTTAAGAAGTTTCTGAAGGGTTTCCCCCGCAAAGATTCCCTCCTTTTTCTCCTATGGCCCGATTATCCAAATTCCCACCGAAATACATCATCGTCACCGGAGGTGTTTGTTCGTCACTTGGGAAGGGGATCGCCTGCGCTTCGATCGGAGCCATCATGAAGGCGTGCGGATACAAGGTGTTCGTCCAGAAGCTGGATCCGTATCTGAACGTGGATCCCGGTACCATGAGCCCGTTTCAGCACGGCGAGGTCTTCGTCACCGACGACGGCGCAGAAACGGATTTGGATCTGGGACACTACGAACGATTCATCGATGAGCCGATGAGCAAGTTGTCAACGATTACGACGGGAAAGATTTACACGGATGTCCTCGCGAAGGAGCGTCGAGGTGATTTTCTCGGTCGGACGATTCAGGTGGTTCCTCACATCACGAATGCCATCAAAGATTCCATGAAGGGAGCGGCAAAGGCGAGCGGCACCGAGATCATGATGATCGAAGTCGGCGGGACGGTGGGTGACATAGAAGGAGAGCCCTATCTGGAAGCCATCCGTCAGATGAAATCGGAGTTGCCGTCCGACAGAGTGTTCCACGTCCATCTCACACTGCTTCCGTATCTTGCCGCATCCAAAGAATTGAAGACGAAGCCGACGCAACTGTCCGTTCGCGAGTTGCGTCGTATCGGACTGCAGCCCGACATGATTCTCGCCCGAGCGGATGCCGCCATTCCTTCCGACCTTCTCGACAAGATCAGCAGCTTCTGTGATGTGGCGCGTGATGCGGTGATCCCTGCACCGACGGTGAAGTCCATTTACGATTGTCCGCTCAATTTTCAGGAGCACAACATTGCAGCGGTCATAGGGAAAAAGCTCCAACTGCCACGAATGAGGCCCGATATGTCCGAGTGGACGGAGGGAAGGAAACGCTACAAGACTGCGAAGAAGTCCATCAAGATCGCGCTCGTGGGAAAGTACACGCACTTGGACGATGCCTATCTGAGCGTCATCGAAGCGGTGAAATCCGCCGCGGTGTACCATGGTCGCAAGGCGCAGATCGTGTGGGTGGATTCGGAGAAACTTGAAAAACAAGACAAGGATGTCTGGAAGTCGCTGCGGTCCTGCGCCGGTCTGGTCGTCCCCGGCGGCTTCGGAACGCGAGGGATCGAAGGGAAGATCCTTGCTGCCAACTATGCGCGGACGAATAAAGTGCCGTACCTTGGATTGTGTTTAGGCGCGCAACTGCTCACTATCGAATTTGCCAGAGCGAAGCTGGGTGACAAACAGCTCACGAGTCAGGAGTTCGATGAGAAGGGGAAGCTGGATCACGGCAAGTACGTCGTTCACTTCCTTCCCGGCCAGCACGCCGGTCGTGCGAAGGGCGGAACTTTGAGATTGGGCGCGTACCGATGCAAATTGAAGAAAGGGACGAAAGCGTACGACGCGTACAAGGTTGCGGGACAACTGGAGAAGGGCGACGAGATCTCCGAGCGGCACAGACATCGTTACGAATTCAACAATGCGCTTCGCAAGAAGCTGGAGGATCAAGGATTAGTTTTTTCCGGTGAGTGGCCGAAGACCGGACTCATGGAGATCGTGGAGATCAAGGATCATCCTTTCATGCTCGGGAGCCAATTCCATCCGGAGTTCAAGAGCCGTCCGCACCGGCCGCAGCCGCTGTTTCGGGCGTTCATGGCGGCCGCTGTGAAGTAGGTTTGGTGGTTTACTGTTTTACTGGTTGGGTAGTTTGATGCGGGTCGATCAATAGTCGTTGTTTGTCGATGATTGTTCGGAACGCAGGACTTATTTGTCGGTAGTCGACGACGTCCACTTTCATCGGCAGCATGGATTCGTCGAAGGCTTCCGCAACTGATCCGATGATTGTCAGATCAAGCGGACCATCGGGTGAATCAATTGCCAGATCCAGATCGGATGTCGGTTTCGCGTTTCCATTCACGCGTGATCCGAACGCCCAGACCGTACAGTTTGGAAGGTGCATTTGCAGGATCGATTTCACTATGGCGAGATGTTCCGGCCGGAGATCAAGAGTTAACTTTTTCAAGGTGCTTGAAGAAGATGGTTGCATTTTTGAGGAACGGAGCCGCGGACTTGAAGACGAGTACTGCGACAGTGCCGTCGTACGTGTGTGATGTCTGGTTGCGCGCTTTCCGGTACTCCATCCACTCTTCGACGTTCTCGATGTACCCGCGCTCGGCTGCAGTACGCAGGAGTTCGTTGTAGGACATCTGATCCACTTTGTCGGCGTGGCGTGTCTCGAGGATACGTCTGATGAATTTGAGCGCCAGCTCATGGGAGTATTCGAAGCGCTGGATGACGCCGTCGCGGATGATGTCACTTGCCGGATTCTCCATTGCCTCTTTCAGTCCCTGCTTGAGTTGCTTCAAGGCATCTTCGAGTGGGGAGAGGTCGAGAGCTGGCATGGCTCTATGGTAGCGCGGAACACAACAATCCACTACCCTGTTGATGATGAACCTCTCCCAAACTCTCCTCGGAGTCACCTTCCAAAACCCCACCGTCCTCGCGTCGGGCATCTGGGGTATTACCGCTGCGAGCTGGCGGCGAGTGGCCGCTTGTGGCGCAGGCGCTGTGACGACCAAGTCTCTTTGGCTCAAGGAGCACAGGGGGCATGCCAATCCTGTCATCATTTCAACGGAACATTGGACACTGAATGCAGTCGGTGTGCCGGATGCGGGGATCGAGAAAGCGCGTGAAGAGATCGGGGATTACAATAAGAATAAACCTGTCCCGTTGATCGGCAACATCATCGCGGACACGGCGGACAACTACGGATTGATCGCATCGGAGATCGTGAAGCTGAAGCCGGATGTTCTGGAAGTGAACATCAGCTGCCCGAATGTGGAGGACGAGTTCGGGCGGCCGTTTGCCTGCAGCGGTCCGGATGCCGCTGCGGTGACGAAGACCGTCAAGGCCGTCAGCGGGAAGATTCCTGTGTTCATTAAATTATCGCCGAACGTGGAGAATATCGGCAGAATTGCTTTGGCTTGCGCCGAAGCGGGCGCCGATGGATTCACGGTGATCAACACGGTCGGCCCCGGCATGGCGATAGATTTGCGCAGCCGCATGCCGATTCTCACCAATAAGGTCGGAGGCTTGTCGGGTCCTGCCATCAAGCCGATAGCCGTGAAGTGCATCGCCGACGTGTACAGGGCAACGGGGGGATCGAAACCGATCATCGGCACCGGTGGCGTAATGACCGGAGAGGATGCGATTGAAATGTTGTTGGCCGGAGCATCGCTCATCGGTATCGGGACGGGAATAGCCTATCGAGGAGAGATGATTTTTAAGCTGGTGTGCGATGAGATGAAAGCGTGGGGGAAGAGTGAGGGGGTGAAGGATATGAAGGAGTTGGTGGGGGGAATGCATCGAACATTGCCGAATGGATAATGGATAATTGAGAATGGATAATTATTTCTTTGAAGATTTAACAATAGCTGTCAGCAGCTTCAGTATTTCCTCCAGTTCATTTCGCAGTATCGTTGTTATTTTCGGTGGCAGATCAAGGCTGTCACGCATCAATCGGAGCCAATAATCCGTCTCGAAACTCTCTTTCAGAGCGATGGACATTTTGGAAAGAAAATCCTTTCTGCTTTGTGCTTGCTGCGCTTCCTCAATATTGGCGCCGATGCTTGTTCCCGAGCGAAGCAGCTGTTTGCTCAGCACGAATTCGTGGTGCATTTTCTGAAGCCAACGACAGAATTTCACAATTCGGACGGCAAAAGCATATGCTTTGGTGCGGACAGGGTTTTCAGAATCCATACCCGCAGGATTCCAGTTTCCTTTCTCACGGTCATTATCAATTATCCATTATCAATTTTCCATTCCCCCTTTTTCCTCTTATTGCTTATACTTCCGACTGTTCTATGCCATCGAAGAACATTCCACTGCAACATCGGCTTCCCACGACGTATCGCATCCAAGCGGTGAAGAAAGAAACTGAATTCGTCACAACGATGACATTCCCGGTGTCACTCGGTGCCAAGCCCGGTCAATTCGTTATGGCGTGGTTGCCAGGTGTCGAAGAGATTCCGATGAGTGTTGCCTTGGATGACGGCAAGAAGCTGCAGATCACGTTCTTCGCGGTCGGGGATACGACCAGAAAATTGGCACAATTGAAAAAGGGAGATTTAGTCGGCTTGCGCGGGCCGTTCGGAACGCAGTACGAATGGAAGCCGAAGCAGCGATTGGCGTTGGTCGCAGGGGGATACGGCGCCGCGCCGATGTTCTTCGCAGCGTCCGCCGCAGCCGAGAATGGCTGCTCCCTCGAGGTGTTTGTGGGAGCCAGAAGCAAAGAGCATTTGTTGTACATACAGGCATTCAGGAAACTGCCGAAAACCGCATTGCACATCGCGACGGATGACGGCTCAGAAGGATTCAAAGGATTCAATGTCGGGCTACTCGACAAGATTCTCACTGATCGGAAGCATTCGAAGTCCAAGCCCTTCGTCGATCAGATCTTCGCTTGCGGACCCGAAAGAATGCTTGTGGCGGTTTCCAATCTGTCATTTGCGAAGAAGATCCCGTCGCAGCTCTCGCTGGAGCGGTACATGAAGTGCGGCTATGGACTCTGCGGCAATTGCGTCGTCGATCCGCTGGGAATTCGCTTATGTGTGGACGGACCGGTGGTGAGGAATGAAACGTGTCGGAAGATTTCCGAGTTCGGGAAGTGTCATCGGGACGGGCTGGGGAAGAAGCATGCCTTCTAAGAAAAAGCGCGGGATGCTTCCCGCGAGCAAGCAGGACAAGGCATGTTGCTGTTAGCTTTTGGCTATCAGCTACGAATATTTGTTATAGCTACTAGTTAATTGCATATGCCCATCATGTCCAGCCTATTTAGCACTCTACTCTTGCGAGTGCCAAATATCCTCTGCTATCATTCGTTTCCATTAATTCTTTCCCCCTATCCTATGCAAGGTTGCGGTCCAGGTTGCGGCTGCGGAAATAAGTAAGCTGCTGCACCATAAGAGAGGGGGTCGATTGTCGGCCCCTTTTTGTTGTTCCGTTGCAGCAGGGAACATCTTTGATGGCTCACAGATCCTCCAGAAGAAGACAGGGCAAAATTCGTTCAGTTCGAAGTATGGCTCCTCGGGTCAACAGGTCTATAATCCCTCCCAATGGACGCGTCTTTTACCGCACTTGAAGAGCATCTCGCGTATCTCTCTGCCGGGGATGCCGCCGATGTCAGACGCGCGTTCGAGTTCGCCGCCCAGGCCCATGCGATGGAAAAGCGTCAGGACGGCACTCCGTACATTCTTCATCCGCTTGCGGTTGCCGTGACGCTGGCCGAGTGGGGGGCCGATCGTGATACGATCATCGCCGCGCTGCTTCATGACGTTCTGGAAGACACGTCGGTGCGTAAACCTGACGTGTTGGCGGCGTTCGGTCGACACGTCGCCATGCTCGTCGAAGGAGTCACGAAGTTCACGACGGCCGATCTGAGTCCGGATCTTCCATTGGATCGGAAGATTGAAACGCTCCGGAGGTTGTTCGAGGTCATGCGACTGGATGTCCGGAGCATTCTCATCAAGCTTGCAGACCGCCTTCACAATCTCCAGACCATTGACGTATTGCCGCCGGATCGTCGTCGTCGCTTCGCGCTCGAAACGCTGACGGTGTACTACCGCATCGCGTACCATCTGGGGATGCGCGACGTGCGTCGGGCATTTGCGGAAGCATCGGTTCCTCATGCGTACGATGACGGGTTCGCCGTTCGTGATCTGCGTGACCGGATGTGCGCCGATGCGGCCTCCGTCTTGAGCGCCATTGAGGAGTCGCTTCGGAAGAGCGAGGACAGTCCTCCCGTCGACAAGGTCTTCCTGCAGCCGCGCAACCTCGCGCTGTTCTACGATCGCGTGAAGAAACAGGGCGGTAAGCCGCTGCTTCGGGATGCCTTCTCCATCGTGGTCATTGTCCGCTCGGAGGAGGATTGTTACCGGATGCTGCAAGCGCTGCATACCCGTTATCGTCCCATCAGCGGGCAGTTCAGGGATTTCATCGCCGCTCCCACAGAGGCTGGATATCGCGGGATCCATACGTTCGTGGGCTTTCCCGAAGGCGGTACGGTGGAGGTGCGGATTCGCACTCCGGAGATGTCCGCGCAGTCGCGTATGGGGGTTGTCACATCGTTGTTCGGAAGGGGTCCGACCCTCGCACCCAGCTTCGCGTGGCTCCGTCGGTCGGAGGAGCTGGATCTCCGGACCCGGGAGTCCAGCAGCGCGTTCTGGGAGGCGTTGTCTTCCGATATTTTGCAGGATTCTCTGCCTGTGTCCGTCGACGGCAAGCGCATTTCCCTTCCTGTCGGGTCCACGGCGTTGGACGCCGCGTATGCGCTCTACGATGCTCGTGCGCACTGCATCGTCAGGATCAACGTCAACGATCAGGCTGTTCCGCTTTCTCATACTCTCCATGAAGACGATGAGGTCGGTTGCACCTTCGGTCTCGTCCATGTCGTCACTGCCTCGTGGCTGTCGATGGTGGCGACACAGCATGCCCGCTTCCGCATCGTCGATGTCTTGAAACAGGTGCGGAGGTCCGAGAAGGTCACACTCGGTACGCGTTTACTGGAGCGGGAACTGGCTCACTTCGGCAAGGGGACACTTCAGGGACTGTCCCGCGCTCGGTGTGAGCGGACGACCGCTCACTTTCACCGCGAGTCGTTCGATGAAGTGTTGGCGATGGTGGGTGACGGGACACTGCGTGCGCGGGACGTCTTCTTCGATTTGTTCCCGGAGCGTTCCCCAATCCTTTCGGGGGATGTGCCGATCGTGGGACATGCATTCCGTCTGCGGATCACCTGCATGCACGTGTCCCAGAGTGACGTACTTGCATCGCTTCACAGCCATCTTCGCATGCACGGCATCGTTGTTCACTCATTGACGGTCAGAATGCGGTCGGGCAGTCCGACGGTTCTCTTGTCCGGAAGCGCGTCAGACCGAATGCATCTTGCGAATTTTTTTGATGCTTTGGAAAGCGAAGAGTGGACGTCCTCCGTTCAGGCCACGCTCCCGTTCCTGCTCAAAGCCGGACTTGTCGGAGGCGTGTTGCTTGCATTCGGCGTCACCATCGCCGATCTCATATTCTTCCCGTGGTATCAGTCGCAGCTGGCGATATTCGGGTTCTTTCCCCAGTTTCTGCTGCAAGCACTTCCTCTCCTTCCTATTCTTCTCGCAACCGGATATTTGCTCAAACTTCTCAGCAGTCACATTGTCTGGATGCGTTCGGAGCGCTGGTTTCTGGGCGTCGGCTTCTTTCTGAATTTTCTCGGTCTCCTCTTGCTGATCTTCCGCATGATGGCACTGAATATCTTTGTCGGAGTATTTCCTCTTCTCGTCACGTTCACCTTTGCGCTGCTTGTCATGGGATATGCATTTCTGCGCGTCGAGTCTCTGTTTGCCGCATTTGATGAGCACACGCTGCATCCTCTGTCGAAGAGTGAATGGATCGCGTTACGTCGGAAGAAGATCTACGGCTATGGTATTCGGTTGATGGCCATCTGCGTCTGGGGGGTGATGCCCGTGTTCATTCGCTACACCCCTGTCAATACGTTGTCGCCGCTTTTTCGGACATTCCTCCTCGGCGTTGGCGCTTCTCTGTTCGCAATTCTCTCACTCGTCATCGTTGCACTGATCAAACGACGCAAGCTGCCATCCTTACGTTTTCCCACGAGCAATGTGTTCTTGGCACTGCTTATCGGCCAAG
>JAQTSK010000008.1 GCA_028711345.1 Candidatus Peribacteraceae bacterium
TCTTATCCCGGGACAATCGCCTCAACTCTCCCTCCTTCCGGGTATGGACACTCTGTAATTGCCAACGTTCCTCATACCCTTGAGCTGAAGGTCACCTCGCGAGTCGCAAAAGTCACCAAAGGCGTAAAGACTAAATATGGTGAATAAAATATGAATAATGTAAAGTGAAGTACGAAAGCTTATTTTTACATCAAATTATTCATTCTTCATTTTCACTTCTCCATTTCTCTATGCGCTCCCTCCGTCTCTCCACCATCGTCGCCATCATCACACTTTCTTTCGCCGCTTGCGGAGGGAAAACCGTTATCAAACCTGATAACACCGCAACGGGCAAGATTCAGGAATACAACAAAGTCACCGGCAAGGATCTGGAAACCAGTCCCGAGCATGGCACGCTCGCTCACCTGTGGTACGGCGCTCTGACGGGAATCAATGAC
Organism: Candidatus Peribacteraceae bacterium; assembly: GCA_028711345.1. Taxonomy (GTDB): domain Bacteria; phylum Patescibacteriota; class Gracilibacteria; order Peribacterales; family Peribacteraceae; genus CAINWJ01. Next base: position 438 of record JAQTSK010000008.1, read on the forward strand.
ACGCCGGCGAACGGTGTCGGATTCCTGCGGGAGTTCGAGGATGGCGTATTCACCGGCTCACTGAACCTCAATATCCTGCCGCGGAAGGATGGTAAGCGCTTCATCGCATGGATGGCGAAGCCGGGAGGAGCGGATCCGGTGCGCGTGGGCGAACTCACCAGCATCGTGGGGGACTCCAGACACTCGCTGTCCTTCGAAGTGACCGAGATTCTCTCCGATCGCACGGTGGTTCTCATTACGCTCGAGACGACCCCCGAACCGGCATCTCCCGGCACACGCGCCGCGGAAGGCACGCTGAAGGAGGTGGAAAGGAAATAGAGATCGGTGATCGGGCTATCGGGGATCGGTGAAAAGGTGAGTGATTATTTCGGCTGAACTGAATGACCGACTGTTTTTAATACAACCACCCGATCACGGATCCCCGATCACCCGTCAGATCGGCAGCGCCTGCGTCGGTAATGTCTTCACCATCGCGACGATGACAAAGGCAAGCATTGCCACGTGCACGAGCACGAGAGTGAGAGTTGTTCGCTTGAGCGGTGAGATGAATTGCATAGGGGAAGCGGCAGTGTAAGGATTTCTTTACGTCTGTCGAGCTGTTTGATCAAGTTTTGTGTTCTGAATTCAATTTTTCTTTCAATCAAACGGCTAACCGTCGTACCAACCGGAGGATTGGCAACGGTTAGTTTTCGCAGACCTATGGCAAACCCCTCATCCACTGGCGACCTCCGTGGCTTGCCATGAGAATGCGAACCAACAACAAATCGTCATCTTTGCGCGTTGAGCCGACCCCACTGCCAGGAAGCGGCTGATTTTTTAAACGCTACCTCAACCTCGAATGACGTCTGTATTCCGGTCGATTTTCAGACGTGCTTAGCTCCGATTACCTAACTCAAATCCTGTATCCAGACCACGTAATAGATTTCTTAGTCCTTGCATGCACGTTATGCGCCTTGGTAAAGGAGGATATTGAAGCGTTCCCTCTCCATCCACACTATAGGGAACTGTCCGCAGTAACTGATCACCTCTCCTCACACTATAGACGACTTGAGCAATATTTCGTAGTGGAGTTGAAGCTCCATTAACAGCATTCGCAGGAAAGCACCAACCATCAATATCAACCATTTCGTTTCCATCGGGAAAATCTCGGCTTTGCCTGGCCCTCTGGTTCTCCGTAGTTAAAAAATCGAAAGCATCAGTAGGTGCTTGTGCCAATTCGGTTCGAATCTGTGCACTTGGACGGATTGAAAGACAGCCTGCTTGCTTTAAAAGTAATTGTCTGTACCACTCTTGAAGACCTTCTCGACTATGCAAAGCTTCAAAAGGCTTAAATATGGCAGAACGCAAGCCTTGCAAAGGGATACCTAATGGCAATGAAATGCCAGTAGATCCTTCTCGTTGCACAACACCATCAGCCGCATTTAAATCAACAATCAGATGTTTTCTTCCATTCCACTTATCCTTGGCCGTGGTCTGATCTGAAAGATATTCTGCTGACATAATAAGGGGGGAAAAATTTAATGGAGATATACTTTAATTTATATTATTCATCTTGTCAAGGTCCCGTTTCCGACATATATATATTGTTATTAAACGCTTATATAAGCCATTTATCACAAATATTTCATTCAGCATATGTACTAGACTTCACCAAAGCTCTCTTTTGAATTACGAAGAATGTTATCAGAAAGTTCCCTAATTGCATGAATATTGAGTGAGTGTCGCGAAGTCAATAATCAAACGGGTTCTGCTCTTGCATACAATTTTCAACTGGTCGGAGCGACTGGACTCGAACCAGCGGCCTCGTGGTCCCGAACCACGCGCTCTACCAACTGAGCTACGCCCCGACGTGGACTGAGCATACAAACTATATGCGATTGTATCAATTCCATTCTTTTGAAAGCCTACGCATGACCGGTACTGATATGATTCATTTTTCCGCCAACCCCATGCTCATCCCCGACTCCCCTGCTCCATCGTGGTCCGGCAAGGATCAAAGCGGCAATACTCTGACGTCGCGAAATCTCACCGGTTCGTGGTACGTGCTGTATTTCTACCCCAAGGACGACACGCCGGGATGTACGAAAGAAGCCTGCGGATTCCGTGACCGGTTCGCATCACTCTCTTTGGTCGCAACCGTGATCGGCGTCAGTGCGGACTCTGAGAAGAGCCATCAATTGTTCATCGACAAGTATTCTCTCCCGTTCACACTGATCGCGGATACAGACAAATCAATCATCAGGGCATTCGGCGCCGACGGTCTCATCTTTCCGAAACGCGTGACATTCCTCGTCGATCCACAGGGGATCATCCGGAAGATCTACAAGGATGTAGACTGTGCCGGCCATGCGGAAGAAATCGAAAATGATGTCCGAGCACTCCAGGCCTGAACGATCTCCACTCGTACTCGATAGATCATTCTTCGACCGTCCGACGTGTCAGGTCGCGGAAGAGTTGATCGGAAAATACCTCGTACGCCGGATCGGCAGTAAGAATGTACCAGCAATGATCACGGAAACGGAAGCCTACGACGGACCGAACGACGAAGCCTGTCATGCGCATCGCGGGATGACGCCGAGAAATGCCCCCATGTTCGGTGCTGCGGGACATTGGTACGTCTACTTCGTCTACGGCATGCACTGGATGCTCAACATCGTCACTGGTCCCAAACAGTATCCGGCCGCCGTACTGATTCGCGGCGTGACACTTGAAGACGGAACGGTACTCGATGGTCCGGCGAAACTGACGAAGTATTTGCAGATTAATCGGACGCTCAATGATTCGATGACTTCAAAAGAAACGGGATTATGGATCGAGGATCGCGGAATCCTGATCGACCGGATGCGGATCAAACGCAAGCCGAGGATCGGCGTGGGGTATGCGGGGGCGTGGGCGGAGAAGGAGTGGAGGTATGTATATAAAGAAGTAGATAATTGAGCATGCAGCGGCTGGGGTGAAACGAATGACCGTCTCAGATTGTCACCGGTGCAGATCTGATCCGACAGATTGCCGTCTTTCGATCACATCTTCCCGCTCCTTTTCACCGCTACTCAATCGCTGGCCCAATCTCAGCCCATTCGTGAGTTCATTCTGAGTTTGCTATTCCCTTGCGATGAATATGTTGTATAGATATACTTCTGTCGGCGTGAGGTTGCAGATCGTTTCTACAGCCGTTTGATCACGCCTGATCATTAACAACATCGGAAGGAGAAGAGAAAGGAGGGAAAGAAATATCCGATGTTTTTTTGGCGCGCAGGGGATGGTCCTTTGCGCGTTTATAAATTAACTTTTGAGAGAAAGGAGAAGGCTATGACCTTCTTCGTGGAAGGTGAGAGCCAAGAGGCTCCCAAGGGGAAAATTCTGAAAAACCAAGTCGCTCTGGTGACCGGTGGGTCGCGCGGAATCGGTCGCGCCACGGTTCTGGCCTTGGCTCAGGCGGGCGCGCATGTCATCATCAACTACCAGCGCAATACCCAGCAGGCCTACGAGGTCTGTGCGGCGGCCGAGGAATTCGGTGTGCGTGCGGAGGTAATCCAGGCGGATGTGTCGGATCAATCCCAAGCCGAAGGGATGATCCGGCGAGCCTTGGACGAATTTCCGCGCATCGACATCTTGGTCAACAACGCCGGCATCACGCGCGACAAGTCGTTCGTGAAAATGTCCCGCATGCACTGGGACGAGGTGCTGGACGTCAACCTGACGGGCGTCTTTCACGTCACCCATGCCGTGCTGCCAGGGATGCTGGCCGCCGGCTACGGCCGGATCGTCAACGTGGCGTCCATCGTGGGGCAAACGGGCAGCTTTGGCCAAACCAACTTCGCAGCGGCCAAGGGTGCGCTGATCGCGTTCACGAAGAGCCTGGCGCGGGAAGTAGCCCGCAAGGGCATCACGGTCAACGCGGTTTCGCCGGGCTACATCGAAACGGACATGATGAGCGATGTGCCCGACAAAATCCTCGATGGAGTCCGGGCGGCAACGCCCATAGGGCGCTTGGGCAAGCCGGAAGAAGTGGCTGCGGCGATCGCCTTTCTGGCGCAGCCGCAGTCCAGCTACATCACCGGTCACGTGCTGGCGGTCAACGGCGGAATGTACATGTGACGCCGAAAATCCCCGCTGCACGACGCGACTGGGACAAATCGGATAAAAAATCGAAAAGAGGAATGGAGGTCTCCTTCCGATACACCGTCCCTACGCCGCAAGGCACAGGGGCAGAAAAGCCCGGACTATGTTCCGGGCTTTTTTCCGGCACTGCAAATACTCGATCGTTTTCATTCTTTCAGCTATACCGAAGAAGTCGCCACTCATTCATGGCATGCAATGGCAATCACATGAAAAGCGATGTTCGAGTGTACGAAGGCGAAGCCGAATACCCTCCCCGAAGAGCGACGTCTGTTTACGGCGAGAAGTGAACCGATGATCGAGGATCGGCGTGGGGTATGCGGGAAAGTGGGCGGAGAAGAAGTGGAGGTATGTGTGGATTGGAACAGGAGAGTAGGGATGTGATGTGAGTATCGGGTATTCAGTATCAAGTATGTAGTATTCTGGAAAATTTCAGGATACTGAATACTCAATACTGCATACCGAATACTCCGTTCCCCTACTCCCCTGCTCTCCTCACTCCTATACTCATCCCGTGCAACGCACCTGTGCCAACCCTTGGTGCAACTCATCCTTCGAGATCTCTTCCGCCGATCTCGACCTCCTCGAGAAAGTCTCACCAGTGATCGCCGGAATCCGCTTCGATCTGCCGGCGCCGACCCTCTGCCCCGATTGCCGCCAGCTCCGACGCCTCAGCTACCGCAATGAACGACGCTTCTACCGTCGTCCCTGCGCGCTGACAGGAAAGGAATGCGTATCGCTGTACTCGAAAGACAAGCCCTGCATCGTCTTTGACCAAAAGGCCTGGTGGTCGGATGACTGGAACCAACTCGCAACCGGACGATCGTTCGATCCAAAAAAATCATTCTTTGCTCAATTCCATGAACTGAGCCTCGTCGCCCCGCGTCCGTGCATTGTGAATATGAGCAGCGAGAACTCGCTCTACACGAATCATTCCGCATACAACAAGAACTGCTACATGTGTATCAACACCGGCTACAGCGAAGATTGCTTCTACACGAGCGACTTTGCGCTGCGCAATAAGAATTGCGCCGATTGTCTGGCCATCCAGAAATGCGAACGGTGCTACGGTTGCGTGGACACGAAACAGGCATCCTTCTCACTCTTCCTGCACGAGTGCATCAACTGCACTGACTGCGCATTCTGCTACGACTGCCAGTCATGCAAGGACTGCATCGGCTGCTGGAATCTGCGCCAGAAGCAGTATTGCATCCACAATGAACAATTGACTCAAGAGGCATACGAAGCGACGAAAGAAAATCTCTGGCCAAAAACTTGGGATGCGATCGAGGAGATCGATCAGTCATTCCGGACACTAGTCAAGAAGAAGGCCATCCACCGGCATGTCATCATGGAGCATTGTGAACAAACGACAGGAGATCACGACTTCCACTGCAAAGATGTTCGTGATTCCTACTACACCTGCGAATCCGAAGAATGCGCATACTGCTACGACACCGGCACGGTGAAAAGCTGCATCGACGCTAATGAACCCTATCAGGGCGAACTCCAGTACGAGTCCCACGGTTGCAATCTGGGGTACAGCCTCTGCGTCTGCTCCAAATGCTACGAGTGCAGTAATCTCCTGTATTCGCAGTATTGCTGGTACTGCAAGGACTGCTTCGGATGCTTCGGACTCAGGAACAAGCGGTACTGCATTCTGAATAATCAATGTACCAAAGATGAATATGAAGCTCTTGTACCGATGATCATTGAACACATGCGAAACACCGGAGACTGGGGCCAATTCTTCCCAACAAATCTCTCCGTCTTCGGCTACAACGAAACCGCCGCACAGGATTATGCACCGATCACGGAAAAAGAAACGGCGACACGAGAGTGGAAATGGCATTCCGTACCGGAGGATAAGCCTGCAGTGGTAAAGGTCATCCCTGCTCACGACCTGCCTGAAACCATCGACAATGTATCGAATGAGATCATCAACTGGGCAATTGAATGCGAAGCAACGAAGAAACCGTTCAGGATTATCAAGCAGGAACTCGACTTCTATAGAAACATGAAACTTCCGATCCCCCGCCTCCATCCGGACGAACGGCATAAGCGGAGGATGGCGCTGAGAAATCCGCGGAAATTGTGGGAGAGGGAATGCGGGAAATGCGGGAAAAAGATTGCATCAACGTATGCGCCCGAACGACCCGAAATCGTGTACTGCGAAGAATGTTATCTGGCTCATGTTTATTGAAGGATTCATCCAAAGTGTCATCCGCATAAAGACAGTGAAGGCATTTGATGGTACAATACTCCGATGCAAGCACACTCTGAACAACCATCAAATCCCGAAAAAAAGAACGAAACCGGTTCCCTACTATTCGCACAAGTTGCCAAACTCATTCAAGGTGTGATCAAACGCCTTCAGAATGTTATGGGGATTACAGAGGAACGTGAGCGGAAGCGCAATGATGCTGAGTATAGATTGGCATATCAGGAAGAGACAGAAGGACATATGCTCATTAATGCTGCAACTGAGGGTCTGCCCAGCATAAGAGGACACGGCTGCGAATCAGAAGCCGATTTTCGATCAATTCTTGCGGATGGAAAACTCATCCATCACAAAAGAAACGAATTCTATGGACCAATCTATCAAATGGGTTCTTGGGCATCTTGTCGAGACAATGGCTTCGGAGTGTTTGTACCGGAACCATACAAACCTATTCCATTTCAACATACGAGAGGAGAAGAAGAATATGAAGTCAATCTCGATGGAATCAAATGGATAATGGTACGGTCCAGCAGGCTTGATGCATATCGTCGGGAAGCAGAAGCATTCCCGAACGGAGAAATGGCGAAATACATTGGAAAGATGAGAACGTACAAACAAGTTGCTGACGAAATCGCCGCACGCAGAGATGAATTCATAAAATTGCAAGCTGCTGAGAATGCAGAAATCGTCGGAACGTATCGAGGGTAGAGAACGCTACCTGTTATCCGCTATACGCTGCTACTTTCCCCATCACCTCCACATCATCATCCCCCGCCGCCTTGTTCCGGATCTCTTTCTTACACCCGCGACAGCGATGAACAATGACAAATCCGCCGGACTGCTGATCGATGGCGACGGGATCCATCAGTTTCCTGCACTCCGACAACCGGTCTCCCGGGCCGTCACGATCAACATGCAACGATCGTAAGCAGTTCGGGCAATGATTGCGGCAACCGGTTCCTTCAAGCGGTCGGACGGTTGCGCCGCAGTGCGCGCAGATGAACGGTTCCTGACGGGGAATGAAAACCAATGGAAAATTGATAATTGATAATTGAAAATTATTCATGGACAATCATACACAAGGAACTGCGGCAATTTTCCATTTTCAATTTACAATTTTCAATTCCACCTCCATGCGCATCTTCCTCGTCAGCAACTCCGCCCGCGGTCACGCCATCGCCGAAGCGCTTGCCCGCAGTCCGCAGAAACCCGAGATCATCGCGGCATGCACCGTCAACGATCCGGGGATGAAGAAGATCGCGAAAGAGGTGCATGTGATGGACATCATGAGCATGTCCAAGGTCTGCCAACTCGCGAGATCGGTGAAACCCGACTTCGCCTTCATCGCGCCGGACGACCCCATCGGCGCCGGTCTCGTTGATCGCTTGGAATCGGAAGGAATTCCCTGCGTGGCACCGAGAAAACACCTCGCCCGCATCGAATCGTCGAAATCATTCGCGCGTGAACTGATGAAGAAGCACAAGATCGATGCCAGCCCGAAATTCCGGACGTTTGAATTCACATCGAAGGACGAGCTCACGCACCTCGAGATCGATATCCGCGCCTACCTCGAACATGAGCTGCACGGTCACTACGTGGTGAAGTATGACGCGCTCAAAGGCGGAAAAGGCGTGAAGCTGAGCGGCGAGCACCTCCTCACCATCGACGCGGGGGCACGGTACGCCATGGAATGCATCGAACAATGCGGAACGGTCGTCATCGAGGAGAAGCTCATCGGCGTCGAATTCAGTCTCATGTCATTCGTCTCCGGAACAACAGTCGTCGACATGCCGGCCGTGCAGGATCACAAACGTGCGCATAACGGAGACACGGGACCGAATACCGGAGGCATGGGAACCTACAGCGACGCCGGCGGCAGCCTTCCGTTCCTGACCGAGAAGGATCTGGCGGAAGCCAGTGAAATCAACCGCAGTGTCGCGAAAGCATTGATGGATGAGTGTGTCGAACCGTTCAAAGGAATCCTGTACGGCGGATTCATCGCGGTCGCAGATGGCGTGAAAGTGATCGAGTACAATGCACGATTCGGCGATCCGGAAGCACTGAACGTCCTGCCTCTGCTGGAAACGGACTTCGTGAAGATCTGCCAGTCGATCATTGACGGCACCCTCTCGCCCGACCTCGTCCGCTTCGGGAAAAAAGCCACGGTCTGCAAGTACATCACGCCGAAAAGCTATCCGGAGCACAAGGATGAGAAGGGACAGAAGATCATTTTGCCCGAGCGCTTCGCGGACAACGTGCGCGTCTACTTCGGCGACGTCAGCGAAGATCAAAATGGGAATATTCTTCTCGGAGGATCCCGTTCCATCGGCATCGTCGGAATCGGTGACAACATCGAATTGGCGGAACAGGCTGCACAGGGGGCATGCGAGAAGATCGCCGGTCCCGTTCATTTCCGCGCCGACATCGGCACGCTGGACTCCATTCAGAAGAGAGTGGATCTGATGCACAAGCTACGGGCACGGTAAGGAAACTCGCAAGAACAATATGATCATTGGACGATCTCCATCCTTCTCTCTGAGTAGCGATCAGCGATCAGAAAGGTTCCTCAACGCAGTCAGCCGACCAATCGATGAGTCAAGTTATTATTGCTGGTTTCCTAATGGCAGAATCGGAAAGCCGCTGATCATCGAAATTTCATCGAACTTGAACATTCGATGCTCCCCTTCGGCGATAATCGAGAAATGCTGAACGCTGTTCGCTGACCGCTGACCGCTCAATCTTCTATTGACTTTTAAATAGTATATTGTAACATGCGTCCGAATTTCTTTCCCCCATCTTTCCATGTTCTCCTCTCTTCGGAACCTCAAAGCCTTCCAGTTCGCGGCTTCCGCCACACTCATGACGGCTGCCGTCGTCACCCTGCCGCTCTTCGCGCAGGTCGACGTCACCGTCACGCCTCCGACAACCACACCCGCCACGACAGAGCTCGGCATGGAGTACTTCGCGGGACAGATCGCCTCACGCTTCGCCAGAATCGGCGCGGAAAGCGGGATCTATGACAACCTCACCATCAACTCCAGCGCCTTCGACCTGGTCCAGTACATGAGTGACGGCTGCTACAACGTCAGCGACGTGAACACCGAAACGTGCAAGCAGCAGTACGGTCCGTACTACAGCTTGAAGGAGACGATGGACAGCGGTGCGCTGAAGACAATCCTGATGGGTTACCCCTACTTTACGGGAGTCGACAAGCTCTTCCCCGCGCCGACTCCTGCGGAAAGCCATGTCAGAAAACTCTCCGAACCGGAAGTCTTCCGCCTGCAGATCGATCACCGCTCGCGTGAAGTGTGGGATACATGCCAAGCCCAGTTCGATGACCGCATGGAACAAAACCGTTGCTACCAGCGCAACATCCGCCTGACCACGAACCGGAACATCGATGTGGAGGGAAACGTTCTATAACGAGCGATCAGCGACAAGCGGTTAGCGATTAGCACGGATTACCGTACGCTGATCGCTGATCGCTGTTCGCTACAAGATTCCAAAGCGGCAACTCCAACAATTAGACTCTTTTCAGCAGCTGCTCCTCCTCCCACTGCCGCAGCGCCTCCACGATCGGAGCAAGATTCCCGAGCATGATGCCGGGGATATTGGAGAAGTTCTGATTGATGCGGTGATCGGTGACGCGGTCCTGCGGAAAGTTATAGGTGCGGATCTTCTCTGATCGATCGGCAGATCCCACTTGTCCGGAACGCAAATCCCCGCGCTCTCTGGCCAGACGTTCCTGCTCCGCGGCGTAGAGTCTGCTCCGCAGAATACCCATCGCCAGCACACGGTTCTTCAGCTGGCTGCGTTCCGTCTGACAAGTCACCACAACACCCGTCGGGAGATGAGTAATGCGGATGGCGCTCTCCGTCTTGTTCACGTGCTGACCGCCGGCACCGCCGGAACGATACGTATCAATCTTCAGATCTTCCGTGCGAACGGCGATATCGACCTCTTCCGCCTCGGGAAGAATCGCAACAGTGGTCGTGGACGTATGAATGCGTCCCTTCGCTTCCGTTGAAGGAATGCGCTGAACTCGATGCACGCCGGACTCGAACTTCAGCTCTCCGTACACTCCGTCTCCTTCGATTCTGGCCGATGCCTCCTTCACACCTCCTGCATCCGCGTCGGACGTAGAGAGCAGTTCGTACTTCCAACCGCGTTTCTCGGCGTAACGCAGGTACATCTTGAGCTGCTCAGCGGCAAAGAGCGCCGCTTCTTCGCCGCCGGTTCCCGCCCTGACTTCCAGAATGACGCTCTTCTCATCGTCGGGATTTCGTGGGATAAGTTGACGCTTGATTTGCTCGAGCAACACGGGCTTGCGTTCGCGAGCCTTCGTCGCTTCTTCCGCCGCCATTCCCGCCAGATCAGGATCGTTCTTCAATGCTTCCTCCTCACGTATCGCCGCCTCCAGACCATCGTATTCGATCAACGACTTCTCCAAAGGAGCCAGCTGCTTGATGCGACGGGCAACGGTCGTCAGTTCCTTCTGATCGCCGTACACGGCCGGATCCTCCATCTTCTTGCGAAGAAGCTGGAGTTCGGCCACCGCTGCGCGGACTTTGGAGATCATGGATGCAGGATAAAGGATGAGAGGATGAGAGGAAATAGAGGATGAGAGGAAACGACAAGCGTTCGCTTCTTCTTCTCATCCTCTCCTCTTCTCAATCCTCTCCTCCTCCTTCACTTCCCCTGCCGATTCAGTGCATCGAACTGGAAGCATTTCTCAGCGGCAGGATGATTCCAGAAGATGTCGTAGTCGAGGTCGCGGACGAGCGAGAACGTCGCACAGAGCTCGTACGTGGTGCTGGGAGACGGTCGATACTCATACGTCATACCGGTCTCCGGATCATTGATCTGGAGCTTGGTGTACTGCGCTTCAGCCACAATGTCTTGCAGCGTTGCCGGCAACGGCCTCGGCATTTCCCTGACGAGCGGAACCGGAGGGTTGAATCTGTCGGAACCATAGACGATATTCAAGATCTCTTCCTGAATCATTCTCAAATCATTCACGCGCTGCTCATCCAACCTCTGCAGACGGCCGGTCGCAGGAGTTCCCGCCAGTACGACGCCGTAGACCACCGCTGCGACGGCGATGACAATCGCAATCCAGCCGAAAATGCGATGGAGTGGACTTTTCACGTACGTCGCATGATCCATCCGCAGAACGGAGAAGTAGTACGCAAACGGCACGCCGCAGAGGATGAGGATCGCGATGACTTTCAGGAGGAAACGGATGCTCAGCTCACCGTCAAGGAAGTAAAACAGCAACGTGATCAGATCGCCGGTAATGGTGCAGGCTGTCACGAACAGTGTCAGGTACGTCAGCCAGCGACGAACGCCTGAATGCAAAATCTCGGCATGAGCGACGTAGGAACGATGGAGTGACCGAGACAGGAGAATGAACAGCGGGAACGCAATGATGACCACGGCCAGCGACCAGCGGATTGCCGAGACGTCGGCGTTGCCCGGGTAGATATCACGCATGGCAGGGTCCGGAAACAGCCGACTGATGTACTGGAAAGCAAGAATGATGAGGCTGATGACGGTGGCATAGAGACCTGTGAAAGTCAGCAGATGGAAGAATGCTTCTTTCGCAGATCCCGTATCCGGAGGGATGGGAACGGGCATCTCCAGACTTTCGGATGCCAGAGCCGCTGAAATGTCCTTCTCCTTCCATCCGGCGGACAGAAGAAGCAAACGAATCGTCTGATGGTCCATGTCTTTGGACCGGGCATGCGCGATGAATGTGGAGAGAGAGGATGTCATAGGGTTTGAGACTAACATTGAGACTGTTTTCGGAGACAGAAATTACTGGACACAACATCATACAATGTCGTGATTGTGATCAATCGTGTCTCCGTCTTTGATTATACGGCATTAACCTGATTCGAATCGTTTATCTCCGTAGCGGCGATTCGAAAATCGCCGCCGCTGCGGTTTTCGCCCTTCGAATTCCTCAGGGCGACCTGAGCTTGTCGAAGGTCGAACCGCAGCTACGGTAACATTCAAGCTAATCTCGTATTATACCTTTTTCTTCCGAACGGATTTCTTGGCAGCAACAACCTTCTCCTTCGGTCGCAACGCTACCAGAATAACGATCATCCAGACCCAGAAGAGAAGAGAATGGACGAATGGAAGACGAAAGTGCAAGAGTACTTGGACTGAGCCATAAATGGTCGAGGCGGTTAGGGCGTACATGCTAAGCAAGTACACACGCACATACCCGCCCGGAACACCCAGCATTAAAGAGAGAATCCACAGGACGAGCGTCGAAAAGACAAGACTGATTAATGCGATTGCGACGGAAAAGAATCCTCCGATGAACGGAAGGACGGTCACTGCGACGATGAGACCACCGATGAGAAGGGGCTTCACGTAGGGGAAGAAACCGGAAACGGCAGCGACAGCCGTGTCATACTTCACTCTGTCGATGGAGATATCCTCATCTCTATTGAACGAGATCACTCTGTACTGTCCTGTCTTGAGCCCCTCAGACTTTTCTCCGCCTCCCTGCCTGCCCTGACTATCGGGATAGACCGCACTCGTCCGTGTGAGAAGCAGTACCGTGTTCATCGACGGGAAATCCTCCACTCTGGCATCAGGATCGATGACCACCAGGTGCTGGGGATTCTCCATCTTGAAATATGCCCTTGCGGACTCCGGAACATCCATGGCGAACGGTGTCTGCACATTGGTGGAGAGAGCACCGGTCTGGATAACGATCTCCAATTCCGGCGGATAGAACTCGTCGAGCGACTGCTCCACCATGGCGATGAAGGGATCAACCTTGGGAAGAATCAGAAATCCCTGCACCGCCACGACTGCGCCGGATACAAACATCAGCAAAACGGACAGCCAATAGATGTACCAGAAGCCTGACCAGAACTTCTTCTTGAATGTCCTGTAGAAGGAGAGGTCTGTCGCGCTTCGCCAGAGGGTGGTGAAGAAGGTGGAGATGGAGTGCATGGGTGCTAGCTTAGCAAGACGTACGCTGGAGGGCAAAAGGGGAGACAGGAAAAGGATGAGAGGATTGAGAAGAGGAGAGGATGAGAAGAGCTGTTATTTTGAAATTCCAAGCTGCTATACACAAAACCTGAAACCTGCAAACATGAAACCTGATACTTTATTTCCTCTCCTCCTCTCTCACCTCTCCTCCCTCTCATCCTCTTTGAAAATTCTTCTTGCCATGTCCGGCGGCATCGACTCCGGCGTCTGCGCGCACCTGCTGAAGCGCCAGGGGCACGAGGTGATCGGCGTCCGTCTGCATCTCTGGATGGATCCGCTGGCTCCGCCCATGGCACAGCTCATGCCGAGTAAATGCTGCACAACCCAGAGCATCAACCGCGCTTCGAATATTGCGAAGAGCCTCGGCATTCCTCTTCATACCGTCGATGTCGCGAGTGAATTCAAGAAGAAGATCGTCGATCAATTCTTGAAGGATTACGCAGCCGGACTGACGCCCAATCCCTGCGTGCTATGCAACCGGACCATCAAGCATGCGACGCTCATCAAGCTGATGAAGAAATACAGGTGCGACAAGGTGGCGACGGGGCACTATGCGAGAATCAAATGCAAAACCGATCGATCTGGAAAATCAATCTGCCAACTTCTGGAAGCCCGCGATACAACGAAAGATCAGAGCTACTACCTCTACAGCCTATCCCAAGAGCAGCTCGCCTCAACGATCTTCCCGCTCGGCGACCTGCTTAAATCCGAGGTCTACAAACTCGCCAAGAAATTCAAGATCCCGCTCTCGGATGCCTACCGCGAGAGTCAGGATCTCTGCTTCTTTCCGGAACAAGGTCCGTCGGCATTCCTGAAGCGGCACCTGAAGAAAGCGAAGGCCGGAGAGATCGTCAAGCGCGATAGCTCCGTCGTCGGCAAACATTCCGGCATCCCCTTCTACACCATCGGTCAACGCCATGGTCTGGGGATCGGCGGGCTCAAGATCCCGCTGCAGGTGGTGGCGAAGGACACGAAGAGAAACCGCCTGATCGTCGCGGAGAGAGGACAGGAAACGTGCAAGAAAATCATGCTGACCGATCTGCACTTCATTGCGGGAACGCCGCCGAAGGATGGGAAGTACACATGCAGAACACGTTCGCTGTCAGCGAAGAAGAAAGGTACGTTCACAATAAATATATGTCATGGTGAGCGGAGTCGAACCATGACATGCAACGATGCAACCTTCACCTTCGCTCACCCCGAACCCCTGCAATCACCGGGGCAATCGCTGGTGCTATACAAGGGGAATGAAATAATCGGCGGAGGAACTATCGACGAGATTTGCTCGATCCTAGAACAGTAATCACCTTTCGATTGCCATGAGATTGCATCGTTTCGCGTGCTTCCTGCATTGTTTGATCTGTAATTGCAACTGGTGCGCTTGATGCCCTCGGCTCCTGCTGAACAGAATGCTTCAAAGGAATCTGCTCGTCCCCCATCAATTGCTTCCAAACCTGAAGAATACCGGGGCATGGCGCTTTGCCGCCGGGTCCCATCAATCGATTGTACTCTTCAATTTTCCCGCATTCAGTAAGTCTTTGCAGCGCCGCACAAGAATCAACTTCGCCCCCCCCATCTTGAGCCCGGTCACGATTTAATGTTTCGACCATAAGAGCATCTTACACTATATGCATCATCATGCAAGTGCCTCTCCCTGCCTTCCCCAAGCCATCCATGGTACAATGATTGACTTTACCGAACCCTACTTTTCGCCAATGCTTCGCGCACGCTACGACTCCAACGGGAATATCGTCCTCTCCGAAGCCGTGAAGAAGGTTCCGGTGACGATTGCCAAAGAGCGTCCGGTGACGATTCACGCGGAGGTGAAAGATGCGCACATTCCTGAAGTCAGGAACGAAGATGTTGCAGGGGCACAACATTCAAATCATTCCTCTTGGACCGAGATTCCGGACTACCAATCAACACATACTCGCAAAGAAAAGCAGACTCATCAAAAACATGGCAAACAGCAAGCGGAGACCCATTTTTTGACAGAGGAGCAGGTATCTACCTGCGGAGAAAGCAAGAGGATACCAAGTCAGAATTTGGATGGAACGCGGGTAGATACCCGCTCCCGAACAGATCTTCAAAACATCAGTCACCCGAAAACTTCTGTGATCACTTCCGCTCTGCAGGAAGGCAAAGATCAATTTACGGCAACCGTGAACGATGCGAAATCAGGTCTTCAAACCGCAGCGCAATCCATTCATCAGCTGCCCAAGCGAACAGGCGGTACCCTCAAACGACTCTGGCAGGCAGCCAACAAACCGGTCATGTTGCCGGGAAAGAAGGGCATCCGACGCAAGCCGCCGACCAAGCTCTCGCTCTTCATCACCGACACCATCCGCTTCGGGGGAACATTTGCACTCATCTTCGGCGTACTCTTCGTCAGCATCAACTATCAGAGCTTCTGGCAGATCGCGCGCGCGCAGCTGGCGCTGGATGCGGATCTCACCACTGAAGAGGCGCTCGAGCGGATGACGCAAACCGACCGACCGGATACGTCCGTATCAGCAGAATCCGTCATCGATGCCCCCGCTGCGGGTCTTCTGGCGGCATTGCCGCAGGTCGGCCCCTACGAGGACAGGCTCATCATCCCGAAACTGAAGAAGAACGTCCCCATTGTCAGGCCGGGCATGGATGCGCTCATGAAAGAGGACTGGAAACAGTTCGAGCTGGACATTCAAACCGCCCTCAAAGACGGCATCGTGCACTACCCGGGATCGGCGAAGCCGGGACAAGCGGGAAATTTCTTCCTGACGGGACACAGCTCCTACTACCCGTGGGATGACGGACGATTCAAGAACGTCTTCGCGCGACTGAATGAACTGATGCCCGGTGACACGTACATGGTGTACTACGGCGGAGACCGACACACCTACCGCATCACGAAGAAGGAGGAAGTGAAACCGAGCAACGTCACAGTGCTCGACCAACCGACCGATCGACGACTGGCAACACTCATGACCTGCACACCCGTCGGCACCACCCTGCGACGCCTGGTGGTCATCGCCGAAGAGATCGATCCTGTCACGGGCGAGGCGTTGAAGGTCGGAGAGAAAATGACGGACCGGAAGGAGAATCCGTTCCTGAAGCTGGGAGCATTGCCCATTTAAACAAGTTGAGGTTGATGAAATGACACTTCAAGGAAGAACGGGCTGTTAGCTTTTAGCTTTTAGCTAATTGCTAATAGCTAAGGAACCTCTGAAAAAGGAAGAAAAGTTGTCATGGTGAGCGGAGTCGAACCATGACAACGAGCCAAAATGTTCATCCTTCGACTCCGCTCAGGATGACATTTTGGTAGTTTTTCAGAGGTTCCCTAATAGCTACATGCAAAGTTCACACCTTGCCCGGCACCAGCATCGGCGTGAGAACCTGTTCGTGTTGCCGATGCCACGGAACATGGAAATGCGACAGGAATGACCGATGACGCAAACGATCCAGCGCATTCGAGGACAGCTGCTCCAGCGCCATACCGAAGACGATGAAGATACCGCCCAGCAGCTGGTAGGAATGGATCTGCTCTCCAAGGAGAAGGGAAGCGAAGACGAGCCCGGAGAGCGGTCCGCCCAGTTCGATGAATGAGAACGTCGTTGCAGGCAGGCGATCCAGACCACCGTAGAAGAACATGAGGTTCAAGTACCGCGAGAAGAATGCGAACGCGAGAAGCAGCAACACTTTTTCCATCGGGAACGCGGCGACCTCCGCCATGAACGTATACGGCAGGAAGAGGCTGACGCCCAGCACCACAATAATTCCGGAGACATTCCGAATGGCGATGGCAAGCTCCGGCATGACATGGGAAAGATACTTCTTGAAGAAGACGGCGCCGATGCCCGTGAAGAGCGCGCCAAGGAGAATCAACGCGTCTCCGATGTGGACGCCTGTGGCGACGCCGGAAGGCGAGAAATTGATGATCAGAATTCCCAGAATCACGACGATCACTCCGATGATCTGTAGACGTCCGACACGCTCGCGGAAGATCATCCAGCTGAAGACAAGCATGAACACCATGTCCGCATTCCCGAGGATGCTGGCATTGATGGCCGATGTTCTGGCGAGACCGTTGAACCACAGAAGAGGCACGATGGCGGACTGCACCAACCCGAACAGCACGGACAAGCCGATAGACTTGGCGTCCATCTTCTTGAATTCCCGATACAGCGGCACCAGACCGAACGTCAGAATGATGAACAGCGCGGTCAATGACTCACTGATGAGCAGCAGCGCCACCGGCGACAGGTACGGCGTCAGCCCCTTCGCGAGCGCGTTGAACGTTCCGCCCCAGATCAACGCGCCGAACGCGAGAATGTACCCCAGCCGCCGCTCATGTGATGTAGTCTGGAAATTCATGTTGTTTTGATTATTATAGCATTTTTATTATCATATGTCCATTTTGATCATTCCGCTCTTTTCAGCGCATACTCAGCATGTGCCGGGGTGGCGAAATGGTAGACGCGAGGGACTTAAAATCCCTTATCCCCAAATGGATGTGTGGGTTCAATTCCCACCCCCGGCACCATCTCTCACATCTCCTCACCTCCCACCAGTCCTTTTACTTCCAATCGTATGAGCAGACAGCTCAGATTCGCAGGAATAGCGGGAATTCTCTCAGTGATACTGGGTATACCCGAAATCTATTTCGAAACAATCAAAATCAATCAGCCGCTGGGAATGGAGCTGGCAACTCTCTACATACTGACGCTGTTTCTCAGCATGATCCTGTACGTAGTGGTGTGCAGCGGATTCGTGACACTTGCCAAGAAAACCCAGAACGTTCCGCTGCACGTATCGTCATACATTCTGATGATACTTTCCATCGGTTACTTCCTGTACATGCTGCTATCACTGACGATCGTAGACATCCATGCCGTGCTGAACGTTCTTATCGCTGTCCTTATGCTTGTTTTCGTAGGTGCGGCGAACATCCCGTTCGGCATCGGAATACTGCAACTGGGGCCACGATTCGGCTCACTCGCCACATGGCTCGGCGCTCTGGAGATCATATCGGGAATCAGTTTGCTATCGGTCATATTTTCCTTCATCGGCATACTGCTTATCATTCCGGTCGCAATACTCGGATCGATATTGCTGTTCCGGGCTGCGGGAAGTTTTGATGTGAAACACAAGTAGAGGATTTTCAAAGAGTTGTAACTGCTCACTGACCTTGCGGAGATGGAGTAGCACGTGCAACGTGCACGTGGTCGCATGGGCATCGTGCCCATGGTGGTTTCACGGCGACTATCGCCGTGCAACCATCGGCTCCAAGCCGATGCTACGCATCCGAAGCTTGCTTTATTCTGTAACTTATATTATAATGTACTTATATGGTAAAACCACTCCCCACCATCAGTGCATTGAAAAGAATTGTTGATAAAGAAACTGCTCCAAAACCAGTTCACGAACGACTTTTGGAGTGGGGTTCCGAGGAATGGAAAAGAGTGATAGGGAGGGATTGGCGTTGTCCCACAACAACTCAGAGACCTCTTTCGATCAAAGCCAGAGAGAAACATCGCAAGACGTTTGGCTGATGTCGCGAAAGGAGACAACTAAACCGTCAGCTCCCCCGTCAGATTCGTCTCCATCAGCTCCCTGATCCTGCGGAGATTTTTCGATTGCGTGAGCGCCCACATCAGCTTCACGACCGCACATTCGTACGTCATATCCTTGCCGGAAATCACTCCGAGCTGTTCGAGTGTGAGCTGCTTCCTGAATAAGTGAAGATCGATCTTCCCCCGGAGCAATTGCGATGTGATCACGAGCGGAATCCCCTGCTCCGTGACCTTCCTGATCCACGGGAACAGATGTTCGGGGAGCATGCCGAGTCCGTACGCTCGGAGCACGATACCGCTGGGTTTGGATGCGAGAAGTGCATTGAATACTTCGTCCGGCATGCCGGGATGCAGCGTGACGGATGCCACGTGCGGATCGAACGAGGCGCTGCATTGGAGCGTCCTCTTGCGCCGCACCGTCCGCCAGGGATGGAGATCAGGCTGAGGATTGAACGTGGCGAGCGCGGGAAACTTGGGGCTCTCGAATGTTTCGAACAACGATTGCTGGGCTTTCTTGGCCCGGGATCCGCGCAGAACCCGCGGTCCCAGCGCAACGCACACTTCTGCGATGTCCAGCAGCGCCGTCCGGATGGCGTAGGTCAGATTCATCGGACCGTCGCTGCCCAACTCATCGATGGGCATAATGGAACCGGTGAGCACGACCGGCTTCCCGAGATTCCGGAGTGCGAACGTCAGGGCAGCCGCCGTGTACGCCATCGTGTTGGTCCCGTGGATGATGACAAAGCCGTCAACCTGATCGTGGAGCTTCTTGATCATCTGAGCAATCTCGACCCAATGCTCCGGTGTCACTTCCGACGAGCCGACATTCGCAATCGATTTGAACTCCAGCTTCACCTCGCGCTGCACATCCGGAATGAACCGGTGAAATTCCACGAGCGAATGTACCGGCTCGATGCGTCCGGTCTTGCGATTCCTGACCATTCCGATGGATCCGCCGACGTAGAGGACTGCGACCGATGGTCTCATGCTCACATCGTACCAGAACGGAACGTGCAATGAATTATGGAGCTTGATTTGTCGGATCGAAGACTTCCTTGGTGTGCAACGCCCTTGCGGAATAACCCAGATTTCTCATTCTCATGTACAGAAACTTGAGATCCGCATCCGGATATTCACGGATGAGATGATCTAAGTCTTCCAAAATGTTCGCAGATGCAACACCGGATTCCCGATCAGCACCACCCGGCATCAGCATCGGGAATTCATGGAGAAACACCCATTCCCAATCCGATTCATCGGAAGCCAATAAATGCCGAGCCAGAGAGACGATCCACTCATGAGTTTGCTGCTCCTCCCTTGTTTGAGATAGCAATCCAAAAAAATGACTCAGATTCGCCATTCTTCGCGAATACACATCAGCACGAAATCGCTGTTCGTCATATCCCCCTCCTTCGCCAGCCATATCTTGGATGCTCTCTTTCATTCATATTCCATTATACAATGTTTTTTTGATTTGTATATCTCTGTCAGTTAGACGACAACGATCGTATCCTCAATCCTCATCCCCCACTTCCCCGGAAAGTACACCCCCGGCTCGATGGTGATCACCTCGTTTCTCAGTAACTTCTTCCGCTTCGCCTTCTTCGAAATCGAGAGTCCTTCGTGAATCTCCAGTCCGACGCCATGACCCAGTGCATGCGTGAACGCATTCTCCAGACCGAAAGTCGCCAGTACTTCACGGGCTTTCAGATCAAGAGCGCTATTCTCCCTGCCGGAGCGGACCAATTGCTCGGCTGCGGATTTCGCCTTCTTCAATGCCTGAAGAGCCGTCCTCTGATCCTTCGTCGGCTGCGTCGTGAAGAAGACCCGACTGTAATCGCTGCAGTACCCGTTGACCTTCACACCCAGATCGATCTGCACGATGTCCCCGCGCTTCAAGCGGCGTTCTGTGGGGTGATGATGCGGAAAAGCGGTATTTTCTCCGAAACCGACGATCGTAGGGAATGCCATCGACTCGGCACCCAGCTTCAGAGCAAGCGCTTCGATCTTCATTGATAATTCTCGTTCGGACATTCCGGATTTGAGGAGTCGCGGCATCATCTTCAGAATGGACAACGTGATGCTGCAAGCGCGTTTTACATTGGATAATTCAGATACACTCTTCGATCTTCTCAGCTCTTCAATCAGACCTGAAGTCTGTACAAATTTTGTATTCTTATATCGCTTCTTCCACCGACTGAGTTGCGTGAGCGTGACGAGATCACCCTCGATGTGAATGTTCCCGGTGTTCTTCAGCCGCTCACGGAGAGCGTCGATGCGCTCGATCCGCACTCCCGGAATGGACCGCCCCGAAGCGGCGGCGTGATAGCGCGGATCCAGATACAGATCCGCATATCGGGGAGTGATGACCATGCAGCCCGCTGAACAATCAACGCCGGTGAGATAGCGGAGATTGACGTTCGACGTGACGAGGAACGATCTCATCTTTTTGCGCTTCAGAATGCGCTGCAATCGTTGAATAGGATACAGGCGGGAAAGCATCAAAATGATGGTAAACGGGTAAAAAGCCCCTTTTGCCCTGTTCACCTTTTGCCCTGTTGCCTTTAACCGCTCAAGCCAACTCACTGGCATCGAATGTCGATTTATGCTATCATAAGAAGAATTCTATGACGATCTTCAGGCGTTTCTTCCATCGGCTGATGTGCGGAATCAGTATCGCTTCGTTCGCATCGATGATCTTCATCCCCCCGGTTTTTGCTGCCGGCAGTCCTGTGTACAGCGGAAACGGCGTGAAGGACGGTTTGCGTCAGTTGTCAGGATTGGGGCTTGCCAGCAACCTGAGTCTGACTGATCTCATCTTGGTTATCATCACCTTCATTCTGAATATCGTCCTCCTGCTCGCAGTCCTCGCCATCATCGTCGCCGGCGTCTACCTGATCGTCAGCAACGGCGATGAAGGACAGAAAGACAAAGCGAAAAATATCGTCTTATACAGCATTGCAGGCATCATTCTGATCCTGCTTGCCCGCGTCATCGTCCTCTTTGTCAACCATCTCTTCTAGCGCATGCGCTTCCTCGAACTCATCAAACGGCCTTCCGTACTGCTCTTGACGCTCTCGGCATTCGTATCTGCCGCCGTTGCGCTGGATGGAACCCGCGCGTCGGATGCGATCGTCATCCGGCTGGAGGCGGGACAGACCGTGGAAATAGGAACGGACACCAACTCCCTAAGTCCGCAGTTCAGCTGGATCCTGACGAAGGATAGACAGTTCATCGGCGCTCAGCGGACGCGCTTCTTCCAGACGCGGCTTGCCGATCCGGGAACCTACACACTGGATGTCAGCATTCAGGACCCTGCACTGACCGAAAGCGGCTACCGCGCATTCACCCTGCTCGTGAGCGCCCCGACAAACGCCGGAATCCCTTCGCCTCTCCTCGCTGCAGGATCAGGTGCATTTGAGGCGATCCTGCGGACCGATCCTCCGACGATGAACGGAACCGTCTCCCTACCACCCGACGGCGGGGTGCTCATGCTCGACCCGTCGCAATCGAAAGGAACCATCGCCTCGTACTCGATCGACCTCGACAGCTCGCTGGATTCCGACGGCAACGGCGATCCTCTGAGTGACCGAGACAATCAAGGTACCATCTCGGAGCGTCAAGGCACCAGCCTCTTCCTCTTCATGTTGCCGAAAGCCGAGCCGCGTTCCGTCACGCTGACCACAACGGATCTGGCATCGGGTTTGACGACAACCACCTCCGTCCTGGTCGCCTTCTCCGCCCCCCCTGCAACTGAGCAATCTGCAAGCGGCATCCCGTCATCGTCCGGACCGATCTCCGTACAAGCGGATGGCCTGACGGTCTCGTTCAACGCACAACTGGACGCCGCAACCACACAAGGAAAATCACTCCTCATGGAATGGGACTTCGGCGATCGTCTCAAGAGTCTGCTTGAAAGCCCGCTACACACGTACGGCGCACCCGGTGTCTACACCGTAGCACTCACTGTCAGGGACATTGCGACCGGCACGGTTCTGTATACGGGAACAACCTCAGTCAACGTCACAGCCAACCTGCAAACGGAAGCATCCTCATCCGCCACGAGCCAGATCGCACCCTCTTCCTCCGCCGCATCCAATCCCGACACCGCCGGCTCGAAGCAGACGGAAGACGGAGGCCTGCCCATCGGCGCCATCGTGACGGTCGGCTTCATCCTGCTCCTGCTGCTGGGAGGTGCGGTCGCCCTGTTCTTCATTCTGCAATGGCTGAAAGGCAAGACAACCTCCTCACTGCAAAAAACACTGGAGAAAATGGAAAACACGATCGTGAAGAAAGAAACACCCGGCGCGTCTCCGGCGACACCTGAACCGATGAAGCTGAAGAAAGAACTGCCGAGAACGATGGCTCCCCAGGAAATCTCGGACAAAGAGAAAGCAAAAACCGAATTCGTTTCCCGCACGAGAACGAATGAAACACCGGTGACGTCCGCAGGGCCGGTTCCATCCTGGCTTGCCAGTAGCGGAGCGAAAAACGTTCAACCTCCGTCCCCACCGCCTGCAACGCCACTCCCGAAACAGGCTCCCTCCCCGGCGCCAAGCAGCACCGCAGCGCCCGGCTGGCTGACGCAAGCAACGCCGACCCCGGCTCCGTCAGCTCCGAAACCGATTGCCGCCCCGACTCCCGCGAATGGAGGCACAGCAGTGACGCCTCCGTGGCTGGCGAAAGCACAAGCATCAACAATGCCTCCTGCTGTGCCGGCTCCGGCGCCGCACGATGCGAAGCCGGCAGTGCCTGCCGTTGCACCCGTCCCTCCCGCACCTGCCGCAGCCGCAGCTCCCCCTCCTCCGGTCACACCTCCTGCCCCGACGACGACACCATCGGCACCGGCGCCAATCATACCTCCCGCTCCTCAACCTCCCGCTCCTGCACCGATATCCGCACCCGCTCCTGCACCGACTCCTGTTCCGATCCCCGCGCCGGCACCGACACCGGTTTCGAAAATGCCCATTCCAGCGACGCCGACTCCCCCGATGAAGACACCGACGCCTCCGCCTGAGCCCCGGAAGCCGGAGCCCGCACCCTCACCTCAGAATTCCGCACCTCAAATGACGGTCAAAACTGCCCCGCAAGCTCCACCTCCGAAACCTGCGACGGCAATACCGCCATCTCAACCGGTGAATACACCGATCACTCCTGTGACACCGCCGAAGTCACCTGAGCAGAAACCGACTCCGGCGATTCCCGACCGGAAGCAACCCGCTCCGAAGCCGCCCGCGGTCAATCCCGCTCCGGCTCCGCAGCCGAAGCCTGCCGCAGCGCCCGCACAACCCAAGGCATCGCCACCGGCTGCAAAGCCGTCGGCACCTGCAAATACACCGCCTCCGGCCACACCTCCTTCTGTGAAAGCGGTTGCTCCGATTCAACAGACGAAACCGCAACCGGCACCTGCAATCAAACCGAAAGAAGCGGACCCGCCGATCGCCATCATTCAGGCGGACAGCTTAAACGGGTAAAGAACAAACATATTCACCAAAAAGGGAGTTCATATTTCGATTCATCATGCAGAAGGCGCCATTGTATTATTTATTGAGAAGATTCTGGGGAATGGACTGAGCAAGGTTACTATTTGTTCGGGGTGAAACTGGCGATGAATTTCATGGGGAATAATCAGTTTCAGAACCGGGATCGAGTGGTCACGACTGATCAGAGGCTTCCTTCAAATACCCTCCAAAGAGCCTTCTCAGTGCCAGTCTTCCCATCTCAGCAATTCCAAAGCAGAGAATAAACATGGCAAAGCCATAGACTCCTAATCCTACGGGCTTTAGAAACGCGTTGACCGTATCGGCATCATTTTTGAGTCCGATCACTCCCATCCCCAATCCGAGAAGCATCAATACTCCCGCAATCACAAAGAGACACCCTATCCGTGATACAGCCTGCTGCTGTCCGGCAAGAAAGGCGTTACTGTTCACTGTCAGCATGAGCGTAGCGAGTACGAACGTGAAGCCGATGATCTGCACTATAGAATCTACGCTCTCTCTCGCACCGAATTCCCCATACGCAACCATTATTGAACCCATGGCAACCAGAATAAATAGTGCGGCAAAAAACGTCGGATAGTAGCGTTCAAATGCCTGCCATGTGAACTTTAGTATGCCGAGTAAAAGGCTGAAAGTTTTTCGCATAGTTACAAATGAAATCCGATGGCATCAGTTCAGACTGCTATTACTGAATGCTGAACTATAACCATCTTTGTAAGCTTTCGTCGGACCGAAAAAGCTTCGGTCGGGGCTTCCAGCATTCACTGTGCTTTTGGCTTTTTGTTCGACAAGAAAACCAATGCTTATAACATTAGATGAAGGATCAATTTGTATCGCCGGAGTCATTGAGAGCCCCGGGACATCGGGTGAATCTTGACCATATTCCATGATTAGGGGGGGAAAGGATACAAAGCCAATATTATATAATATTATGGATCTGTCAACTGTGCGATAAATCCGCAGTCGTTCGCTCAAACACCCCCCACTCCCTCATCATCGGATAGATCGCTTGCTTGTAGTCCCAGCCTTCCTGTCCGATGTACGTGACGGTCATCTTCATCGGTTGCGCCTTGGGACCCCGCTTCCGTGGCGAGCGCATGGCAGCACCCTCGCTGTCCGGCAATGCCGATGCTGGCAAGGGTGCGTCCATGGTGGTGATCAGGCGCTCGCGGGGGCAGATTCACTTGGAGCCACCACTCCAAGCCCTTTTGACGCTGTGCGCAGGAGCTGTTTGCATTCGTCACTCAGGAACCAACGGAGATCGTCGGCGAGCCGGATATGCAACTGCGGCTCGAAGGTGCTTCCCTCAAATTCTTTGCAGATCCCCAGCACACACAATGTCTTCATCTCCTTCCGTGCCGTTTCATCCGAGCAGCCGAGGAACTCCTCGACCTTGTCGGTGCGCAGCTGACCGTTGGACTCAATGAGCTTGTGCATGAGCTTCGACCGGTGTCCGGGTGCGGAATCGAAGGCGAGCAGCACCACAAGGTGCATGTCCTCCTCGGCGATCTGCGTCCGTCCCATGGCGAGCGCGTGCCCTCTGGCGAGGTTGTAGAGGCACTGGTTTATGCGATCCGGCTTCTCGACCACTGGCACGGTGTAGACGTATTCCTTGCCCTCCGAGTCCATCCGGTCGCGGTGAATCTGCACCTGCCCGCGCAGCCGTGCGAGCAGCTTGGCGCAGCGTACGATGACCTTCAGGCAGTCTCTGGAATCCGCCTTCTTGTTCCACGTCATTCCGTCCCTATGCGCCTGCCACAGCGTACGGAGGAAGTCCTGCGTGACTTCCCGACAGGCAAGCTCTTTCAGCTTGTACGCCTCATCCTGCAATTGATCCGCAAGCTCTTCCTCGCTCTTGTCGCGTGTATGCAGTCCGAGGAAGAAGATGCGGGGTCCGAGTGTCCCCATCGCCCGCCAGACTCGCGGCTGGATGGGTGTCGATCCCGCGACGAACATGAACAGGTAATCGCCGACCAGTTCCCGCCTCCCGTGGATGCCTGTATCCGTCGCAAACCCCTCTCCATCCAGCACCCGCGTCAAAATACCGAGGTTCTTGAGCAAGTCATCGTCACGGTTGGAGAATATGGTGGCAAGGTCGCGGAAGAGGAATGTCTTGTGGCGTATGCGCGGGAGCAGGTCTATTTCCGCCAGCTTCTCCTTGGCAACGTTCGATGCATTGGAGACGAACGAAGCAGGCGTGAATGAATCCGATGAATAGGTGATGCCGCTGATACTGTCAAAGCAGTTGATGACAATGGTTTTACCGGCACTCGGCACGTCTACGAGCACGAGCGCGAAGCAGTTGGTGATGTCCTTGAGGAGGAGCTGGCAGGTGACGCTCAGCATCGCCTCGGCTGCGGAGAGGAGATCGGGGAAGTTCTTTTCGATCACTCCCCTCCACTCTGCGAACGTCCTCGCCTTGCGTGGGGCGACGATCTGCAAATTGCGCTTACTCGTCCATGCGCCGTCATTTGCGGGCTTGTAGGGCGTTTCCAGCGCGAAAAAGGCTGCTACAGGGTCAGTGCCTTCCGTCTTGGCACGTTGGAAGAAGTTCGTCACGTCGCCTCCCTCACCTAGAACAGAGGGAAGTGTGATGTATCGCAGGTCGATATCCGGTCGCTTATCGTAGATCAGTGCCAGCACCTTCTGCATTCCCTTCCTTCCCGCCTCATCCAGATCGAAGCAGACCGTGACGACCATATGCTGCGGAATGAACCCAAGCCACTCGTCGTGGAATGTCCCCGCACCCGCTGTGGACGTGAAGGCGGGGATCTCGCAGGAGAGGAGCACGAGGGCATCCGGCTCACCTTCGCAAAGGACGATGCGCTCACAGCTCGGCAGCAGATACGGAAGCGGGTACAGCGTGGCAGTGGCACCCTTGGGATATACGAGGCTCTTGGGTTGTGATTCGGGTCCCTGTGGCGGTCTCTTTAGCTTGAGGAACAGAAGGTCGCCGTTTCGGTCGTATATGGGAAAGACGATCCAATCCTGTCCTTTGTACTTCATCCAGCCGATATTCAAAGCATCCTGAAAGTCCACGCTAATGCCTCGGTCGATCAGGTACTGCTTCATCTCCGGCGGTAGTGCGGCTTTGTACTTCGCGATTTCTTCTTTCGTGGTCTTCATAAAAAGTGAGAGGTAAGGAATTGAGCCGCCTCCTGCAAAGAGCAGTCGCGGGCATGCATGACGAGGTCGAGCGGGGACCCGCCGCATACGCCGCCGGATGTCTTGCCGGAGAAGCGGTAGAAAGTATTTGTTTTGGTGAACAGCGTGAGGGAGGTGATTTTCTTCCCCTCGCGCCGGTTCCATGTTTCGCCACCCGTCCGCACCAGCTCCATGCTGAGGGCATGGGCGACGCTAAGGATGGAGATATGCCGCAGCTTGACGTAGTCGTGCTTCATCGCTGCGGTTTGTTGGATGGGGTGTTGTCGGGTCTGAGAATGAGCGTGGCACCCCACGCCGCAGCAAGTCGTGCCAATGCCTGAGGCATGGCAGCCTGATTCTCGGTGTCTTCTTGTGGTCGCCGATGATGTTTTCTGATAGTGTTCATTTGCAAAAAGGAAAGAGCCACAAGCTGTGCGGCGCGGATGTTCCAAGGCATCTGTACTACGGAGGGGCTCTTTCCCGTTGTGCGGGGTTCGCCAAATTGCCGACGCTTGGATAAGCGCGGTTCATTGTCGAGAGAAGAGAAGCGATTTGAGGTGTTTATGGGCAGCCAGAAGGCGCGAAGGAACCATAGGAATTGGTCGACCGCTTGCGAACGCAACAAGGAGTTCTCCTAATCCCTCGCTTCGTTCAAAACAAAACTTACGCCTTCTGTCATCGACTGGTTCAATGCCGATGAGAGGGATGCCAGAAGCGTAGAGAAAGGTAGCCTGCGGGAGATCAGAAGTAGAGAATGAATCATGAATACGCATGGGAGCCGAAGGTAAGAAAAATGCTCCCGCACGATAAAGCGGCACTGTTACGTCAATGCGAAATAAACGTTACCTCAGTGTTACGCCACTGCGACTAACCGGCTCGAATGTTCTACGAACGTCCAACCCTTGCCTCGCTCGTTCTCAATATCACACTCACTAAAGTAACGAAGGAGTATTGTTCGGAGTGTTGACACATATTTTCTGATGGCTGTCCGACGTCCCGTCGCGGGTTCTCGCACACGTTCGCCGTAAATAGCTTTGGCGATGTCGATGTACGAGACATAACCAACCCCTTTCCCCAAAAGGGCATAGAGGGTTTGCCCCACAGCGGGTTCAAGGTCGTTCGCCTTCTCTCCGTCTACGTACACAGCTCCGTCATCAAGAGCCATGAGTCTCCCATCAAAGGCATAGACGGCGTTCTCCGGAGCATCTCCCTTCTTCAATTTAGGGGGCGTAATCTTTTCTGCAATTTGAGATTTTCTTGGTGCGGCTATAGCGCAAGGCATTTTCGTCGTACCCAAACAATAATTATCAAAATACCACTGCAAATCGTCCATTTTTTTCTTCAGAGTTTTCTTTTGCTGTTCACTCTTTGGGGGCTGATCAGCATCAAGAATGGCTGACACCTTCATGCAGTAGTCCTTGAGCTGCGGAGACTTTGTATAGGCGGGCAGAAGTTTCTCTGCGCAAAAAGTTTTGAATGCCGTTACGATGCGCCCCCAGTCACTTCCAAAGGATTCTCCTTTTTCAAAGAATTCGTCCAAATTCTCCCCGAATGCATCAAGATTACCGCTATGACGAAAACTTTCATCAGTTCTTTCAATCCATTTTTTAATCTCATCCAGCAAGCTTATGATCGCATGAAGTTGTAGATTTGCTCTCTCGATGAGATCTCTCGTACCAGTCAAATCGAGATCTCTAGTTAATGATCCCGCACCTACACTCTCTGTCCCATATTTCTTTTCCATAATTTCGTCGAAAGCCTTACCAAAACTTTTCGGTAAAGCAGGGTCTTTTATTAATGCCTCAGCGAAGACTGGGCGAGTCAGTTGATAATGATTACTAGAGATCCCGCGCATTCCATTCAACACGAGTCCTACCTTGGCAATTTCTATCTCGTCGTGAAGCTCTCGGATGTTCATGCTCATAGTGTCAATATTTTACCATTTCCTACACACAAACCGAAGTTATTGGTGTCATGGTGCCTCGGATTTTCGTTCATCTATTCGTCAAAAAGAGGCTGAAGCCATTCAAGAACAGGATCTATTCCAACAACATACCCCAAACCCTCCGCTGTTCCGCTCACTATAAATGTCGGAATACCGATTAGTTCTCCTTTCTCATTTAGAGCCGCACCACCAGAATTTCCAGAATCAATTTTTGCTGATGTTTTAATGTAATAGTCGCCAAGTCGCCCACTCATCACACCCTGGGTCAGTGTCAGCGTATCACCTCCAAAAGATGGATAACCTATAATGAATAATTTATCATTGAATGTGAGTACATCCGAAGAACCGATTTTGCCGATTGTCGGAAACTCGCTTGGCATTGTGAATCCATCCCTTGCTCCAACAATTCTCAGTATTGCGACATCAATTTCCTTGTTATCTAAAGTAAATCTTCGCTCATCTTCCTCAAACTCTGTATCAGCCATGAAGCCATATTCAGGTTTTTTGGCTGGGTCATTTGTGAATCCTACAGCGCAATAATTTTTAGTAACATTTTCTACAACATGTTTATTAGTCAATATCAGACCATTTTCCCCAACCATAATTCCTGAGCCTCCGACAAGATCTCCATTATCCTGTTCGCAGATTATTGAAACCACAGCCGAGAGTTGTTTGCTGAAGTCAAATTCTTCAGTAACAAACTTTTTCTTTTCAGTTCCTTGTTCATTTGTCTGTGAAAAAAGATCGGTATTAAGCAACATTCTTGTTGGAATATTTCTCACTCCTTCACGAATAAATGTCTCTGCACCTTCATCTTCAATGGAAAGCGACGAAAAATAGCCTGCTAATATGACAGCAGTAATAGCAATTACAGCCTTATGCCAGTTCTTAGGGAGATAGTGATTTTCCTCTTTAGCGTATTTCTCTCTTATATCAATCACAACTGTTCTAAACCATTTGTCATGTAAAGACTGTTTATGTTGGTCTTTTGATGCTACATATAACTCAATAAATGGTAGTACTGGAATAGTCTTCACAATATTTCGTAAGAAGCCCGTTTTGAAACTAATTCTTGTCATGTCCTCGTTCGCTACTTTTAGATTGAAGAACCATTTACCAACTGAAAAACCGCACCAAGATTCAAGTAGCGACATATAAATCGAAAAGATCAAAGAGGTCAGTAGCCAATCAGCAGTAGCATTAATATTTGAGAAAACATCGGAGTCAAAACCTACCAATACCCATACTCCACCTATGACAAAAAAAATCACAAACACCGCATAAGTATCAATTAGATATGCAAAATACCTACGCCAAAGACTTGGGTATTTTATGCCATCACTTTGAACCACCGGTGTAGCTACTTTCGTGACTGCTGGCGCTTTCTTAACCTCATTGGAGACAATCAACTTTATGCCGCAGAATTTACAAAATTTAGCGTTAGGCTTAGCGATTTCTGCGCCGCATTGTTTGCAAAACATACTAGTGCTTGGAGGGAAGTGAAGTGCCACAATGCTGGCAGAACTTGCCATCAGATTCGGTTTCTTTACCGCAAAAAGTACACATCCTGATGCCACGAGCTGCGTATTTCGCGAACTCATTATGGCATTGGTTCATCAATTCAGATAAGACTGCAGCATTGGTAATTGCTAATGGAATGGAGATGAATTCTTGTTTTGCATTTCTCTCTGTGAGATACCAAACGTGTACAACAGCAGATTGCAGGTCTGAGCCAGCAAATTGATGCCAAGGCACTACAACAAGACCTCTGAATAGTGTTTTCTTATTAAATCCATCCCTATTTAGGCTAAGACCTCCCATTCTGATCGTTCCACCTCCAAGAATTAATAAGAATAATCGTTTGACAATGATTGGTTCAAAGAACTTCTTTGATAAAAAGAATAGTTGGTTAAAGACTTTGTTCGGTTCAGTACTACCCCCAGGAATATTGATGGAGATAGCTGCTGAATCCGTCCCAATATAAAAGGAAGATGTAGTACTAGTATTTACTGGGATAAAATAAATGCTCGTTCGTGTTGTTGTTGAATGATATGAGATACGAGAGAGATCTTTGATCGCCAGCTTGGTTGATCCATAGCAAATTTCATCGTCAGATATTACAATCTTCTTTTTTAGCCAGCCTGGGATTGTGAGTTCAATAGGTGTGCTCATATATCAACAAAGAGAACTATTTCCTGTACTTATCCTCAATCTGTCCGAAAAAGTATCCCCAAATAATCCCACCCATGATTTCTCCTCGTAGGGCTTCTAGTGCCTTCGTATTCATTCTCTTTTGAGATTGGAAGTACGACTCAAATAAGGAATTGAAGCGAAAGTTGCTGTATGTATCGATGACCATTCTCGCATCCAATCCAATCTTGGCATACTCAGTATTAAAATCTATTTTTTGTAATTCCTTTCTTAATTCCTCTTCAGAAGGCTCATGTTCAAAAGTACTCAACGACTTTTTGTATAGCAAGCGATTAGCTAAATAAAGTCGGTACCCTCCTGGATAAGAGAGCTGCAAAGCTAAACGTAATGCCTGAACAAAAGCGTACGTTTCTTGTTTAATCTCTTCATGTTTAGAAAGCATTTTTTCCAAATCATTGTTCGCCAGGTTGTTCATTATGGTCCACGTAGCGGGACTAATGAGCGCATTATACTTCTCTCGTTCTTCACCAGTTGAATCATGAATTTCAGCAAACTTGTCAAAGAGTGTAACTGCCTTTTGTGGAGTCTTATCAGCGACTTGAGCAGTGCCTGTTTTTGTAAGTTTAAGTCCACAGAAACCACAAAACATTGAATCTTCCGGAATTGATTTCCCACAATCTGTACAATAAATAGCCATAATATGTAAACGATTGTACATTTATTATTCCATGGCTCAACCATAATTCAATAAGTGTTTAAAAATGAGCAATTACCATCTAAGCTGTGCAATGTGAATAATTACTGTACTAATTGCGGAAGACCCAATCCACAAGAACATAAGTTTTGTAGAATATGTGGATCAGAGTTCCTGCCGGTCACTACGTTCAACTCGCAACGTCAGGGATTTAATGACTCGAAAACTAGCACCCTGCCATTCTATAAAAGAAAGAGTTTTGCTGTTTCTGTCATCACAGGTGTCGTCATTTTACTGGCATTCATTGGTAACTGGAAACTAGAGCAGAAATCTGAGCGAGAAATTGAAATTATTAACAGAATGGAAACAGCAGTCCGTGAAATTGGAAAGCACATTGAGTCTATAAGCGAAAATAGAATGGCTCTGTCCCATGGAACAACGAGGTCATTCTATGACAGGGTTTATTCAAATGATGACATAAACATTCCTTTAGTTGTTAACTTAGCAACAGAAACCGTAAATCTTTATGAGGATTATGTAGAGGAGTTTGGATCTGACAGATCCCAATTCGATCATGTTGCCAGCCTCGCAAGAACAGCCTTCTTTTTTGTTAAGCAAGAGGAAGTTGATCGTGCTGCACCTGAGAGAAATATTGCTGCGATCTCAAATATTATTAACCGCATTAACACTTTCTCTAATAAGGAACCATTCCACACACATCTTGAGAATGAACGACTTCTGGATGAACTTATGGAATACAAAGCAGTACTACAACAATCTAAAGAATTTGCAGATGCATTGATCGCGATAAATGAACTTGAGCGTAAGATTAATGCTTTATCAGAAGCAGCTGAATATAATTATGACGCAAACAAAAAATACAATCAGTTGGTCGAAACTTACAATATGAAGCTGAAGCAGGTTAAGCTAATTTCCAAAACCATCTCCAGCCAAGATACTCATAAAGCGAAATTCTCACTTGTTGATGTAGAATTATTGATTCCATCTGTTGATGAAATCGGACTTACTAATTCTTCGGGTGCTATCAAATAAAGGTGGTATTCATAAAGATCGATCCTGACGTACTACAGTCATTATTTTTGTTTCATCGAACTTGCATACAGTAATCCGAGGCATTCACGACACTTCCATCGCGAATAATCCAAACAATACAGGCTTTCAAGGGGCTTCCCGCAGCTCGGACAAAGGAAATAGTACCTGTAGGTTTGTGAGCCTTCCGCTTCTATGAATGTTATTGGTTATGTGGTAAATTCAGCCAATGTACTGTCAGCAGTGCGGAGGCAAGACTGATGAAGCAAACGCTAAGTTTTGTAGGCGTTGTGGTGCTCCTCTTGAAAATACAGGGGAGACCAAGCCAAAAACGCATTTAGGAAATGTCTCGTCAGACGCTAGGAAAGTAAAGATGATCGCTCTGCATATTAAATGGTGCAATGCCCTCTTTTTAGGTGGGATTCTGATAGCGATTATTGGAGGAATATTACAAAGTGAAATCATCTTAGCATTTGTCGGATTTGCTATTTTTGGCGTCATCTATTGCATGATTGCAATTGAGATACTGGTTTGGAAGTCATTATGGAAGTATGCAGCAATTCTTTTTCTTCTTTTTGGAGGCTTCATTGGAATCATCTGCTTTTTTATTGCATACGGTGATGCAAAAATGATTCTGAAGAAATCAGGTTATACACTGGGTATTTTTGGTCCCCGCGAAATTGATTTCTTTGGTAAGAAACTTGCAGAAATACAACCTTTAACAATAAAAGATGACTTACTCAAAAAGCGAAACGTTAATCCGATCGTTAGTTTTATTCGGATTCTGGTGATTTTCCTACTGGCTATTGGAATTCTTTCTGTTCTTGCTGCCATCATTATTGTTGCCCTCAATCCAGCAAAGTAGCTCTGTATAAAACGAACTATTTTTCACTAATGTCACAACGATCATCGCTTCATCGAACTCGAATACAATAATCCAAGGCAATCACGGCACTTCCACTGTGAATAATCCAAACAATACAGGCTTTCAAGGGGCTTCCCGCAGCTCGGACAAAGGAAATAGTACCTGTAGCCATTGCGGAGGTTTGTGAGCCTTCCTGTGACGGCAATCTCCTGTGTACCCACATCAAGAATGGCACTTGTCGCCTTCGGAGGAATTGCGCCCTTCACTTCGGAGATCCGCAGCCGTTGGCAATACTCAAGGAGTGGCTTTCTCATTGCGATTGGGCACGGGTATTGATTCTGCGACCCTCGGAGCTTGTCCTTGGTTCACCTGCTGATTCTGCGCGAAGAAAGCGTTGGTCGCCTTCACTTGGATGGGTGGTTGCACAAGGTTCTGGAGTGCCTGCGTGAGCCGGAGGATCTGATCATTCATGCTCTCTATCCCGCGACGCGCCTCTTTCAAGTATGCGGTATTTTCATGTGAGCGATTCCATGAATAGGTACCGTCTTCACTCAATTTGTACTTTCCAAGATGGAAGGTTCTTTCGTAAGAAAATGCCATGCTCCATGCAGAAGTGATGCGATCGAGAAGAATCCTTTTGATGGGCGTTTCATCCCCATATTGGTTAGCCAGCTCTGCACGGACTCGATTGGCAAATACTTTCAGATCCTTATCGGCAAAATGTGTCGAAAGATCACCATTCTTATGCATTATTGCCACACTGACTTTCTGAGTAAGTGTTTCGTGCTCTGCATCCTCTTCCTTGCTGCGCTTTTTCTTCTCACGCAGCTTGTGCAAAGCAACAATATCCATCCGATCCTGATACTGAAGTTCAGACTCTCCGAGTTGTCTCGGTTGGTCATCCTTCAGTAGAACAAGTGTAGATTGCATTACTTAATGCTATGTCTAAATCCTTAGAAAATGAAGACCTCCAAGCAAATCTGACCCTGTGTGCTTGCTTCATTCGTGTGGTCGGGTTTATATTTATGAAGGTTATTCTTAACCCACTATGAGTATGCAAACATCATTATTGTCCGCAGTCGCGGGATCGCACACCGGTACGGAGCAGAAGAAAATCCGCGTGGCGTTCTACATGCGCGTTTCTACTGCCGAGCAGGAACTCGAAGGCTACAGCCGTGAGTTTCAATTGCAGCAGCTGGGCGAGCAAGTGAAGCGAAAGGAGTACAAGGGATGGTATACGGACCCCAAGTGGCACTTCTTCGATGTGGGGTCCGGCGGGAAGCTGGAAGGTCGCCCCAAATTGCAGGTGCTCATGGACCTCGTAAAGGAAGGGGAGATTGATCTTGTGCTCGTATGGAAGATAGATCGTCTCTCACGGAATCTTTCCGACCTTTTGGAGCTCTTCGAGACAATGGACAGGAATGGCGTGGGGTTCGCTTCCATGAAGGAGGATCTGGACTTTACGGGAGCCATAGGGAAACTCATTTTCCAGATATTCGGGGCACTGGCGGAATTCGAGCGGGAGAATATCCGCATGCGTACAGAAGAAGGGCGCAAGCAATCAGCGAAGGCGGGCAACTATACAGGCGGGACAATTCCCTTTGGCTTTCTCGATGTGCCGAATGTCGGGGGAAAAGGGAAGAAACTACAACTGATTCCTCCGGAAGGTAAAATCGTGAAGCAGATATTCGAGTGGTTCGTTTTTGAAGACAAGAGTGCGCGGTGGATTGCTCAGGAGCTCAACCGGATCGGGGTCCCGAAAGGCAAAGCGAATAAGCGATCGAAGGACACGCTTTGGCATGAGTACACGGTTCGCAGCATGCTGGCATATGAGGAATATCGCGGCGTATTCATCACGAATCGCTTCAAGAAAATCAGCAGCACCCCGCGCAAGTACGAAGAACTGCCAAAGGACGAATGGATCATCACCCGCATTCCTCCGGTGATTGATGACATGCTCTTCTACATGGCACAGGAGAAGCTGACAAGGACGGCGAAGAAGCCCGGAAAGGGTGGAGGGAAGGAGCAGTACCTCCTGCGGGGAAAGCTGGTGGAAGTGCCCACGGGGCGTGGCTTCGTGGGTTATCTGTCCGCGAAGAATACGAAGAACTACCGTCGAAAGCAGTACAAGGAGGAGGGGGTGCATCACCCAAGCCTGAGCATTGCGGGGAAGCCGCTCGATGAATTCGTGTGGAAGCACATTGAAAAGGTGATTAATGATCCTGAGGGCTTTCTCAAGCTCCATAACAAGAAGGGTGTCAGGAAGGAGAGGGAGGAGGAACTCAGCCGCCAATTACGGACATACGAGGATGCTCTTTCGACAGTGAACGAAAAGATTGAGCGCGTGAAAAATGATTTCTACGAAGGGAAGATCGGTGAAGCGGAACGGGGAGAGTGGCTGGCGAAGTACGAAGACCAGCGCGAGGGAGCTTTTGAGGGCAAGAAAAAGGCAGAGCGCGAGTTGAGCCAGCTTGCCTCCTATACGATCGCCTGTGATCACCTGAGGGAGTTCTCCGCGAAGTTTGAGAAGGACATCACGTCATTTACCTTCGATCAGAAGCGCAAAATCGTGGATATGATCGTGGAGCGCGTCGAGATTTCCGAAGGACAACCGAGGGAAGCAAA
Source organism: Candidatus Peribacteraceae bacterium (assembly GCA_028711345.1). Classification (GTDB taxonomy): domain Bacteria; phylum Patescibacteriota; class Gracilibacteria; order Peribacterales; family Peribacteraceae; genus CAINWJ01. Next base: position 37,319 of record JAQTSK010000008.1, read on the forward strand.
TGTGCTCCTGAGGTTCGATCCGAAGGAAATTGCGAGCCGTATTCCGGGGATCGAACCCTCTTTGCTCAAACAGAAGCCAAAAAGAGGTGATTTGGTGTCTGTATTCAATACAACTGGGGCGAGCGATGGGAATCGAACCCACGACATCCAGGACCACAACCTGGCGCTCTAACCAACTGAGCTACGCTCGCCATAGAAACAATGATGTGGGAATGAACGAACTGGCTGCGTGATGAGCAATAAACCAACTGCCTGCCCACCGAAGCTCAACCGCAGTTGAAGCGAAGGCGGGAGCTATGCTCGCCACATGCGGGGAGATTGTAGCGGAAAGTATTCTGCGGTACACTCCATTGTATGTCCGAGCCTAAATACCGTTCTCCCAAAGGCGTCCACGACGTCCTGCCGGAGGATCACCAGTACATGACCTACGTGAAGAAGGCCATCCGTCACCGAGCCAGACAGGCAGGCTACAAGCGTATCGATCCGCCGCTGTTCGAGGATCGCGCGGTCTTCGAGCGCGGTATCGGCGAACACACGGATGTCGTGGAGAAAGAGCTCTTTACGGTCGGGAGAAAGGGTGCCGAGGACGACGCAGGCAATAAGCAATTCGCTCTGAGACCGGAATTCACCGCCGGCATCTGCCGAGCGTACATCGAGCACGGGATGCAGGAGTTGCCCCAGCCCGTGGAGCTCTACTCCATCGGTCCGTGCTTTCGCTACGACCGACCGCAGAAGGGCCGCTACCGTCAGTTTCACCAGTTCTCCATCGAGGTCATCGGTCTCAGCGACCCGTCCATCGATGCGCAGGTGATCAACCTCCTCGTCAAAATCTTCGGGGATCTGAAAATCCTCGAGCGTCTCACACTGCAGGTGAACAACATCGGCTCGGCCGAGGACAGGAAGAAGTACGTCGATGCCATCAAAGATTTTTTCACCGGCAAAGAACGTCATCTGCCTGAGGTTGATCGATCTCGACTCATCACCAATCCCCTCCGGTTGCTCGATTCCAAGGAAGAAGACACCATCATCCTGCTCAAGAACGCTCCCACGATGGAGCAATTCCTGAGTGATGAAAGCAAGGAGTATCATGCGACATTCCTCGACTATCTGACAACGCTCGGCATCGCTTTTACGCCGACGCCCCGTCTGGTACGGGGATTGGATTACTACAATCAGACCGTCTTTGAATTCTCCGATCGGTCGACCGGAGCGCAGAATGCCGTGGGTGGCGGCGGACGGTACGATCCTCTCATTGAACTGCTCGGTGGTAAGCCGACCCCCGCCGTCGGATTCGCAGGCGGCATCGAACGGATGATCTGGCACATGAAAGAAGCGGGTGTGAAGGCTCCGAACAAAGATCAAGTGGACGTCTTCGTCGCCCAGCTCGGTCCCGAGGCCAAGAAGAAATGTCTGGGACTCGTGAGTGCTCTGCGGGATCTCGGCGTGCACACCGTGGGCGCGCTGGGCGAAGCCAGCCTGAAGAGTCAGATGCGACTCGCAGACCGGTTCCAAGCGCGGCATTGTCTGCTCCTCGGTCAACTGGAGGTGAAGGACGGCACCATCATCCTGCGGGACATGACCGCCGGAAAGCAGAAGCAGATCCCCTTCGACAAAGCCATTCCCGAAATCATCAAAATTCTGGGCAAGAAGAATCTCGATACGTACTCCATCACGGATAAGCTCGGCGAGTACACGGATCCGGGGGAGGGGTGAGGTTTGAGGTGATAGGTAATAGGTTTTAGGTGTTAGGTTCCAGATGACAGGTGAAATGATCGATATCGAATTGGGAATACTGCCGATCACCTAATACCTAAAACCTAGAACCTCGTCAGAACGTCCCACCCCACCAACACAACGGTCGATGCTGCCGTCACAAACACGCACCAGACAAAGAACCAGATCCACTGATCGAGCACCTTCCCCTGTTTCCACGCACGCAAATATTTCACCGTCGACAACACGATCCCGACGATCCAGACGCAAATCAATCCAAGCTCTATGGGGAGACCTGCATCCAGCATCAGACGTCGAGGTTTTTGACGCCTTTGGCGTGGGTCTGGATGAACTTCTTGCGCGGCGGAACGTCGGAGCCCATGAGCATCGTGAAGACGGCGTCGGCGGCTTCCGCATCCTCCAGCATGACGCGCAGCATGATGCGCTTCGTCGGATCCATCGTCGTCTCCCACAACTGCGAAGGGTTCATTTCACCCAGACCTTTGTAGCGCTGGATATTGACCTTACGACGCTTGGGTGCGGCTGCCGCTTTGCCTTCTTGCCCTTTCGCCTTCTTGCCCTTCTGCACTTCGTCAGTGTTCTCCGCAACTTCCATGCCTTCCGCCTCATCACCTTCCTCTCCGTGCGACAATTCCTGTTCGTCAATCCCCCACTCACTCAAGACTGCGGTCTTCTCCGTATCGTTGAACGCGTAGCGGGACTCCTTGCCCATGGAGATCTTGTAGAGCGGCGGCTGCGCGATGTAGAGGTGACCGGTCTCGATGACCTCGCGGAAGTAACGGTAGAAAAACGTGAGGAGCAGGGTGCGGATGTGCGCGCCGTCGACGTCGGCATCGGTCATGATGACGATACGGTCATAGCGGAGTTTGGCCATATCCTTCACCTCACCGACCCCCATGCCCATGGCGATGATCAGTGACTTGATCTCGTTGTTGGCAAGCATCTTGTCCAAACGGGCCTGCTCAACGTTCAGAATCTTCCCTTTGATGGGCAGAATCGCCTGAAACTCGCGATTGCGTCCCTGCTTGGCGGAGCCGCCGGCGGAATCACCCTCGACGATGAAGATCTCACACTCGGAGGGATCCTTGGAACTGCAGTCCGCCAGCTTGCCCGGCAGCGTCATGCCCTCCAGCGCACCCTTGCGGATCACTGCGTCACGGGCGGCGCGGGCGGCCAGACGTGCGCGAGCGGCCAGCAAACATTTGCCGACAACCTCACGCGCGTCGGACGGATGCTCCTCGAAATACTCAGCCAACTTGTCGTTCACGATGGTCTCGACGAGTGTCTTCATCTCGGCATTCCCGAGCTTGCTCTTGGTCTGTCCTTCGAACTGCGGTTCCTTGAGACGAACCGAAATCACGGCTGATAACCCTTCGCGGACATCGTCGGCGCTCAGGTTCTCGTCCTTCTCCTTGAGCAGCGCCTCCTTACGGGCGTAGGCATTGATCGAACGGGTCAGAGCGGACTTGAATCCCGTGAGGTGTGTGCCGCCTTCCGTCGTGTGAATGTTGTTCGCGAAGCAGATGGTCTGTTCTGTGAACGCCTGACTGTACTGAAGCGCCACTTCCACGTACCCCTCTTTCTCCTCCTTGGTGAACCAGATGACGTCGCCGATACCCTGCTTATCGTGATTCAGATGACGGACGTACGCCGCGACGCCACCCTCGAAATGGAAGCGATAGAGTCGGGGGAGGGCCGCGTCTTCCGCCGGCCGCGTCTCGCGCTCGTCCATGATGGAGATCGTGACATTGCGCGTGAGGTACGCCTGCTGCCTAAAATGCGCGAGCATCGTGGAGAGGCTCATCTCCAACGTGTCGAAGATCTGCTTGTCCGGCATGAACCGGATCATGGTGCCGTTCTTCTCGGTCTTCCCGGTCGCCTTCACGTCCGCCTTCGGCTTACCGCGCTCGTACTCCTGCATGTACACCTTGCCGTCGCGATACACTTCGGCACGCATGTAACTGGACAGCGCGTTCACGACGGAAGAACCGACGCCGTGCAGACCTCCGGACACCTTGTAACCGGAATCGTCGCCGCCGAATTTTCCACCGGCGTGGAGAATGGTGAGCACGGTTTCCAACGCTGATTTCTTCGTCTTCGGATGGATGTCGACCGGAATGCCGCGACCATTGTCATCCACGCTCACGGAACCGTCATCGTGCAGCATGATGATCATGTGATCACAGTGCCCCGCCATGGCTTCGTCGATGGCGTTGTCCACGATTTCGTAGACGCAGTGGTGGAGCCCCCGCTGGTCGGTGGACCCGATGTACATCCCCGGCCGCTTACGCACCGGCTCCAGTCCCTCCAGCACCTGAATGTGTTTGGCGTCATACGCCTGCGATTTCTGATCTGTCATAGTAGGCGGAGTGTAGAGAAAACAATGTGGTTGTGGAATGTTGACATTTATATTCGTAAATTTTATAATACTTTCATGAAACACGCTGGCCTGCCATATACTTATACTCTTTCAACCTTCCCGGCTCTCGCGAATGGAGGGGCATCGATGTGCCCGATTTTCAAAGAATATTGTGGAGCCGCTGTCGCTACTGGAGCAACACTGAAACTCTGTACCTCTCAATTTACCGAATTTGGGAATGAAGATCTGGCTTCGAACCTCAATCAAAGTGCAACCGATGCATTGTCTGGACAAAACTACAATAATCCGGATGACTACTGCGTACAATTTCGTAATCATGTTTGTCAATTGTGCCAAGATACTAGACTAAACGAAGTGTCGATCGAGCTTGAACTGGATGAAGATCCTGATGAGAAGAGCGATCCTGAAGATACCGTGACTTGATGATTCTGACTGATGTAACTACGTTTAATTGCATAAAGAAACACTCAGCCGGAACGTGCCCTCTTTTCGACAACCAGAACAGCACTGGCACGCTGCTTCACAGAGTATCTCCCGAAGATTCTTTGTTCATTTAGCATTGTTCATTGTCGGTGATTCGGCTAGCCTCACAACAAGTTCCCCGTTACCATTCCCCCGCTATGCCGACCACCCCCACACCCCCGACCCCGCCCGCGCAGGTCTTCGTCGACTCCGAAGAAGTCCTGATCACCAAGGAAGGGCTCAAGAAACTGAAGGATGAACTGCAGTTCCTGAAGACCACCAAGCGCGAGGAGATCGCCGCGCGTCTGAAGGAAGCCATCTCCTACGGCGACCTCTCCGAAAACGCGGAGTACGAGGAAGCCAAGAACGAGCAGGCGTTCATCGAAGGCCGCATTCTGGAGCTGGAAAAGCAGAGCAAGAACGCCAAGATCATCACGGAAGGATCCGCCGCCAAGACCGGCTCAGCCAAAGGCAAAATCATCGACATCGGCTCCACGGTCACCGTCCGCAACAAGACCGACGACGACGAGCCGGAGACCTACACCATCGTCGGGAGCATGGAAGCCGATCCGGTGGAACACAAGATCAGCAATGAATCCCCCATCGGACGCGGTCTGCTGGGACACGAGAAGGGCGATATCATCGATATCGTCGCTCCGGCGGGAAAGTTCAAGTATGAAATCCTGAAGGTCGCTTGAGCGAACTGGGGATTCTAGTAGATAATAATTGTAATGAAAGGTAGCAGGTAGTTGGTAGCAAGTAGCAAGGTTTCATCTATTTGTCGCCAGAATCCCCCTGCTACCCGCTACTTACTACTTGCTACTTTCCATGGCCGACCAATCACAACCACCAGCCACAAGTCTACTGATCCCTCCGGAGATTCTGGCGCAATTCGGACCGATCATCGAACTCGTCAAGGGTTCCGAGAGCATGAACAACGAGGAACGGCAGTACTGGGTCAACATCCTGCCCATCATGACACCGGATCAGCGCAAGAATCTGGAAGACATTCTGGTGAGTGAGAAACAGCAGCTTGCAGCAATTGACGCGAAGTACAGCCGGAATACCCAGCCTCCCGTCAACCAAGCGAGTGTCGCAGAAGTCGGTCTGAAGATCCGCGAGAAGAAGCAGGAGCGGGAGCAGATGGAACAGGTGGAACAGGCCAGGGAAGCAGGGAAGGAAACGGACATCCTGTCGCAGATACAGGCATTGTAACTTCAAACAGTTAACTGTTAACAGTTCACGGTTAATTTGTTGCTATCCGCACAACAAAATCACACGCTCGATCAACGCCACCACTTCCTCCTGCCGATCCGCGGAATAATGATGACCGCCGGACTTGAGCGCCAGATCCGCCTCAGCGGCGGTATCGATGATGCGTCGCAGGCAATGAGCGGAAAGAGAACGGGCAAGCGGCACGAGACCACGGATGGCATAGGGGCTGACTGCGAATGCCGTAGCGATGGTCCGTTCATCCTGCCGGCCTTCCTGCAGAGAAGACCAGACAAGGGCGAGATTCTTGAGTGCGTTTAACAGAATGCCCCAGAATTGATAGGCGTCTTCACCTCGATCGAGACGATGATGGAAGAACCTGATCGCTTCGTAGGGTTGTCTGCCGCCGATCAAATCGGTGAACCTCCAAATGATCTGATCGCCGGACGGCAGGGAGAGTGCATCGACATCCGGAGAGCGGATGGAAGCGTCTGAGAATAAAACAAGCTTCTGCAATTCGCCGAGAAGCATCCACTGATCCGTCCCGACGGTCTGAAGAAGATTGCGCACCGCGGCATCGTCGATGGATGCATGCAGTTTGGCCGCCTCTTTGCGTATCCACTGATCGATTTCGTGTTCGGAGAGCGCAGGATACCGTTTCACATCCGCGCAGGATTCGATATCCTTCACCACCCCGAGCCGCTTATCCGGCTTCGGTTCGACGATGGCCACCACCACCTGCGGATGAATGTTCCCCGTCAACGACTTGAACTCCTCGCGCGAAAGAGGCGGCAACCCATCGATGATGACCAGACGTTTCTCCCCGAGGAACGGCATGGTCGCCGCGGCATCCAGAAGTCTGGAGAGCGTTTCTCTGCCGGATATCTCGAGAAAATTCTCCTCTCCGTACTTTTCTAAAAACGCAGACTTCCAACGCTTCAGCTCGCGCCTGAGCGCAAAATCATTCTCGCCGGTGAAGAAGTGAAGATTGGGTACCTTCGATCGTGCGGGAGGCATCAAATGGATGTTACGAGGAAAATGAGAATACGAGAATATCAGAATATGAGACGAACTGCGTCCGCTTACTCTCATATTCTAATATTCTTATCCACCATATCTCCATTATCCGTCAACTCCTCCCCATGGCAAAGAAAGCCCTTTTCCGCTATAGTAATGAGAAATGCTACACCCGTATTCACTCTTCCGGCGGAAATCGCTGAGGACGATCTCGATCCTCGTGACGAGCATGACGGCAGCATTCGTCCTCGGCATCAAAACGGCCGGTGATGTCCAGCCGGTCATCGATGCGACTCAAGCGGACAGTGCGATCATCGAAGGAGATATGAACGGAAACGGAATGCTGGATGCGGATGATGCCGCGCTGGCTCTGCAAGTGTCGTTGGGGTATGTCGCAGTCACCCCGTCCATGCTCGATGCGGATCCGAACCACGACTTCCACATCACCGCCGATGACGCTCTGACCATCCTGGGCATGATCGGGCAACTTCCGACGAAACCCCAGGTAGACCTCTGACACACCTCAAACAGACACACATGACCCTCCGCACGTTCCCACGCACGGCACTCCAGACCGGACTGATCGTCCTCCTCATGACGCAGGAGGCAGCCGCACAAGGGACCACAACCGATATGACGCTGCTGCTGACGCCGCACTGCACAACAACCGATCGATCGACATGCGCATCCTTCTCCGTTGCCGACGGTCAGCATCTGAAAACCGACAAACTGTCTGCAGGGGACATCCTCGACGTCGACGTCGTCGTCACCGGACTCAAGTATGCGCAAGTTGAGACGATCGAAAGCTGGCTGAAGTACGACCCTGCGATTCTGGAAGCACGAAGCGTGGAAAGTACGGCTGCATTCAGCGCACCTACACCCGGAGAGCAGACCATCGATGCCGTTCTCGGCATTGTGAAGATCGGCGGCGAAACGAAAGGGACGCTCACCACCAGTTCCACCGCCATCGCACGAGTGACGTTCCGCGTCATCGCATCGACCAACAATACCGAAGTGTCTTTCTTCGGATACAAGGTGGACGGGACCGGTCAGACTCTCGTCAATGCGGCGTACGGTAAAAAGACCGACGGAGGCGTCCTACCGCCGCCGCCATGCTTCGGAGATGTCATCGGCTGCAGAGGGGCGCCGAATCCCCTGCTGCGCATCCACCCGAGCGCACTCACCGTCATCCTTACCGATCAAACTGCAGGAAGCGCTTCGTTCTCTCAATCAACTTCATCCGCCGGACAGTCATCGTCGAACGGATCGACATTCATCCCCATCACGACCGCAGCCGGAAGCGACAGCGGAACGCAAATCATCAATCCGACCGGAGTCGGGACTCTTGCCGGTACGCAGGGTCCCGCCGACGCAACGAACGAATCGACTGCTGCATCCTCCTTCACACTCCTGCAAGTTCAGCGACTGCGCGTCACGAGCAGAGACACTGCTGCATTTTTGGCTTGGCAAGCTCTCTTGAGCGCGGAAACCGCCGGATACAACGTCTACTACGGAACGGTCAGCGGACGGTACATCCAACGACGGAGCGTAGCCTCAGCGGACACGTCTCTGTCGATCCGTGACCTCGCCCCGGGAACCGTGTACTACTTCGCCGTCCGCGGCGTGAACGCGAGCGGTCAGGAGAGCCAGTTCAGCCAGGAGGTGTCCGTCACCGTCGGACAACCGGAAACATCGACCTCCCCCATGGAGGCGGTCATTCCCGATGAACCGGCCGTCGAAGGCAACCCCATCGCCATCCGCGACGGTGAGATCATCCAAGGAGAGACGGGAATGGGAGAAACCGTCCTCATGCTCCTGTTCGTCTCTGCAATCATCGGCACCTCTCTCGCGTTCCGTCGCCAACTCATCCTCACACATACCGCACCCTATGGTTCCTGACGACGACACCATTGCCGGCTGGAACGACACGGATGCGGATACCGCAGTTCCGGTCCGATCCTCACCGACTCCCTCTGTCATTGTTCCGAGGAATGAAACCCTTGCGGATATGGGCGGTATCGAAAGCGATCAGCCTACGGAGCATGCGGCGGTGCACGTACGGAAAACGGCATCGGAACAGATCCAGTCCAGATCCATGGGCGCAGCAGCCGTTCTGGGCATCGCAATCGTCCTGCTCTCGGTCGCTCTGTATGCCGGTATCGGCAGCATCCGGGGAGACTTTGCCGGAAATCTGACGGGCGGAAGCCTGAAGGTCGCCATCACGCCGGCCGGTACATTCGACCCTGTGACCATCAACGTGAAAGTGGGACAGGTGATCACCATCACGAACAATAACTTGAATCCCCAGGTCTTGAAATCAACTGACACCAACCGCGTTCTCTTCCCCGTGCAGGTGCTTTTCCCGACCACCCCCTACACATTCACGATCCCTCCGTCAGCCAACGGCGCCTACACCTACGTGTCGGAGACACTGCCGGCGGACAAGACGCTCGTCATCAATGTGAGTCCCGCCACCCCCATTCCGTTCGGGAATGCGCAGTCGGATACCCCTATTCCGTTCGGGCAAACGTCGTCCGCACGCCTCGAAATCCCCATTCCGTTCGGCAAACCCTCCTCATCGTCCAGCACCTCTTCTTCGTCCAGCACCAGCTCGTCCTCCAGCTCCTCAAGCTCGGTCACCGGAAATGTCGGGGATGGTCCCGGCAGATCGGTATGGGGCGGCGGCGTCTGTACAGGCGGTACCTGCTACGTCGCCGGCGGCTACGCACCGCCAACCTACACGGCTCCTGCTGCCCTCCCGGTTAATCCATACACCGTCGGATCGCCGAATACGACCAGTCAGCAGACGATCACCACGGCTCAGGGGACGACGAAGATCGTCGAAACGGATGGAGATCATGAAGGTGCCGCTCTGCAGGAACTCTCCGAGCATCGACCGACGTCCGTCAGCGATACCGGCCCCGCGCACATGCTGCTCCTGATCATCCCGGCACTCCTCGGTGTGATACTGATGTTTGAGAGGAGGGTGCGAGTCGGCATGTAAACCGGTCGCATTCTGTTGAGCAGGCTCAATTCCATGCAATGATTTGCCGGAGTCTTTCGACGAGCAAATTCATCCGAGCGTAGTGACGGATATCATGAAACGGATGGTGGTGCGGACTGTACGACGTTCGCACGGAGATTCTGGAGACATATGACCAGATGCAAAGGGCGTTTTCTCTGTTACAGTCAGGGGTTTTGGCGTGAATTGGTATTGGAACGATTCAAAAATGACACGCAGGTGCCATGGTAAAGACGAATACGAGAAGATTCTCGAAGACGGCTACCAAGGCGAAAAAGTCTCAAAGTCCGTTGCTCTCGCTCTTGCTCTCAAGCAAGTCCCGTCATGGAATGACGCTCAAAAGAAGCGACAAGATGACATATCACAGCTCTACAGTAGCCACAGGCTTCAGGGATAACGGCACGCAAGTGGCATGGTTAGATTGTTCTCCAACTCGACCGTATACTCCATTATCGAAGGCATGAAGACAATGAATGTCGATCCGATCTTCAGTCTACTAGCAGAGCAAGCCTATGATATTTCCATTGGCGTAGGGTGAATTTCACAATCGGATAAACTTTATGCCTACTGACCGATTCTTGTTATACTAAGAATTCGTCTGTACATTTGAGAGCGTTTTCACTACATTCCAGTTGCAAATATCTATGAGCATCCGTTCTGAAGTCATCGTACGCATTCAAACCGATTTAAGTGGTAGATTCCGCGTTATTGATAATACTGGTGATGACAAAAAGTTAGTTTCTGGACAGTTTCCCGACATTCTTCTTTACGGAAAAGAGACGGCAATAAATGACACACTCCTATTTATAATGAAAGTAGAAAATGGCGGTGAGCTGGTTGATAGCGTTCCATTATGGAAAAGCCTTAGCGGAACTCCAACAGGTTTTTATATTGTGGTGCAAAAAGATAAGTTGAATGAAGCAAAGAAATTAGCTGCTGTTACAGGCGTAAAAGCAAGATTCGCTTGGTATGAAAAAGCTAACGATAAATTAGTAGTTCATTATGAATGATATGTGGTTACTTATTCTCGGCGCTGCAATAGCTGTTTTCGGCGGCGTGCTCGGCTATGAATATAATGCATGGAGAGATAGTTGTCGCGAATTGAAATCCATTAAAGTGTCTCTCTGTGACGAGCTTGGCGATATTGAATCTACAATCAAAAGCATGCATGAGGTGTGGGACAAATCAAAGACTCTATACCCCTCCTATTTAGAAACATTGCAGCAGAACACAACTGCCTTTGATGGCTTGCGTGAGCGTCTCTTTCTTATCGGAGAATCCGCCCTACGTAAGAAAGTGGTTGATTATTACAGGAAGCTCAAGGATGCAGTGAAAGAATATCAAGGCAAAATAGGTTCCTTGGCAAATACAGACCAAGCCAAAGCAGAACAGGCGAATATTGCTGCTGCATTTAAAACTCTCGAAACTGAAGCAAAAAACATACGAGAAGGATTAGAGTAGTAGCGTCGCATTTTATGGAAATATGCTAAAATACACTCGTGACAAGACTCGGTCGCCCAACAAAGTACGATCATCAAATGCTAGCCAAGGCACAGTCCTACGTCCAACACTGCCAAAAAGCTAAGGAAATGCCCTTTATAGAGGAGTTGGCGCTTACATTGGATGTAAATGACGATACGATCGTGGAGTGGGGCAAAGAACATGATGAATTTTCCGCCACGGTGAGGAAACTCAAGATGCTCCAGAAGCTACACCTGAAGAAGGGTGCGCTTGAAAAGAAGCTACATGCTTCTATTGCCGTGTTTCTTCTCAAGACGAACCACGGCATGAATGAGGATGAAAAGGAGCCAGAGCTTGATCACACGACACATATTCATTTTGTCGGCAGAACGCCAACCACTATGGAAGATGCAATGTACGACAAGAATGAGGCGATTGCTGACTTGGAGAAGGCTGAGAAGGCGATAGAGAAGTTTTGCCTCTTCAGGTAATCGAGTGGGTAAACTGATCTGACATTCTTTTTCATGATCAAAGTTTAGGAAGCATGCAAGTGAGCACTTTGAGCCGCAAATATTCTTCATCACGCAGACCGTAGGCTCG
>JAQTSK010000089.1 GCA_028711345.1 Candidatus Peribacteraceae bacterium
CTCAATTTTCAAAAAATACTCCTTTGAATTTATAGGGAATTACATTCATACTATATGCATCTTCCCCCTTTTTTTCCATGCAGAAAACCTTCTTTCATTCAAAAATAGTGAGGTATTCGGCTGTCACCTTCCTTATCGGCACGTTCCTCGGGAGCGCGACGGTCACGATCGGCCAGTCCTTGCTCGGCTCGAGCCGCTTCACCGATGTGGAATTCGGTTCCTTCTACGATGCCGCCGTCGGCGAGCTTGCGGGACTCGGCATTATCAACGGATACGATGCTACACACTTTGGGCCGAATGATCCGGTGACGCGTGGCCAGATTGCCGTCCTTATGAAGCGCCTGCGTGATGAACTGAAGGGAATCACGCCTGCGTCATCATCAACTTCCAGCCGCCGGTCGAGTTCTTCATCACAACGATCCGTTTCCTCTTCGGCATCATCGGAGGATGAGGGGGCGTCGGAGGCAGGATCCATCCGGTTTGCATCAGGAGCCTACTCCGCTGATGAGAATCAGGGGACGCTGCAGATCAAACTCATCCGTTCCGTTGGGACAACGGGAGAAGTATCGGTGCACTATGTCATCGAGGCCGGTACGGCAACAGCGGGGAGCGATTATGTTGCGGATTCCGGCGATCTGACGCTCGGGGACGGGCAGGTGGAGAGAATCATCACGGTGCGGCTGATGGACGATGCAGTTTCGGAGAGCGAGGAGAAGTTCACAGTCCGTCTCTCAGGTCCGACGGGCGGCGTTATCCTGGGCGCCGTATCGAGCGCAACGGTAACAATCAAAGATAATGATGCATCCAGTTCCGCGGGAGGCAGCAGCACGAATACCGTCACTTTCAGTGCGCTGGAATACATGGTACGGGAAAATGCCGGCAGCATGACGGTTCGTATCGTGCGGAGTGCCACGGGAGGAACGATGAGCGTCAATTATGCGACATCCAACGATACAGCGCTGACGCCTGCCGATTACACCGAGAAGAGCGGCACGGTTACCTTTGCGGCAGGGGAGAGTATGAAGGAGGCGACCATTACGCTCAGTGATGATACGGGGAGGGAGGGGAATGAAACATTCAAGATGACGCTCAGTAGCGCAACCAATGGGGTGACGATCAAGAATCCCGTTGCGAAGGTGATCATTGTGGATGATGAGACGGTGGAGTTTGGAACCGGTTCGCTTCGCCTTATCGAGGAAGAGTATCGTGTCAGCGAGAAAGATACTGTGGTAGATGTCGTCGTGGAGCGTTTTGGCGGAGCTGCGGGCACGGTGAATGTTCAGTACCAGACTGCAGGAGGCACGGCGACTGCAGGATCGGATTACACGCTTGCGGTCGGGACACTCGTTTTTCTTCCGGGGGAATCAAAGAAAATAATTTCCATCAAGCTCATGCCGGATTCTGCTCTGGATGATTATGAGACGATCATTCTGGTTCTCTCGAATCCGACCGGCGGTGCGCCGCTTGTGGATCCCAAGCAGACGGAAGTCACGATCGTGGAATAATCAGATCGTGAGGGTCACTTCACCCTTGCGGGCACTCATGCCCTTCAACGGCAGCGTAAACGAGAAGGTCGATCCACGGCCTTCTTCGCTTACGAACCACATCTCGCCGCCGCAGGTTCGGATGATGCTCTCAATGAAATAGAGGCCGAGTCCTGTACCTTCTTTCATGGAATCCTTTGCATTGCTGGCGCGGAAAAACTTTGTGAAGATTTTTGCCTGTTCGTGATGTGGGATGCCAATGCCGGTATCTTCCACATCTACGCGCACGTTGATGCCGTCGCTGCGGACACGCATCGTGATCTCCCCTTCCTGCGGTGTGTACTTGATGGCATTGCTGAGGAGGTTCTTTACCACTTCGCGCACGAGGTTGTCGTCCATCGGCAGGTGCGGCAGCTTCTCTGATTCGAGACTGAGTTGCTGTTTTTTTTCATCAGCGAAACACCGCATCTCCTTCACGACATCTTCGATAAGCCGGATGATGTCCGTTGAATGCGGTGCCACCGTGAGTCTGCCGGATTCGATCCGTGCGATATTGAGCAGAGTGGAAACGAGCTTCAGCAGGCGTTCATTCACTGCCTGCAGGTCGCGGATGAGTTCCAGCTGCGCAGGATCTGCGTCCTTGCCCTCCAGTGTGGAGAGACCCCAACGCAGCGCTGTGAGCGGCGTGCGCAGCTGATGGGCGGTGATGGAGACGAATTCGGATTTCATCCGTTCTGCCTCTTTCTCGCGGGTGACATCCTCTTCGGTACCGATGAAGCCGAGTAATTCTCCCTTGTCATTGAGAATCGGCGAGATCACCGTTTTCGCATAGTATTTTTCGCCACTTTTGCGCTTGTTGATGATTTCGCCGACGAAGGGGGTTTTATCATCTTTGATGGTATGCCAGAGACTTTCATAGACATCTTTCTCCATGACGCCACCCCAGAGGCGGGGAGTGGCTCCAATCACTTCCGCCGGGCTATACCCCGTAATCCTCTCTACCGCCGAGTTTGCGAAGAGAATGGTTCCATTAGTGTCCGTGATGATCATGTGGTTGAACGCGTTCTGCACGGCGAGATGGAACGCATCATTCTTGATTACTTTCTCGAAGAGTTGTTGCTGGGCCGGTGAGAGGGAGGGGAACATGGGGTTAGGGTTAGGGTTAGGGTTAGGGCTGGGGGAATGCGAGAAATGGTAGAAATGTGATCAATGGTGGAGAACGATGAATCATTGGTTAAAATCTTCGATTCTTTTGTTTCTCATTCATTCGATGAATATTGATCATTGAATATTTTACGTAGTTGTAGGGTAGCAGAAAACTGGAGAACAGGCATCGGCGCGTACGTCAAAAATACAGTAGACTCCTTTCCGGATTATTCCCGCATTCTATGACAGCGTTTCAGAAC
>JAQTSK010000009.1 GCA_028711345.1 Candidatus Peribacteraceae bacterium
ATTCAAAAGTATACAAAGGCATGTCACCCTGAGCGTAGTCGAAGGGCGACATGCCGATGTCATGGATTCGACTACGCTCACCATGACATCTTGATTGAGTGTCAGATTGAAATGGAAATGGTATAACGATTCGATACTCCGCACTCTGTTCACAGTCAGGTTCATTTCGCATGATGCCGAAACCGCCATCAGGATTTTTGCCAAGCGCGTTGTTTTCCCATCCGAAAAACGCTAGGTTCAAACGACCATGCACAAGCCGAATATTACCGTTGGATGTGTACTGCCGGTTTGCGCCTTGGTGCTTTGTTCCCTGACATACGGTCTCTTCCGCAATTCCGATGCCGCCGCGGCAGCCCTCGATCCGCGCCATTTGACCCGGCAACAAATGCGCCTGATCGCGGATCGGGCCTATGACGCGCTGGACCGGCAATTCACTACGATTGACGGCGAAGAACTCGCCGACCTGTCGTTCACCACCCGCCACAACCGCGTCTACATCACCGTCATGAGAGGCAGCGAGGTACGCTGTTGTCAGAGCGGAACAATGCGCGAATCGAACGACCGTCTCGACTCACATCTGGATGATGCCGCGAAAGAATGCGCCCGGGATGACCGTTTCGGGGACGGCAAGCTCAATGCCGACGAAATGGACGATGCATATATTACCGTGTCATTTTTGATGAACCGTCGTCCGGGTTCCAAGATCTTGAGCCGGCTCAAGCAGGAATTTGAGCCGGGGGTGCACGGCATCAGCATCGAAAGGAACGGCCGCTCTGTGTACTACAAAGAATCAGTACCGATCCACGGGAACTATTCTGTTGAAAAAACCCTCCAGCAGATCTGCAAAAAGGGGAAACTCGCGAAAAACTGTTATGAAGATCCGGAAACCAACATCTCTCTCTACGATGCTTTTTCTTTCCTGGCCGGACGATCGGGTCCGGTTACCGTATTCGAACGCGAAAACATTCCGCTTGAAATCGCTGATATTTCATCGCATATGCTTCGTGAGCGTCTGAACCTTGCCGAACAATGGTTCCTTGCAACGACCGGAACCGGCGGACTGCTCCGGTATCGGTACTCGCCAAGCCGCGATACCTACAGCTCGGACAACAACGAACTCCGGCAGCTGGCGACGCTTTGGGCGATGACCGACCTCGCACAGTTCCTGCGGAGCGACGCCCTAACGCCGCTCATCCGGAGATCCGTCCGGCACTATCTCGATCAAACAATTTGCGATGGAACACGATGCCACGTTCTTCCCGCGGGAGAGGGGCATATCGCCCACAGCGCATTCCTGCTCCTGACCCTCGTCACACTTCCGGACTATCCGGACGCGGCGGCGTGGAGCAAAAAAATCGCAGCGTCCATCGTGGAACAACAACGCGATGACGGCTCGTACAAAATTTTCTTTAATGACAACGAGGATACGGGGATGGACTACTACCCGGGCGAGACGATGCTCGCACTGATGACGTACCACGCGTACAGCGGTGACACGAACGCTCTCGCATCAGTGGAGCGCGCATTCCCGTTCTATCGTTCCTACTGGCGGGGCAATCGCACGACCGCGTTCATCCCATGGCATTCTCAGGCCGCTCTTCTTCTCTACAGAGAAACCAGGAATCCGGAGATTCCGCCGTTCGTCTTCGAAATGAACGACTGGCTCATCGCCAATCATCAGGTGTCCTCGTCGCCCTACCGCGATCTTCTCGGAGGATTCCGCAAACCGATCCCCGGCTGCTCGACAAGCGCCTATCTGGAAGGACTCAACGACGCGTACGCACTCGCCGTCGACACCGGCGATAGCATCCATCAGGACAAGTATCGCGATGCCATTCTCGCAGCCACGCGTTTCCTCCTGACGACGCAGTACACGCCGGAAAATTCATACTATTTGAAGAATCCTAAGCAAGCCGTCGGCGGCTTCCGGACGTCACTCACCGACAACACCCAACGCATCGATCATACTCAGCACGCGGTGCGGGCGCTCATGCAACTCCTCGAAAATGACATCGTGCAGTGATGCGCGGCATGATCTGCATGAAAATGTGTAACGTCCTCACTCGTTCGTGCGTTCTCCCGTGCAGAACGACAGGCATTTCTCATTGCTTGCCCCTGCTTTTCGGTCGCATTTCCGCTACCCTATCAGTCAAGTACGTCATATTGATACTTCTTCTTTCTCCACTCCGATCCATCATTCTTCTCCCTTCTTTTCCATCCCTCCCATGCGCTCGTCTCTTCCCGTACGGAACTCATGCATTGCAGCCTTCTACTCTTTGATGCTCGCAGTCGCCTTCTTCGCATCGGTATTCCTGACACCGTCAGGACAAGCACAATCTTTGCCTCCCATCACCGATCTTCGCATAGAGGATGGGGAACTCCGATGGACCGCCCCCGCGAACGTGAGCCGGTACTCCATCCGTTTCTACACAGGGGAAACAGCCAATCGCTCCTCGGGCTTCCACGGATGCGGCGGAGACATTTATCAGTATCAGAATCCCAACGGGGGTCAGTATTGTGCCGGAGACGCGGTATCCGTCACGCGCATTCCGGGAGCGCTGGAGCGTCTCGTTCCGGGGCATCAACCGACCAAATCCTTCGTTATCACGTACGATGACGCCCAGGGAAACCGCTCGGAGATCAGTAACATCGCCGTCCTTCGCCCGACCGTGATGCCTATCCTGCCTCTGCCGACCATCGAAGACGTGAGACTCGAAGGCGGCGAACTCCGCTGGACCGCCCCTGTGGGAGTGGCCCATTATTTCATCACGTTCTACACTGGCGAGACCGCCGATCGCACGAAGCACTTCGGCGGCTGCAGTCAGGCACAACTTCCAGACAGTCAATGTTCCGGAACCCCCGTGTCCATCTCGAAGCTGGCGGGTGCTCTGGAACGGTGGAGAGTGGGAAACCCTTTACATTCGTACGTGGTGCAGTACGACGACACGATGGGAAACCGGTCAGGCAAAAGTAATGTCGGAGTCGAACGGGCGATGATCACCCTTCCGCCCATTACCGATCTCAGGATCGAGGGCGGCGAGCTCCGTTGGACGGCTCCGGCGAATGCGAGCCGATACTTTGCCCGGTTCTATACGGGTGAAACAACGAGTCGCACCCAGAACTTTTTCGGCTGCGGCAGCAGGATCGATTGCGTCGGGGATACCATCTCTCTCTCCAAAGTCCCAGGTTCACTGGAACGACTGCGCTTGAGGCAGCCACCCGTGAAATCATTCGTCGTCACATACGCGGATGCATCCGGTCGCGAGTCGGAGGTGAGCAATGTGGCGGTGTATCGCGACAGCGTCGTACGGCGTCCCGATTTACAGATCCGCTCAGTCGCATTCTCCCAGAAGAACAATCGCGGCCAGAAGGATGTACTCACCATCAATCTCTGCAACGTCGGCAACACAAGTCATCAGATGCAAACAACTTCGCAGAAGCAGGGATTCGGTTCCATTACTTTCCGCGTCACACTCAATGGATTTTCCGATAACATCGCTCCGGCCGGCGCCAACGATGATGTTGATGACGAACAGTGTCGTGTCTTCGAAATCCCCAACCTCTTGAGCGGATTCTCAGGGTTCAACCACACCAATGTTCCTGCGGGAAATTACAGGCTGGAACTGACGCTGCTGAACCAGGATTCATCCAATCCTCACTTCACTACCACAATTACCGTTGGCAGCTCTTCATCATCGCGCAGATCTTCCTCGTCTTCTTCATCCATTCCCAGCATCAATGTGCGTGCGGACGATCACATCCGGGGATCAAGAACTGCACCGGTCGTCCTCATCGAATATTCGGATCTGGAGTGTCCGTACTGCGCCAGACATCAGACGGCCATGAAAAAAATCCAGGCTGAGTTCGGCGGAAACGTTTCTTGGATTTACCGGCATTATCCGCTCACTACAATGCACAAGAACGCTCTTGGTGCCGCTGTAGTAAGTGAAGCCGTCGCAGAACATGTCGGCAATGATGCTTTCTGGAAATTTATCGACGGTGTCTACGCCAAAGGCACACCGACGGAAGATGCGGTACTGAGCGTTCTAAAAAATATGGGGATCAGCCAGGCAACAGCGGAAGGATGGCTTGATCCTGAGCCGGAGGAGGACAGATACCAAGCAACTGTGATGGAGGAAATGAATCAGGCAACGCAGCTTGGAATCTCCGGAACCCCCACGACCGTCGTGCTGAACACCCGTACGGGAGAGACCGAGATGGTCGTCGGCGCAAACAGCGAACCCATCAGACAGGCGATCATCGCCATGTTGGGCGGCACCAGCGGAGCTTCATCATTGTCTTCCTCCCTGACAACCGCTATTCCCCCTGCAGGCTACGAGGATGAAGTCCTCACGAACATCGAGGCGTACCGGAATCCCTTCCCTGATACGGACATTCGAGATATCAGCGGCAAGGCGGCGGCGGAACTCTATCGCAGAGCGGTGATCGGCGGATTCCCCGACGGACAGTTCAAGGGTGACCGCCCCGTCAACCGCGCCGAAGCGGCGAAGTTCCTCCTCCTCGCACGCTTCGGATCCATCGAGGACATGCAGAATAACGGACGCTTCCCGGACGTTCTGAACGGCCAGTGGTACACGAAATTCGTGATGGTTGCCGCACATAAAGAGATCATCGGCGGCAATCCTGACGGCACCTTTCGACCGGGAAACCGCGTCAACACAGCGGAGTTCCTCAAAATGCTTTCACTCACGTTTACCCTGGATCTCAATCTCCCCTACGAATGGGAGGATGTCCCACCGAATGCTTGGTACGCGCCGTATGCAGGGATTGCTCAGCGGTACGCTCTATTTCCGGATCGCATCGGGGAATTCGCTCATTTGGCTCCACAAAGCGAATTGACCCGTGAGGAAGTGGCCGTCGCCATCTATCAGTATCTGCGGAACCGGTAGTGTGTCGCGTGATATTCTCCCGATAATGACTTCATCGCGGTTCACGGAGCGCCTCTCCATCGTCGGCATTCCCGGCATTCTGCTGCTGCTTCCCATGGCACATTGGAATGCCGTGAGCTTGCCGGCAGCCCTTCCGAAAGCCGCATTGTTTTCCGCGGTTGTTCTGTTACTCGGAATCACAGCGGGTGCCAAGGTATTGCGTGATCGGATAGCGATGCTGCCGGATAAAAAAATCCTGACAGCGTTGTCGCTTTTGATCTTTTTCGCATTTTTGTCTTCGATCCTCTCGGAGTTTCCGTCGGAAAGTCTGCGGGGCGCCTACGCGGGATTCGGCTTGATCGACCTCCTGACACTCACCCTCTTCGGCTGGGCCGTGTTCCTGCTGTTTCCTGTCCACAAACTTCTCATCTTCTGCAGAGTTATCGCGTTTGCCGGAAGTATTCCCGTTGCACTCGGCGCCGTTTCGATCCTGACCGGCGCAACGGACATTCCGGTTGCAATCGGGAGCTCGCTCGGGCATCCCAATTTTTTGGGTCAACTTCTCACGCTCACGCTGCCGGTCAGCATCGCGCTTCTGATCGTTGAACGTCAGCAATGGCGATTGCTTTCCGGTGTGCTGATGTTCATTCAATGTGCGGGGCTCCTGCTCACGGGTAGCAGAGCCGCTCTCCTCGGAACTCTCGTCGGGTGCGGTCTGATCGCGTTCGTCCTGTTTCGATCAAGCGGCAAGGCGCGGGTATGGCTTCTGACATCTGTCGGCGCAGTTTTGATCATCGTATTCATTGCCAATGCACTGCCGTCGAACACCGTCGTCCGATCGATCCCCTTGCTCCATCGTCTCACGCTGTCAGTCGATTCTTCCAACGGACACACGACGACCCAATCATTCTCGGTGCGCAGCCATTTGTGGGGGATGGCGATTGAAGCGATCCGGGAGCGTCCGATCTTCGGCTACGGTCAGGGCGGAGTGACCTCAACACTGGAACAGCATTTCCGCCCCGAATTACTGACACTGGAACGGTACGATGCCATTCCCGATCACGTTCACAATGATCTTTTGGAGCGACTGCTTGCCGGAGGAATCATCGGCCTGCTGGCATGGATCGTGTTCGCGTTCTTTGTGCTTCGCTCAGGAATAACCGCGTATCACACCACGCGAAATCCGCTCGTTTTGGGCCTTCTCTGTGCACTCGTCGGCCATGGCGTCGCCCTCCTCTTCGGCTTTCCGACGATCGTTGATCTGGCAATGACTGCCGCGTTCGCAGCGATTCTCCTGCAAAGCGGCGGACACTCCCGGCAGATGCAATCCGCAGTCTTCTTTCCGTCCATTCTCCTTCTCCTTTTTGCGACCGGATTCGCTTTGAGCGATGACATTCGCTGTCTGATTGCGGACAATGAATTCTTAAGCTGGGAGCAATCGTCCGGATCACAGGACCCGCTTAAGAATTTGGAATCGGCCGCCGCTCAAGCCCCGCACAGTGCCTACATTCCCTCTCTCGCGACGGAATACATTTTTCGGGGACGGGAGGCCGAAGCGATCCGTTTGATTGATGCCGCTCTTGCGAATGGGAAACCGGATGCACATCTGCTCATCATTCGCGCAGCGGCACGCCTGAAAAGCGGCGATTCCCTGGGTGCGCGGGAGGATTTTTCCCGTGCATCATTTCTCGCGCCGTTCTCGCCGCACGTGTGGCGGACGTGGGGCATCGCCCTCGCGGAATCCGGCGATGCCGCCGCAGCGAAAGACGCACTGGAATATCTGCTCTCATTCTCACCGCAGTACTGGCGGTGGGATGGAACGATCGAACCGAAGCCAGCGGCAATACACAGCCGATACAACGCGTTTTTCATACAGAATCCTGATTTCAGGACACTCTTCCTCCATCTCGGGCGGGCACGTTTCCTGACCGGTGATCACGGAGGAGCACTCGATGCGCTTTCACATGCAGAACAGAACGTGGACACGCTGAGCACCGTCGGAGTCATTCTCGCAAAACAAGGAAAAACAAAGGAGGCATTGGCGGTAATCGAACAAGCGCTGGCGCTGGATCCTCAGAATGAGATTCTGAAGGAGAATGTGCGGATACTGCGTCAAGGAAGCCAATGATTCCAAGGCAACTGATGAACAGCTGAACATCCTCGGACTCCTCGGTTTCTTCGGTTTCTTCGGAATCCTCCGTCCTCACACATCCAGGTTCTCCAGCCCGTCATCCTTCGCCATCACGGGCGACAGCTCCTCTCCCGCATCCATTGCGGCGGCTTTGGAATCCTTCAGGCGAATCACGATCTGGCGATAGTCGCCCTCACCCACACTCTCCGTCGCGAGATCGGACAATGTCGGTGTGTTGGCGATGTGCATGTGCACGATGCGGCGGAAGTACGGGCTCGTCGGCGGCAACGTGACACGTGCGCCGGTGCGCCGGACGAAGTCGGCTTTGGCTTCCGCGATGCGGCGGACTTTGTCTTCCTGCATCAGCCGGTACCCGTCGACGTCGACGACGATGAACGGCGCCCGCTCCAGCTTCTTGGCGGTGCGGATCATGGACTTCACGAGATGCTGCACGGCATTGAGCGTCTCGCCGTGCCACCCGATCAAACGACTTGCTTCCTTGCAGGCGACATCCACGCGGATGACGTCTCCGTCGTGTCGCACCGTGATCCCGTCGAACGGTATGGCGAGGAATGTTAAGAGTTGAGCGGTGGTGTCTTTGATCAGGTCGTCCATAGCAGGAGGAGCATAGCAGGGAGGAGGGGAGGAAGAAACACCCATCCGCAGCCGAGAGCCATGGCTCTCGGCTGCGGGCGGCGGGGGATACGAAAAAGGCCCCCTTACGGAGGCCTCTTTCTTGAATCAAAATGAAAACCTCAATTAGCGGACGGCGTCCTTGAGGGTCTTGCCGGCCTTGAAGGACGGAACCTTCATCGCCGGGATCTGGATCTTCTGGGACGGGTTCCTCGGGTTCACGCCGGTGCGGGCCTGGCGCTTCGAAATGCGGTACGTACCGAAGCCGGTGATCGTGACGTTATGACCTTTCTTCAGCTCCTTCGTGACGGTGGAGATGAGAGCCTCGAGGGCGTCGGAGGCGGCGCGCTTGGTGATGCCTGCGGCATCCGCAATCGCGGCAATGAGATCCTGCTTGGACATGGAGGATGGGGGTAGGAAGTAAGAACAGGCCTCATTGTACGAGTGGCATTGGCTTACGCAAGCGGAAAATCTCTTGCAAATGGAAATCAGTCGTGGGTCGAATTAATAAATGGCTTCTGTAAGCCAAAAATCACGAGTACAACGTGAGGAGGATGCGGGAAAACTGGTGTGATATCCAGTAACAAGTATAATCGAACGTCAAGGCATGATCGCACGGAAGCGGAAAAACAGCGCGTGCGCTATACTCTCACTCTATGACGCAGAATGATCTCATCGGCTTCTGGGAAGATGGTGCGGAGGAGGCATGGAAGACCGTGCAAGCGTTGCTCGTATCCAAGCGATATTTGCACGCACTCTTCTTTTGCCATCTGACACTGGAAAAATTCTGAAGGCGAAATTTGTGCAGGTGCTCGATACGCCTCCGCCACCGACCCACCATCTCGTTTCGCTCGGAAAACAAATACAGCTGGTGCTCACCGATGAGCAGTGGGGGCAATTGAATCAGATAATGCAATTCAATATTTCAGCGCGCTACGAAGATGCGAAAGACACACTGTTCAAGAAGGCCACTGCCGGGTATACGAAGGAGTGGGTACTGAGAACCGAATCTCTGTTCACCCTCATCCGATCACTATGAGTCTTTCTCATACCGAAGTATTGGGAATAATCCGCAACTACATTGCTCTCGTTCGTGCGGCAGGCGTTCCGGTTTCCGAAGTGCGCTTGTTCGGCTCGCGCGCGCGCGGCAAGGAACACGACTGGAGTGACATTGATCTCTGCGTTGTTTCGTCTTCTTTCGGGAAAGATTACTCCGAAGAGATGAGCCTATTGCTCACGCTGACCATGAAAATGGATTCCCCCGTCCCCATCGAACCCATCCCCTTCGCGCCGAAGGATCTTAACGAAAAGTACAGCACGCTTGCGTCGGAGATTCGGAAGTATGGAAAGAAGGTGGCGGTGTGAAATGGATTCATTTCCATCGACCAACATTCTTTCTTTCCTTGTTCCTGAAAGCCTGTTCCAGATCAATGGCAAAATAATTCGCAATGGCACAAATTTGCTTGAGCGCATCGGCAAGCTCATCTTCCACCAATCCTGTGCCGGTGTCTGTTTTGATCCCATCAATCTTCCGTACACTCTTGAACAATTCACCGACTTCTTCACCAAGCATTAAACATCTTTGTATTGCATTCAGAGAATCGAATTCTGCTTTTATACCGGTTTTCAGGATGTATTCCTGAATATCTCGAAGAAGAGGCTTACTTTTGAGTGTTGTCATAATGATACCATGATAGTGGAAAACATCGATTTCGAATAACTCCCTTTGACAAACCTTCTCCTCTCGTCGACCCTGTCACCCGTTATGCCAAAGCACCTTGTTATCGTCGAAAGTCCCACGAAGGCCAAAACCATCAAGCGGTTTCTGGGGAAGGATTACGACGTCCAGTCCAGCATGGGCCACATCCGCGACCTGCCGACCAGCGAGATCGGCATCGACACCGAACACGACTACGAACCGACGTACGTGATCCCGAAGGAGAAAATGACGACGGTGAAGAACCTGAAAGCGGCGTACAAGGAGGCGGATGACCTCTACCTCGCGACTGATGAAGACCGCGAAGGGGAAGCCATCGGGTGGCATCTGCTGCAGGCGTTGAAAGTGCCGAAGCCCGCGACCGTCAAGCGCATCGTCTTCCACGAGATCACGGAGGAAGCCATCAAAGCCGCGATTGCAAATCCGCGAACGATCGATCAGAAGCTGGTCGATGCGCAGCAGGCGCGGCGCGTTCTCGATCGGCTCGTGGGATACACGCTCTCCCCGTTCCTCTGGAAGAAAGTCTATCGGGGTCTGTCGGCGGGACGCGTCCAGTCCGTCGTCGTCCGACTGATCGTCGATCGCGAGCGGCTGATCAAAGCATTCAAAGCGGAGGAGTACTGGACCATCGCTGCCGATCTCAAAAAGGAAACGGGCGAGGATTTCACGGCAGATCTGAAAGCGAAGAACGGCGAGGCGTTCGTTCCGAAGAATAAGGAAGAAGCCGATCAGGTATTGGCGGATACCAAAGATGGAGCTTTCGCCGTGGAAAAGATGGAAACGAAAGAGCTGACCAAGACTCCGCCGCCGCCGTTCACGACCTCCACTCTCCAGCAGGAGGCGGCGCGCAAGCTCGGATTTTCCGTGAAACAGACGATGGTGGTGGCGCAGCAGCTCTACGAAGGTATGAGCCTCGGCAAGGGGGCGGGGACAACCGGTCTCATCACCTACATGCGTACGGACTCCGTCCACTTGAGTGAGAAAGCGGTTGCGGACGCGACTGCAACGATCAGCAAGCTCTACGGCAAAGAGTACACGCTCACCTCTCCCCGTCAGTACAAAACCAAGAGCAAGGGCGCGCAGGAAGCGCACGAAGCCATCCGCCCGACCGAGGTCTCGCGCACGCCGCAGTCGGTCGCCGATGTACTCGATGATCAGCAACTCAAGCTCTACACGCTGATCTGGAACCGGACGATGGCGACGCAGATGGCGCCGGCAGAGATCAAGCGCGTCGGTGCGAACATCGCCGTCAGCGGCAATGGAACCACGTACACATTCCGCGCGACGGGACAGACCATCCTCTTCGACGGATTCCTCCGCGTGTACTTCGAGGACAAGGATGAGGAGCAGATGGAGAAGGAGAAAGCGGCCGGCGAACACGAAGGTGAAAAATTCCTGCCTTCGTTGGAGGAAGGAGAGAAGCTCACTTGCGACGAGATCACTCCGGAGCAGCATTTCACCAAACCGCCACCACGTTACACGGAAGCCAGTCTGGTCAAGAAGCTGGAGGAGGAAGGCATCGGACGGCCGTCGACCTACGCGCCGACCATCTCCACGGTTCAGCAACGGGGGTACATCCTGAAGGAGAACAAGCAATTGATTCCGCAGGACATCGCATTCACCGTCACCGATCTCCTGTCGGAACACTTCAAGGACATCGTCGATCTGAAATTCACGGCGAAGATGGAAGGGCGCCTCGACGACATCGCCGAAGGCAAGGAAGAGTGGGTGCCGTTCATGCGCGGCTTCTTCGAACCGTTTTCGGCACTCGTCGCCTCCAAGACGAAGGAGATCAAAAAAGAAGATGTGATGAAGGACCGCGAACTCGGCAAGGATCCGGAGACGGGTCTGCCCATCGTCGTCCGGACAGGACGTTTCGGCGCGTACGTGCAACTCGGACTCTGGGACAAGGAGAAGGGGAAGAAGGCGAAGCCGAAGGCCGTCTCGCTGCTCAAGACCATGAAGACCGACACGGTCACGCTGGAGGAAGCCATCAACCTTTTGTCTTTCCCGAAACAGCTTGGCAAGAACGATCAGGGCGAACCGGTCGAACTGCACCTCGGACGCTTCGGCCCGTACGTCAAAGCCGGCACGACGAGCGCCTCGTTGCCGAAAACCATGCACCCGTTCGATGTGGATTTCACAGTCGCGCTGCAGCTGATCGCCGACCGGCATGCGAAAGTCAACGCCGCGCCGCTTGCGACACTCGGAACGGATCCGGTTTCCAAAGGGCAGATTCTGGTGAAGGACGGCCGCTACGGCCCCTACGTCACGGACGGAACCACCAATGCATCACTCTCCAAGAAGATTGAACCTGCGATGCTCACGCTGGATCAGGCCGTCGAGATTCTGGCGAAGAAGCGGGCGGCGGGTCCGGGGAAGAGGCCGTTTCGAAAGTTCAAGAGAGCGGAGTAAAGGGAGACAAGGATGACCTGTCGGGAGTGTTCGTGCGTTCCCTTCGATATTCCGATCTCCGGTGAAGCCTGCTACACTCCCCGCATGCTTACCTTCACCCCCAAGAACGGCGCCGCCTGCACCGTGAAAATCGATTCAGTCACCTTTGATGTTTTCCCCGCCGAAGCTCCGAAAGAGGGCTGGGCGCTCCTCAGTCATCCGGAGGAAACGATGAAGAGCAAGCAGGTGGTCAGCTGGCCCGGCGAGTACGATTTTGCGGGGATCTCCATCCGCGCGGTGGGGCAGGATCTGGGACGGCAGGTGTCGTATTCGTGCAACATGGAAGGCGTCAAAGTGGCGTTCGTCGACACGCCTATCCTGGAATGGCCGGACGCCGATCAGGACAAGATGGGTGACGTCGATATTCTGGTGATCGCCGCCGATGATCCGAAGAAAGTGACCGCATTGGTGGAGGCGGTGGACCCGCGCGTCATCATCCTCTTCTCCGTGAAAGGGGGAGATCTCGCAGGCGTCGCCAAGGCGTGTGGCATGGCAACGCTCCAGACCGTCGACGAGTACAAGGTGAAACAGGGTGCGCTGCCGCAGGACAACAGGCAGGTGGTGGTGCTCGGATAAATCCGGACCTATCCGAAAGGCTTGTTGTTATTCAACGCCCAAAACACGCCGATGGTCGCCTGTTGATATCAGGATCAACACGAGGTGTTTGCTGTCTTTGACATATTGTAGCAACCAGTCCGGTCCGATGTGACAGGCGCGAGTTCCCTGCAGATCGCCATGCAGACCGTGGTCATGATAGCTTTCGGGCAGTCGGATTCCTGCGGCGAGTAGATCGATCACCTGTTCGAGTTTGCCAGTATCAAGCCCTGTTTTTGCAAGGTATTTGTAATCCTGTCTGTACCGATTGGTGGCAACGACGGCAAACTTCATCAACTACGGAGAATATCCTCATGCATTTCCTTTGCCGATACATATCTCTTGCCGTATTTCTTCGCCCAAGCTATTTCCTTTAGTATCTCCTTCTCCTCTTGCGGTGTCAGGCCATTCTCCGTGAGCATTTCAAAAGGAATCCCCTTTTTCTCAATGATTTGTATCAGGTAGACGTTGATGGCGGTGCTGAGATTCATACCGAGCTTTTCCAGGATGCGTTGTGCACCCTTCTTCGTCGCGGCGTTTGTCCGAACTTGGATGGTGGTGGTCATGGAATCAGTATAAAAGTATGTAGTGACAATGTCCATACGATATATGATGGGAGTGCGGGAGCACGAGCCCAAGGTGCTATGATTTCACTGTGGTCCTGTAGTTCAATGGATAGAACGACCCTCTCCTAAGGGGTAGATGCAGGTTCGATTCCCGCCAGGACCACCATTCGACTCGTCACGGCGCTTGAGAACACCGTGACTCGCTCATGCTAAACCATCCTGTTACCCGCTATTCGCTTGCCGCTGCCCGCTTCCCATTTCTTCTACCTCGCCCGCTGCTGCGACGGTTCTCTGTACGCCGGAACGGCGAAGGATTTAAAGGAGCGTGAAGCGACACACAATGAAGGCAAAGGGGCCAAGTACACGCGGTCACGGTTGCCGGTTCGCTTCGTCTACAGCGAAAAATTCCGCACGTTGTCCTCCGCGCGACGGCGTGAAGCGGAGGTGAGGAAGTGGAAGAAGGAGGAGAAGGAGAGGTTGGTGAAGAAGCATATTGTCTGAACCACGATTCACATGATTAAAGGATTAGCTTGATTCTTGCTGCGGCTTCAATTTATTCATCGTGGTAATCCTTTAATCCTTCAAATCACGGTTCAGACAGGGGGTTTCCGGTCTTTCAGCATAAATGTGGAATATATGTTATAATAACACTTGTCTGGCTGTCTTACTTTGACAGCGCTGCCTCGTGGGCAGCCTTGCAGGCAAAGAGCTCATTGGAAACATTGGAATGTCCATTTTTGTCCGCCTCGTGGCGGCAAAGGAGAATCGCATGCACCGTTTTATCCTGGCCCTTTGGGCCGTATTCGTATGGATGTTGGTAGCTGACAGCGTGCCGGCGGCTGAGGTGAAAGTCACGCTCAGTGCCGAAAGCAATTGGCTGCCACTGTTGGTCTACAAGGTTGTGGATCCAACGCCCGCAGAGGCCGCCGCTGGGAAGCGGCCTGCGTACTATGCGGTGGACAAGCTGAAAGTTGGGGAGACCGTGAAGCTGTATGTCGGTGGGGTGCCCAACTATCAGGCCTATACCGCGCAGATCGCTGGATGGGACGGTGACGAGGCTGACGAGGCCGTCGTCACTCCCACGGACGACATCACCCTGAACGTCAGAGGGCTCAACATTCCGTGGAATGCGCACCTGATCAAGGCCGAGTTCCCGGAGCCGTGGGCGATTGTCTGGATCGAGACGCCGGATTGGAAAAGCGGTTCGGTCGATGCTTGGTTCAAGCTTGAGCCTAAAGAGCGAACGCTTGCCAATTCCCCCAACGCTATTGCCGCGCTGACGCTAGGACTCGATGCATGCGCAAATCAATGGGCGCAGCGTGCAGACAAAGCAAAAGAGCGTTGCGGGCATATCTCGGCTGTGTCGAAGACGCCGATTAGTGCCGAAATGATCAAGCATGGATTGGGCGAAATCCTAAAACACCGTTATCCCTCACCAACGGTAGGGGATGCGGTCGAGCACCTGAAGAAAAAGTAGTTCAAGTTTCCAATGAGCTCAACCAAGGCCGCAGCGCACTCCGCGTTGCGGCCTTTTGGTTATGTAAAACTTTCTTCTTATCCACCCGCTACCCGCTGATTGCTATCCGCAATCTTCACCTCCCTCACTTCTTCGTTTCCTTCTTCTGCAGCAGCGCAATCTGCTTGGTGAGTTCCGGCAACCATTCTTTCCCGCCCGCTTTCTCGATGTCCTCCTCCGCGAGCCGTAGCGTCGAACCGCTCACGCGCCATGCGCGGTGATGCTCGAGGAGCTGCATGACTTCGGCGGCGCTGACTTTTGATGTCAGTGTCACGACCAGCTCGCGCTTGGAGCCGAGGATCGTCTCCATCTTCACTCTCTGGACGCCGGCGCGGCGACATGCCATGCGCAGCCGCAGGATCTGCACCAAGTACTCAGTCTGCTTCGGCAGCGGGCCGTACTCTTCCTTCAGATCGTCCACGAGTTCTTTCAGCATCGCCTCATCCTCGCTGCCAGCGAGCTTCTGGTACATGCTGATCTTCTCCACCTCATCCGTGATGTAGTGGGCGGGCAGGAGCGCTTCGAACGGCAGGATGATCTCCACCGCACCGGATACATCCTCTTCCTCGTGCGTGGCGCCCGAGCGAAGATCGTCGACGGCGTTCTTGAGGAGCCGCAGGTAGTGGCTGACGCCGACGGTCGTCATGTTCCCCGATTGGCTGGCGCCGAGGATCTCGCCCGCACCGCGGATTTCCAGGTCACGCATGGCGATCTGGAAGCCGCTGCCCAGTTCGCTCGCTTCGACGATTGCTCTGAGACGTTTCTTCGCGTCATCCTTGAGCCGTTGCGAGTGGTAGAGGAAGTACGAGTACGCCTGCACCGTCCCGCGACCGACGCGACCGCGTAGCTGGTAGAGCTGCGAAAGACCGAACTTCTCCGCCTCGTTCACGATCAGGGTGTTGGCTCTGGGCAGGTCGATCCCGTTCTCGATGATGGTGGAGCTGACCAGTACGTTGAATTTCCCCTCCTTGAACGCGAGGATCCGCTCTTCCAGCAGCTCCGGCTTCAGCTGGCCGTGCGTGACGACGAAGCTGGCCTGCGGCACCAGCGCGCGGAGCTTCATGGCGAAGGCGTCGATGGTTTCCACGCGGTTATGGAGCATGTACACCTGACCGCCGCGACCGATCTCCTTCATGATCCCCTCCCGTACCAGTGCATCGGAATACTTCCGGACTTCGGTGATGATGGGGAGGCGGCCGGGGGGCGGCGTGGTGATCGTCGTGATGTCACGCAGCTTGTGCAGTCCGAGATTGAGCGTCCGCGGAATCGGCGTCGCCGTGAGCGTCAGGATGTCGACCGATGATCGCAATTGCTTGAGTTTCTCCTTCTGTTTGACTCCGAAGCGCTGTTCCTCGTCGATGATCACGAGACCGAGGTTCTTGAAGACCACGTCATCCTGCAGCAGCCGATGGGTCCCGACGGCGATATCCACCTTGCCTTCTCTGAGTCTCTCCAGCGTCTCGCGTTGCTCGCTGTGGGTACGAAACCGCGAGAGCATTTCCGTGCGGACATTGAAGCCCTCCATACGCTTCTGCAGGCTGTGGTAGTGCTGATCGGCGAGGATGGTGATGGGCGAGAGCAGTGCAACCTGCCGTCCGCCTTGCACGGCTTTGAACGCCGCACGCATCGCCACTTCCGTCTTGCCGAAACCGACGTCGCCGCAGATCAGACGATCCATCGGGTGGCCGCTCTCCATGTCGCGTTTGATGTCATCGATCGCTTTCATCTGACCGGGTGTCTCGGTGTACTGAAATGCGTCGTCGAACTTCCGTTGTACTTCCGTATCTTCCGGAGAAGCGATCCCTTTGGCTTTGGCGCGCTTTGCGTAGATCTCCAGGAGTTCGCGGGCGATCTCCTGCGTCTCTTCCGTGACTTTCTTCGTCACCTTCTTCCACTCGACGGAGCCGAGGCGCGTGAGGACCGGCTCGTGCCCTTCCTCATGGACGAATTTGCTCAGCTTGTCCGCCTGATCCACGGGAACGAACAGCTTGTCGTTCTCCGCGTAGGTGATCTCCAGATACTCACGCTCCACTTGGTCCACTTCCTTCACCGTCATGCCTTCGAACCGTCCGATGCCGTGCTCCATGTGGACGACGAAGTCTCCCGCCTGCAGCGACGTGATGAAGTCGAGCGCAAGACGCTGGACGGAGCGCTGCTTGGCTTCACGCTTGAGTGAGAAAATTTCGCGGTCGGTGATGAGTGCGCACTGCAAGTCCGGATTTTGGAGGGAGTGCGGCAACAGCGAATCATCATCAGCTTCCACAATCGTCACACTTCCCGGTTTGCGCTCCGGTGACGGGAGCGATGGGATCAGTTCCTCCTTCAGCACCGCCCGCAACTCGTCCGCCCGCTTCGAGACGATCACGATGGTCCACTTCTGGTGGAGCTTGTCGCGGACGTCGTTCAGGAAATCCTGCAGCGTATAGAACTTGAGAACGGAGAGGTACCGCAGGTGCACGTGCACTTGGTCTCCCTGCGGGAAGCTGGTGATCTCGACGCGGTCGGCTTTCTCGGGGAACGCCATGTCCTCCTGCTCGTCGGTCACGAGGAGCGACGCTGCGGGAAACTGCTTCGGCAGGGTCTCGGTTTTGTCCCAGGAGAGCGGGTGGATGACGAGTGTTTTCGCAGACTCGTCCGGATGAGCGCTGCGGATGATCGCCTCCACCGTTCCGAACGAGAATCGCACCTGGAGAGGTTCCATCTCCCCCACCGGGAAAATGTCGAGCGTATCGCCCAGACGCCGGTACTCACCCGGAGACAGCTCCGTGTCATCGGTATGTTCGTAGCCGGCATCGATCAGGCGGGTGAACAGGTCGGTGAATTCCGTCGCTTTCCCGACTGTGAGGTGAACGGCGCGTTCGATCAATTCCTTGAATGAGGGCAAAGACTTTTCCCACGTCGCTCTCTCCATCACCGCGATGCCGTCCCCGTGCATCATCCGCACCACCCCCGAGACGTCATCGGATGTCGGATCCTCGCCGAAGCGGACAGGGAACGCGTCCTGACCGAAGAACCGGAGCCAGTGCAGGAGCCCCTCACATCGTTCTTCATCTTCCGTGACGATCACCGCCGGTCGCGGTCGCAGCGTCAGCAGATGACTGAAGATCATCGCCTTGGCTGTTTCATTCGCCAACCCGGAGATTGTCAGCGCATGTCGATCGCCGAGGAGCTGGTCAAGCTCCCGGTGAGTATTCTCCCCGATGCAGATGGATGGCTTCATTCCGGATAATTAAGTGTTGGCGCAGTGCAAATGTCCGGCAACCGCCGAAACGCCACCGTTCCTTTTGACGAAGGAAGCGGGGACTTTTACTGATTGATTACTTCGAGTCTACGTTATTCCTCCGACATGCGCAACGGCATGATGAGGTGCAGGTAGCGGTCCGCCTCGGGTACGCGGAAGACCGCAGGATGCATTTTGTCGGAGAGTTCGATGCCGATGTTCCCGCCATCGATGCGCGAGAGAAAGTCGATCAGGTAGGTTGAGGAAATGGCGATCTTCGTTTCCTTCCCCGTGAGTTCGGCACCGATGGTGGATTCGTCGCGACCGATCTGCGTCTGTTTGGTGGTCAGATGGACCCCCGACTTTGTAAACGAGAACGTGATGTTGTTATTCAGTTCCTTGGCGAAGTAGTGCATGCGCTTCACGGCGCTGAGGAGCTCCTTCGCCGACACCGAGACGGTGGACGTTTTCTCCTTCGGAAGCACCTGCGCATAGTCCGGGAATTTCCCGTCGATCAGACGGCTGATCAATCGTGTGGGCCCGACGTGCACCTCGATCTGCTGCGAGCTCAAGAAAACGTCGACGGACTCCAACCCCGTTTTGCCCTTCGCGACTTTCTCACCGTCTTTCGTTTCTTCATTCGTCTTCTCTCCCCCCGCCTCCGCCCGCCCGCGTTCGAGGGCGATGACCCCTTTCAGCTCCTCCAGAAAGCGCGCGGGAATGATGCAGGACACCTCGCCCGATGCTGCGGCGGTATCCATTTTGAACTCCGAGAGGCGGTAGCTGTCGGTTCCGACGAGGATGAGCGCACCGCGCTCCAGTCGTGTGAAGACGCCGGAGATCACCGGACGCGATGTGGTTTTGGCACAGGCGAAGGTCACGAGGCTGAGTCCCTTGAGCAGCGACGGGATGGCGAGCGTCAGGGACGATTCCCGTTGAATCCCCGCGATGGTCGGGAAGCCGCTGGCAGCCTCTCCGGCGATGGTCGCCTTGGCATGCTTCGAGTGCAGTTTCAGTTGTGTGCCTTCACTCGTTTCCAACAATACTTCTCCATCCTGGTTGTACTGCATGAAGTTCAATATCGCCTTGGCGGGAACCGTGATGGATCCCTCGTTCTCGATCTGCACTTCGAAGCTGGTGACGATCGAGAGTTCCAAATTCGTCGCACTCAGCGTGCAGCGCTTCCCTTCCGCGTGGATCAGGATGTTCTGGAGGACCGGCAGTACCTGTTCCGTGCCGATGGCACGGCTGACGAGCTGGAGTCCCGCGAGGAGGTTCTGGGTGGAGGTGGAGAACTTCATATGGGCGCATTGAAGAGCAACTTGCCCTGCTGCGCAAGGCGGGAAAGAAATCAAGGATGCCCAAGGAACCAAAGAATCCAAGGAACATCCTTGAAATCCCTGGTTACGTTGGTTTCCTTGGTTTCATTGTGTATTACGGCGTCGTCGTCTCGAAGTTGAGATTGATGAATCCCGCTTCGGCGAATGTGGTGGCCTTGGCCGCGAGTTTCACATAGATCGTGATGTAGTCTTTCGGCGTCCACGTTCCGTCCGTTATGCCGATGTTCGCCGTGGCGAACGTTGCGCTCGCGAGAGCGGCATTCCCCGAGAGAACAGCCAAGGCATCTTCCGTGTCCTTCATCCGCACGGTCACGTGGTTGTTGTCCGCGGTTCCGTCCGCGGTGCGA
The DNA here is from genome assembly GCA_028711345.1 of Candidatus Peribacteraceae bacterium. GTDB lineage: Bacteria > Patescibacteriota > Gracilibacteria > Peribacterales > Peribacteraceae > CAINWJ01. Next base: position 19,408 of record JAQTSK010000009.1, read on the forward strand.
TACCGCAGTTCGATCGGCTTCACCGGATCCCACGAGCTGAAGTTGTCCGGCAGGCGGACGCGGATCGAGATCCAGTAGTCGTTGAGTCCGGCTTTGCTGCTGGTCCAGTGGTAGAAGTTCTCATTGATACCCGCCACACCTCCGGACGCGGAGAGCTGCCCGATGAAGCTGGAACCCGAGGAGAAGTAAATGGCATTCGGATATTCCGGATGGAGAGAGAGGATGGCCCCGCTGCCGTTACCGGTTGAGATGGCTTCCCAGGTGAGTTCTCCTGCACCGTTGGTCTTCAGGAAACCGTTCTCCGTTTGCGTCGTCGGGAACGTATAGGTCTCGCCGTGGATGGTCACGTTCCCGTCGACGGTCAGGGTGGAACCGGAGAGATTCCCTTTGGTTGTGATCGCGCCCGTCGCGGTGAGCGTACCACCGATCGTTGCGTTGCGATCGATGTTGAGCGAAGAACCGGAGATGGTGCCGAGGACCGAGAACTTGGTTTTCGGAGTGGTTCCTCCGACTGCGAGTGATCCGAGGACGTAGGATGCTCCTCCCATGAACGTGAAGTTCGAGCCGGATGCGGTACCGCGCGTCGTGATGTTGCCGTTTGCAAGAACCGCCCCCGTGACGGTCAGACCTCCGCCGATCGTTGCGTTGCGATCGACATTGAGCGATGAGCCTGAAATGGTTCCGAGGACGCTGATGCCGTGTGAGAACTGGAATCGGTTGGTCGTGAGGAACTTGATGGTCTGTGTGGACGCCCCGAAGCGAAGTTCGATGTTCGTCGTTCCGTCACCGCTATCGATTGCCTGAAATGATTCCGTATTCACGAGGAGTGTGGGGTTCCATGAGGAAGCGGCGGCTGCAGCTTGGATCGTTGTGCCGATCATAACCAGCGCAGTTGCCATCCCGGTGCAAATGCACAGGGAGCGTCGGATGATCGAGCGATGGTGAGTCTTTGTATGTATTGGCATCGTGCCAGTATATCAGAATTTTCTATTCTGTGCTGTAATGTTATATTGACATTGAACCGGATCATTGTCTGAAGAATCTTTTGATTCCGAAAGTGATCATGGCGGCGGTTCGCTCGAAATCAGTCCGCATACGACGCGGTTCTTCAGTGATGTACAGTGCAGAATCTCAAGACAGTTGTTGCCTCAACTCCTCAAACAACCTCTTTTCTTCTCTCGACAATTTCACCGGGATCACGATGTCCACGGTGACGAAATGATCGCCCATACGGCTGGAATTCACAATCGGCATCCCTTTTCCTTTGAGTCTCAGCACTTGTCCCGGCTGCGTCCCCGCGGGAATATCGATGGTCGATGTTCCGTGCACGGTTTCGATGTCAACCTTCGTGCCGAGGACGGCGTCGACGACACGGAGTGAGACGGTTGATCGAATGTCGTCCCCCTCGCGTTCGAAGCGCTTGTCGCTCTCGACATTGATACGGACGAGCAGGTCACCGGACGTGCCGCCGTGTTTCCCCGCTTCTCCTTCACCGGTCACGCGTAGCGTCTGACCGTCGTCGATGCCCGCGGGAATTCGCACCTTCACCGTTTTGGATCCCGTCGTCCGTCCTTCCCCTTTGCAGGTATTGCACGGTTTCTCCGGCACTTTGCCTGCTCCTCGACATGTCTCGCAGATGACGCTCTGGCGGATCATGCCGAAGAGGGATCTGGAGGTTCGCGTCACCGCCCCCGTTCCGCCGCACTCGACGCATGTGACGAGTTTCGACCCCTCTGCGCTGCCTGTTCCGCCGCACGATGCGCACAGTATCTCGGTTTTCAGGCTGATCTCCCGCTCCACCCCCCTCACCGCTTCCGAGAAGGGAATCGTGATCTCCACTTCCAGAGTGCGTCCGCGCGTATCCGAACGTTTGCCGCCACTGCGGGTTCCGCCGAAGAACGCATCGAAAATATCCCCGAAATCCCCGTCGAATGATGAAGGATCGAAGCCGGAGAATCCGCCGAATCCGCCTCCCTGTCCCGGTCGGAATCCGCTAAAGTCCGCGGACCCGAAGCGGTCGTACGCTTCTTTCTTCTTTGCGTCACTCAGAACCTCGTACGCTTCGTTGACTTCCTTGAATTTGGCTTCTTTCTCCTTATCCCCCTTATGCTTGTCCGGATGCAATTCGCGGCTCAGTTTCCGGTACGCCTGCTTGATCTCCGCTTCACTTGCGGATTTCTGGACGCCGAGGATCGCGTAAAAGTCTTTGGTCACGGTCGAAAGTTTACAGCGAACAGCGAACAGCGAACAGCGACGAGTAGTACAAAACGATCATGACAGCATGCTGATCGCAGAGCGCTGACCGCTCGTGGCTCCTACCAAGCGGTTTCTATTGCATCCTATCCGAAGTGGAATCACACTGTCCGCGTATGCCCTCCCCTTCCTCCTCCCAATCCGCCGGTCGCGGCTCCCGTTTACTTGCCCGGATACTCGACAGTCTCATCGGCGGCATCCCCGCTATGGTGTTGTTGATTTCCTCTTTAGCACCTGCGATGACGGCAGTGCAAACCGCCGAAAGAACAGGCGTACCTTTGGAAGGCTTTCCGCCCATGGCGGCCGGCACTTTCCTCGCGCTCGTTCTCTGGCTCATCGTTTTCACGGTGATCCAATTGACGTATCTGACGACACGAGGACAGACGCTGGGAAAGATGATGTGCAAAGTCAAAATCGTCATGCTTGCCGACGGCATGAACGGCGGCTTCGTGCCCAACGTACTGCTCCGGACCATCGTGAACGGACTCATCGGTATGGTGCCGTTCTACGGCATCGTCGACATCTTCTTCATCTTCCGCGAAGACCGCCGCTGCATTCATGATCTCATTGCAGGGACGGTTGTCGTGAAGGCGTGAGGAAGGCATGGGTCAGCTGACGAACGTCGCCGGTCAACGATCTTTTGAGTGAATACACGCAGGATCGGTCATAGGTGATGCTCACACCTTGTCGAAGCTGAATTCCCGATCCCGATCATTCCTCCTCCCGGATGATGTCCGCTCCAAGCGTTTTCAGCTTTTCCTCCAGCCGGTCGTAGCCTCGCTCGATGTACCGGACGTCGGTCACAACAGTCTCTCCCTGCGCCGCCAATCCTGCGATCACCATGGCGACTCCTGCGCGGATATCGTTGCTGGGGACCTGACGACCGCGCAAGACGCTCGGACCGATGACCAGCGCCTGATGGGAATTGAGAATTTCGATGTGCGCTCCCATTTTCTCCAGTTCGTAGAGGTACGCCATGCGACCCTCGAACAGCACTTCGAAAATCCGACTGACTCCTTCGGCTTGCGTCAGAAGAACGCCGAACGGCGCCTGCAGATCGGTCGGGAATCCGGGGAAGATGTTGGTCTGGATGCGCGTCGCCTTGAACGACGATGCCGCACCGTCGACCAGCATGTCTCCGTTCTTCTCGCACGTCACCCTGCCCCCTGCGCGCCCGATCGCGCCGAGGAAGGAAATCAGGTGAGTCCGGTCGGCGTGCCGGATGCGGATCCTGCCGCGCGTCGCCAGCCCCGCGAGGATGAATGCGCCGGCTTCCAGATAGTCGGATGTCACCGTGTGCGTCCCGCCTGCAAGACGGGCTGATCCGCCCTGAATGGAAAGCGTGTGTGAGCCGACTCCTCCGACTTTGATGTTGCGGTCAATCAAAAATTTGCACACGTCCTGCACATGCGGTTCCGCAGCCGCGAGTTCGATACGCACCTCCGCTTTGATCAATGCCGCCGCAAGCAGCACGTTCTCGGTGGCTGTCACGGAAAACTCCGGAAGGATGACCTCGCCTCCGTGCAGCTTCCCGCGGAGCCGGAGCGTCGTATCGGTGCTGAGATCTTCGGCTCCCAGCTGCGTGAACGCGAGAATATGTGCGCCCACGGGCCGCTTGCCCAGAACGCATCCGCCGGGATACGCCATCTCGACCTCGCCGAAGCGGGCGAGTAATGGGCCTAAGAGCACGATGGAACCGCGCAGCTTGGAGACCAGATCGTGCGGGATGGGTCTGCTTTCCGCCGCATCCGTATTGATTGTGATGACGGTTTCGTCTTCCGTAACGGTCGCGCCGAGGAAGCGGAGGATGGAGAGCAGTGTGGCCGTATCCCGAAGACGCGGGACATTCTTCAGCACCGTCGTTCCCTGACAGAGCAACGTACCGGCGATGAGCGGCAGCGCGGCATTCTTGGAGCCGCTGATATCCACCGTTCCCGTGAGCGGTTTCCCGCCCTGAATACGGTAACGGACATCCAGTCCGTCCGGCGTCGCCGCAGCCGCCATGGCCTGCGAAATGACACCGGAAACATCCAGAGGAGCTTGTTTTTCGACGATCGTCTTCACACGGGTGGAAGGCATGCCGGGAGAGTGTAGCGAACACGCGACAATTTGAACAGCGTTTGTCAAGGCTCAGGAAGACATTGTGGACGTATTTCAGAGGTTTTTGCCTCTCTCCCTCGGAGATTCCACGACAAAGTCGCACGGGAAATGCGGGGATTTACGGGGCTTCGACCTTCTCTTGTTTCGCAAGATAGCGCAGTTTCTCAAGAGCTCTGTTCTGCAGCTGTCTGACTCGCTCTTTGGAGATTCCAAATTCGTCGCCAATTTCCCGTAATGTCGTAGGTTTACAATCAATTCCATAGCGGTTGCGGATAATTCTTTGTTCTCGAGGATCCAACCTGTGAAGCAAACCGGCAATCGTGTTTCGCAGCGATTCACGCTCAGCTTCTCTCCCGAGCGATTCATGATGATCGGGAATGTAGTCCAATAGAATCGCGGCATCATCGTCGGCGAATTGTCGCATCGGTAATCGGGAGTTCTTCTGGATAAATGCTGTGCATGCATTTTGAATCGCCCAACTGGCATAAGTGCTGAATTTTACCCCGCGTCCGACATCAAACTTTTCCACGGCGCGCATCAGCGCGGAAGATCCTTCGCCGTTAAGTTCGTACAAGTCATACATGCCGGAGGCGGCATATTTTTTTGCGACCGAAAATACCAGTCGCAGGTTGGATTCGATGATTGTGTTTCGCGTTTGCCGGGCTTGGTTCAATTTCTCGTCGATCGCGTCGAGTTGCCGTATGAGTATTAATGGGTTTCCCCGAACAGTCTTGGGTAATTTCTTTTGGTCTGTACCTGCGCAGTACTTGAGATAATTGTATTTCTGGAAGAGAAAGATTTCCCCTTCTTGAGTTAACAAAGGACGCTCATAAAGATGCCTCATATAGAAATCTTCGCAGTTCGGAGCTCTTTCTGCTTTTATTTCATACAATCCCTGCGTCGGCTTACGGAGAATTGCTGAACGCGCCCTTCGTTCGTGAAATGATGAATGATCAACCCATTCGATTGTTCTGTCTTTGGTTCTTTCCAAGCGATCTGACAAATCGTGAGCGTTTTCTTCAGGTGGATCTATGGCCGCTCTTACCAGTCCGGCTACTTTTGATCGCAAGCTGATTGCGTTTGCAGTTTGCAAAGAGGGAGCAGGTGACTCCGGCTGAGCACGGTGAAGGTCTAGCAAACTTGTTGCTGCACAAGAAAATTCTTCCTCGATTATCATATGTCTACATTAGAACTTATTATACACTATTGTCAAGGCTGACCGCTTACCGTTCCTCTGCCATCATGTCTGCATGATCGACCTCACCCTCGTCCGGAAGGATCCGGATCTCTACCAGACGGCCTGCAAGAATAAGAACATCAAGTTGGACATCAAGAAGTTCCTCGCGCTGGATGACGAGCGTCGCGAGGTGATGACGCAAGTCCAGAAGATGCAGAGCGAGCGGAATGCGGTGAGCAAGAAAGTGCCGACACTGAAAGGCGCTGAGAAGGAGGCGGTGATTAAAGAGATGAAGGCGCTCGGCGAGAAACTGAAAAACGCGGAAGGATCTCTCATGGTGATCGAGAAGGAGTGGATGGCGCAGCAATTACAGCTTCCGTCTGTTCCCTTAAAGACTGTTCCGGTCGGCAAGGATGACACGGAGAATGTACAACTGAGGACCTGGGGGACGATTCCGAAATTCGCATTCGAACCCAAAGATCATGTCACGCTCGGGGAATCACTCGACATCATCGACATTCCGCGCGGAGTGAAGATCGCAGGATCACGCAGTTATTTTCTCAAAGGTGATGGAGCCCGGCTGGAATTGGCAGTTCTTCAGTTTACGATCGACAGTCTGGTGAAGAAGGGCTTCACATTGTTCACGCCGCCGCTGATGGCGAACTACGCCGCGATGATGGGAACCAGCTACTTCCCCGGCGGCGAAGAACAAGCCTATGCAGTGGGCGTTGATCGGACACCGGAAACGGGACTGGGAGAGAAAGAGGCGAAGCAGATTGAATCCGACAAGGCGTACCTGATCGGAACGTCGGAAGTGTCGGTGGCTTCCTATCACAGCGGCGAAACGTTGAAGCCATCGGATCTGCCGAAGAAGTACGCGGGGTTCAGTAACTGCTTCCGCCGCGAAGCCGGCACGTACGGCAAGGACGCGCGCGGCCTCTACCGCATTCACCAGTTCCAGAAAGTGGAGCAGGTGATCCTCTGCGAGAACGATCCGGAGGTGAGCGCCAAGCTACATGCGGAAATTCTTCAGAATGCCGAAGACATCCTGCAGGCGCTGAAACTTCCCTACCGCGTCGTCGCGGTCTGCACCGGCGACATGGGTCGCGGGCAGGTCTACAAGAACGACATCGAAACGTGGATGCCCAGTCGCTTAGGTTACGGCGAAACGCACAGCTGCTCCACGTTCTACGATTTCCAAGCCCGACGCTTGAACATCAAATATGAGGCTGCGGACGGGACGAAGAAATTCGTCCACACGCTGAATAACACCTGTATTGCTTCACCGAGAATCCTGATTCCGATTTTGGAGATCTATCAGAATAAGGATGGGAGTGTGACGATTCCGGAGGTATTACAACCGTATATGAATGGTAAGAAAATTATTGCGAAACCATAGTCACCCTGAGCGGAGTCGAAGGGTGACGGTGCCGGAAGTTTTGAGGCCGTATATGGGAGGGCAGGAGCGGATCGGGTGAGAATATCTGGACAAAATTGAATCTATATCACTGATTTTTCAGTGGGGAAAACGGGGATTTTTTGAAAACCGTGTAATTCTTTTTACCTTCTCAACGTCTAACCAGTCGTATGGCTTTCGAAGGACAAGATGCACATCTGAGCGCTGATGACGTTCACGTGGTTGCTGCCCCGCAGACCATCACCTCCACGTGGACCGTGACGATGCCCCGCAGGGAAGTCGTCACACTCCACGATCATCAAGCTCAAGTCCGGCTATTGCTTTTTGAACAGCCGGATCCGATGAACATCGAGCAGCACCAGTCGGAAGTGCTTGATCATTCCGTTCCGGAACATCGCACGGCGGATCGGCAGCCTCAAGCGGAATTCGTCGACCATGCCGGCGCGGAAGAGCTGAAACCGGAGCAGGCTGATGAAGGGATCGTAGGCTAGCGGGATTTGGTCCGGAGGATCGCATTGCTTGCCGGAGTGTCATTCAGAGACAATGCAGTCATCATGCAGATACTGTTCACGCGGTTTCCTCTGGAAAGCGCACGTAGCGGCGGCGCGGAAAATCAGACGATGGCGCTGATGGAGGGGTTGCGTGCGCTCGGTCACCGGATACGGTTTTTGGGTTCTTGTCCTGCACTGATAGAACGGACGCGCGAATTGAAAATTGAAAATGGAAAATTGAAAATTGGTTCGCCACCGGTTACCAAATGGGCTGCAGTTTCATTTTTGTGGCGCAAAAAAGAAATGCAAAAACGTTTGATTGAAGAAGTGGAAAAGCTTACCGCCTTGCCCTCCGTAGCCTTGGCGAAGGAGGGTGACCGCTTACCGCTAACCGCTATCGTCATGCTCAGTTTGAGCGAAAAATTGCTGCTTACTCCGTGGGCCGTCGAGCACGGCATCAAAGTTTTCTGGCTGGAGCACGACCGCATCGGGCCGTGGCTGACATGGAATCCGTGGCTCCCGGCGCTGAAGCGGGCAAGTAAGCAAGTAACGATCGTGTGTGTCTCTGAAGTAAGCCAGAGAAAATATATGGAGCTGGGATTTGATTCGGAGAGAATTGTGGGAATTCCCAATGGCGTTCAACAACCAGAAACCAGAAACCATCAACCAGAAACCTCGCTTCTCTCTTCTCGCTTCTCTCTTCTCGCTATTGCTCGTCTCTCCCCCGAGAAAGGCCTCTCTGTCCTCATCCAATCCATCGCCGCACTTCCCGAGGTCGATCTGACGATTGTGGGGAAAGGGCCGGAGGAAGGTTACCTTCACCAGTTGATCGATGAAGACACACGAAGGCTCGGTCTCGGAACATCGCGTATCCGGATCATTCGAAACATTCCTGATCTCGATGTGGTCTATGCGTCGGCTGACGCATTGGTGTTGCCGTCGAGCGATCACGATCCGTTCGGCTTGGTTGCCGCGGAGGCAATGATGCGCGGAGTTCCGGTGATCGTGACGGATGCCTGCGGGATCGCCGGATACTTGAAGAATGGAGAAGATGCGCTGATCGCGGAGGCGGGATCGGTTTCCTCGCTGAGTAAAACCATCGAAACGCTAGCAGATCCTGAAATCAGGGATCGGATCGGTTCAGCAGGAAAGAAAACCGCATTGCGCGAATTCTCACTTGATCGGATGGTCGCGAAGTACGAAGAATTGCTCGGGTAGAATGCACCGGCATGTTCATCCGCAATTTTTTCCTGACTCTGACTCTGACCCTCGTGGCTGCTGCCACTGTTCATGCTGCCGCAGATTCACAGCGCATCATTCCCCGCAGCGAATGGGGAGCGGAGGTGAAGTATTTGTACGACGGGACGACAGCGGAGGAGAGCGCGGCGAGCGATACCGGCAAGGGGGATAACGGATCGGCGGTCGCGCAGCCCTCTGCCCGGGCCGATACCTGTCAGCAAGCCGTCAAGAATTATCCCGCGGAGTTTGCGGTTGGAAAAACTGTCACGAAAGACGGCAGCGGCAAGCAGTACCGTTGGCCGCTCACCTATAGCAAGGAGATCAAGCTGCTGGTCGTGCACCATACGGCTCTGCTTGTGCGGGATGACCCGAGGAAACCCGAAGAAAGGATGCGCGCGCTCTTCAAGTATCATGCGGTGAGCAACGGATGGGGAGACATAGGATATAACTATGTCATTGATGAAGACGGCTCGATCTACGAAGGCAGACAGGGCGGAGCCCGCGTCATCGGAGGCCACGCGTACTGCAACAACGTCGGAACCATCGGCATCGCGCTCATGGGGAACTTCGAGCTGGAGCAGCCGAGTCAGGCGCAGGCGAAGAGTCTTCAGTGGTTGATTTCGAAACTTGCCAAAGAGGAAGGCATCGACGTCAGCCGGAGCGTGCAATTTCACGGAAAAGTATTTTCAAGCCCCATTGTCGGGCATCAGGATCTGCTCTCCACCGCGTGCCCCGGAGGAGTGTTGAAAGCCGGCTTCGCACAGATCATCCGCAACGTGATCAACGGATCGGTGGATGCCGCGGTGACATTCCCGGCTATCAAAAAACCGGCCTCGTCTTCTTCATCCTCCTCTGCGGCATCTTCCCCATCCGAATCCAAGGGATTGGCTCAAGGCGTCCGCTTCCTCGGCAGAACCGAGATGACGATGAATCCGGGCGGGAAACAGCGTCTCAGCTTCACCTACACTGCGGGTCCGTCGGGTATGTACGAGGGGAAGAAGATCGCAGAAGTGCTCTTGGGTTCGCCGGATATTCACCTCTCAGTCGACGACGGTTTCAATCAGATTGAGGTGAGGAAGGGCATTCTCCTGCCGTTCGATTTACCGGCGGAGGAGACCACCACGATCCAGCTCATCCTCCAGGCACCGCCGACGTCAGGCGAGTATTGGCTGGAGATCGGCGGTCAGCGCTTCACCCTTGCCGTATCGGGACGACGGGCACGGACGGGGAACTTCGTGAGTCCGTTCTATACGAACCCCGCTATGGTGGTAAAGGCTGCGGCACCGAAGAAATCCACAGGCATCAGTATCCGAACACGACTTCCGCTTTCTTCTCCCTCTTCTTCCGTCCGTTCTCCTTCATCCACGGCGATCCCCTCATCGTCGAACCGTCCCATCCGCATTCTCCTCAGTGCTTCATCCGCACCGACGATCACGTTTTCGGGCAATGGAACGATGAACGGAATCCTTGCTCGCGCCGGGATGACGCTCACCCTCCGTGCAGCGGATGGCAACTGCGTAGCCCAACGCATTGATCAGACCGTTGGAATGAGTCCTGTTCTCCGCTTTGCATCGGATACATCCGATACGCTCATGGTGGATGCGGTGCGGGGGAAAAAGAGATCGTATGCGGGCATCATCGAATGCCGCGTCATCCAAGGGAAAATCACACTGATCAATGAGTTGCCGCTGGATCAGTACATGATGGGACTTGCGGAGGAACCCGATACCGAATTGTTCGAGAAGCAGAAGGCGTTCTCCGTCGCGGCGCGCACCTACGCAGCGTTCTACATGCAGGATGCGGCAAGGAAGTTTCCGGGGATGCCCTACGACGGGTCCGATGATCCCGCCGTGTTCCAGTCGTATGCCGGTGTCGATTTCGGGGCGTTCAACCCCCGTTGGTTGGAGGCGGCGAAAGCCACCGCAAGGCAAGTGCTGACGGTTCAGGGCTCCATCATCAAGCCGCCGTACTTCTCGTCGGACGACGGACGTACGCGCACCCCTGCGGAAGCCGGATGGAAGAATTTCCCTTTTGCGGAGATCTTCTCCTCCAAGCCGGATCCGTGGTGCAAGGGTCTGTTGTCTGCCGGACACGGGGTCGGGATGTCCGGTTGCGGCGCCAAGGGGCAGGCGCTGGAAGGCAGGAGCGCGGAGCAAATCTTGCAGTACTACTATCCGGGGACAAGGCTCACAGATTGGAAAGCGGAGCATTGACATAATAAGAAAAAGAAGGTACTATATTTTTGCCAACATCAGGATGCTCCCGATCAAACGGGGGGCGACCTCCATGTGAGGAACCGCAGGAATCCCGTTGGTACTCTGAGGCCTTACCGCCGTGCCGGCGGTGTCTGCCCGTAGGGCGGTAAGGCCTCATTCTTGATGTGGCAGGTTTTAGGTTTTAGGTTTTAGGTTTTAGGTTTCTGGTTTCTGGTTTCTGGTTTCTGGTTTCTGGTGGAAAATATGCACAAAATTCTTGGATGTTCCATTACATCTCATCTTAATTCTTCCCAACGTGAAACCTGAAACAAAGCAGCTGTCCTTACCGCACAAACCAAATCAGTTGTTCTCCGATCCCAAGGAGCCCCGCCAGTCCCCCGATGGCAAGGAACGGACCGAAGGGGATGCGTTTCTGACGGAGCGAAAGAACGCGGGTTGCCAGGAGGAGCAGAATGATGACGGCGCCACTGATGTAGCTCATGAAGAGGAGGATGAGCGATCCTTTGAAACCCAGCCACCAGCCAAGTGCGCTCGCGAGGAAAATGTCACCCGTACCGACGAGTTTGCCGCGGCTGAGCAGCCACTGTCCTCCGAACCAGACGAGGGGAGTCAGTGCGCCTCCGATGGAGGACAGGATATCCCCGCGAAAGACGAGGAGGATCGCACCGACGACAATGATGGGCCACGTGAACAGATCCGGCAGTTGCTCGTGAAGCGCATCGTACACGGCTCCGAGAAAGAGGCTTTCCAGAGCGATCGCCTGCAGCAGGGCGATCCAGGGATCATCGGGTGTGAGCGCGAGGGCGAGGAGGAACAGCCCGGCCGATCCCAGTTCAACCAGCGGGTACTGCGCCGAGATCCGCTTCTTACAGTGTCTGCATTTCCCGCGAAGGAACAGGAAACTGACCAGCGGAATCAGGTCGAACCATCGAATGAGCTTCCCGCAGTGCGGGCAGTGTGAACGACCTCCGATGCTCTCTCCCGTGTGGATGCGGTGGATGAGGACGTTCCCGAAGCTCCCGACAGACAGTCCGAGCAGCCCGAAAAAGAAAGAGGGTACAGTGAGCATCACTCCTATACTCTAGCCGCTCTTTCCTCACTATGCAGCTTGCGTTGCATTCCGCCGGTGCCGGATCATCGCCGTCGCCGCCAGGAGCGCGAGGATGATCATTCCCTCTTCAGCGGGACCGGACGCAGGCAGCGGCTGATTGATCGGGGTGACCGCAGGCGGCTGCTCACTGACGACCGGCTGAGGTTGAACGACAGTTTCCGCCGTACTCACCGGAACACCCGCCAGTTCGCGTGTATTGGAGACCGTATCGATTGATGGGGATGTATCCGGATTGCCGACTGCATCGGTTTCGCTGTAGCGCTCGGCGCGCTGTGCGAGTCGTTCCCTCTCCGATACGGCAGCCGTCAGATTGCCCGGAACCGTCGGTGCCTCGGCAGTCGTCGTTTCCGGAGCGGACGGTGTCTCCGGCTCGCTTGCCGCGGATGCAGCGTGTCGAAAGGCGAGTGCCGCCAGACGATCTGCGTTCACCTTTTCCCGTTCGGCGATACGCTCTTGAGCTTCGGCCTCGATGCTCGCCGTCGCATCCGGAGAGGCATCGGACGACTCCGTCGCGGAGGTATCCACCAGTGATCCGCTCAACGTCGAGAAGGAATACTGCTGGAACCCGAGATAGATGAGCAGGGCGACGGCCATGCCGGCGACAGCGCCGAGGACTTCGCGGAAGAGATGATTGGCGGGGAGGTGGATTGACATCGAAGCATTGTATCATGTTTTAGATGTTCCGACGCCGAGGAGATATTGCATTTATATTTAAAACATGTATAATAGTACCAACATTCCCCAATACCCACATGGACTTCGTCGATCAGAGAACCCGCGAGAAAATCTTTGTTCTCGCAACACTGTGGACGACCTTCGCCGGTGCGTTCCTGCTCGTGGTTGCAGCGAACTATCGTTAAGTTCGTCACCGGTCGCCGGTCAGAACGTCACCGGTCCTTCCGGCTGGTGACTTGAGACCTGTCGACCAGCGACATTACGGTTGCCGAAGATCAATTCCCACTCCAAGCGGAGAGGGACCCTCCACCCATCGGTATTCGGCGGAAGCATCGGTCCACTGAATGCTGCCGAGGGATTCCGGCGAACCGGCATCCGGCAGGGCGATGAAGACGCTGTTGCCGCCGGTGCCGGAGGGCAGCTGAACGTCAGCCGATACCGTGAGCTCCAGCGGTGTCGTGATTGTGAACGCACCCGATACATTCTGAAGACCGGTGCAGGAGATGGTGTCTCCGACGCTGCTGACGGTGCAGGAGGATATGCCTTTCGGCGACGAAAGTTGTACGGAGGAGAGGGCCACTTGTCCCGTGCGCCTGAGGGAGAAGACCATCTGCGTGAGTGTCGGCGGCCGGCCTTCCACCCCGGAGCCGTTGACGAGGAAACGGCCGAGGACTTTTCCGGTGCCGCTCTCCAGTACGCCGCTCACGGGTGAAATAGCTTGGACAGTCAGGATCTTCGCAAGCGAGGTCTGGTGTTTGGGGAAGGGGCCGGAGAACGCGAGATTGACGGATTGGTTGGTGACGATCGTCCGCAGCGTCATCGTAACCGACCGCACCTGCACCAGATCTTCCGCGAAGCCGTTATTCGCCGTCGTCCGGATGACGGCGACGATGACGAGGTGCGAAGGCGAGGCTGCGGGCAGAACGAACGTTCCCGGCGTTGCGGAGGGAGAGTCGTAGATTTGTTTGTACTCGGCGATGTCGTTCGTTGTCCGCTGCCTCAGGGTCGCCACGAGGTCCCCGCCTGCAGTTCGCAGTTCCAGTCGATCGATGGCCCGCGCTTCCCGTGTCAGCGTCACGCGTGCCAACGACACTTCCGCCGATTCGGCGCGCGAGGGAACGATGAAGTCCGCGATGGCGTCGGAAGAGTCGCCGACGAGGAGGAAATGGCTGACGGATGGGAGGGTGAAGAGAGAGGAAACAGAAGAAGCAGAAGAAACAGAGGAAGCAGAGGAAGCAGAGGAAGCAGAGGAAGCAGAGGAAGACGAAGGTATAGAAGAACTGGAAGACGACGAGACGTGGAATTGTCCTGCTTCCGCAAGGCGGTATTCGTCCAATTGTCCGGCCGATTCCGCCAGGAATCCTCCGATGAGCCGCGCCGCTTTCCCGCGCGCGAGCGGAGTGCCGAAGCTGATCGTGACGGGCAGGTCCGTCCCGCGTGATGTCGCGGCTTGATAATACGGCTCCCCCCAGTCCGCGCTGACCATCACCGGGATCTCGTAGTCAAAGAGTCGCGTCAGGATTTTGAGCGCCGCATCGTAGGCGACGGTGCTTCCCGGATCGAAGAGCCACTCGTCCTGCGGCGTGTCCGGATCGGCGTGGCCGCTCACGATCCCCGCATCTTTCGCGGCGCAGACGTACGGGCTGAACCAGTCTGTGTTTCGCACATCGGGGAAGCAATCCCTCGCCGTGAGATCGAGTCGTTGATCCTCCGGCAGGGACAGCATCGCCATCTTCAGAAATTCCGCGCGGTTGACGGGGCGCGACGGGGCGAAGCGGCGTTCACCGATTCCCTGTACCGCGCCGGCACGCGTGAGCAGGTTGATCCCTGCGGCATCGGATGATGATGACCGGACATCGGTATAGAAATCAGCGGGAGCGATGTCCACCGCGAAGGCGACTGCGGGGATCAGGAGACTGATGGCGAGGAGAGAGTGGGAGGTGCGCATGGCGGCGGGAGGTAAGGTAAGTAAGGTAAGTAAGGTAAGTAAGGTACGTGCTGTGATCACTGACGATGCTGCCGCCACCTGCCTTACGTACCTTACCTACAATACCTTCCATACCTCCCGAGAGTGCGGCAAGGGATTGTCGGCAGGTATCATTTCTGATATAATACTGAGAAAAATATGCCAATACCCACACAAGATCCGACGGGAGACGACGACGTGACCCCGCTCACGGGCGCTGCGCTGTACGACAGCATCATGGTCGACATCGAACCGGAGCTCCTCACGAAGAACATTGCCGACCTTTCCGCGGTGATTGCCAAGGAAACGCCGGAGCAACGCAACGCCCGCGCCGTAAGGTACGCGTCCGCGTTCATCGAATACGAGAAGCGATTCGCGGCGCGAAAAGCAGACTGGGAAGCGGGATTCAAAAAGCTGAAAAGCACGGCCATGCACGTTATGGAAGGGGTGGTTGTGGAGGAGGAGCAAGGAAATCTTTCGTCACTCGAGGCTTCCATGTCATCCCTCTCCGCATGACCGTTTTTCATTGTACAAATTTTGGCATCCTATCTCTCTGCGGAGCGGAAGCGCGGCTGCTTTTGAATGTGAATAATCCGTCCACTGTTCCGATCCTCTCTGGCGGGTCACCGGAACTGGCAGATTCACTGCCGACGAATCCCGATCAGCGGCTGCAGAGACTGCAGGAGGATCTGGTGACGGGCCTTACGGACTCCGTCGAAGGTTTGGGTGTCAGTGCGGACGAAGAGCTGGAATTCCGGCGAGGTGCAGCTCAGCTGCTACTGCAAGAGATGCTCAACATTTACAAAGACAACATCCTCACTCCCGCGGAAGGAACCGCCAAGGAAGATTCGGCATATACGAAGTTCCAGAACAAGGTGATTGAGCGGGTCTTTTTTCGCGGTGAACAACCCGCGGTGCGTGAGGTGCGAAAGCTCTTCGATGGACTTGGTTTGCATCCGTACTCCATCAATCGTCAGGTCTTTGTCAAAATAGTGAAGCAGAAGGTCCAGGTGCAGCCGCCGCCGCAGCCATCCCAGCCGCAGCAGGTACCGACTGAAGCGGCGAAAGTAGGAACAGCTCCACCTACAGCTGGAAGTGATCTGCCTGAAACGGCTGAACCTGTGAGTTCTCCGGCGGCTGAACCGGCGGCACCGGCGGCAAGTTCCGCACCAGTAACTTCCCCCGCACCGGAACGCATGGATCCGACTGAGTGTGATCCTCTTACCGGAGTAATCACATGGCCGGCTACATTATCACTAAAGCCAGAAATTAATGATTTTCGGAGGGCAATCGAAATAGAATTTTCCAAGCAGGCTGCTTTTCCGGAATTATCATTGCCTGTTGTCACTTTTTCCGTGTCGAAAATTAGGGAAAATATTGATCAAATCAAGCCAAAAATTTCTAATCCTGAGGACATCGCATTTTTAGATAGAATGAGTGCGGAGGCAGCAATAAGATTAAAAAATGCCGAAGAGGCTGTCGAGAAAACCGTCGAGAAGCCACTTCCGGATGCCCTATTCAGTGCGCTCGCTCCCGAGTTGAATAACCCTCCATCCATCAAAATCAGCGTGAAAACACAGGGAGGAAAAGTCACTGATGCAAGGTTTGTTTTTGAGCCTCTTGCTCCCTACTTGGATCCATTTAAAAAATATCCAGCAGAGGATATTGTGGATTCATTCAAAGGTAAAGTTATGACGGCGGAGGAGGCATGCAATGCGATCATAGTTAAACTGCAGGAATACGTGGACGGGAAATCTGCAGCCCCCGCTGAGTCATTAATTGAAACCGATATTCCTGATGGGAAACTCAAAGAAGGCCTACAGGCTGATCTGGTTTTACCCGCCGGTTCAACCATTACCAAGTTCAAATTCGCTATTGAAAATGGTGTATTAAAGGATCTTGTATTTATTGTTTCAGATGGTGCAGGGAATCAGACTGAACGCATATTTGTTGCAGACCCTTACGGACCTTCGAGAATGCCGAAAGTTTGGGATGCATTTGTCGACGCAAAAAAAAGAGCTTGGAACGATGCAGAGAAGACGGCTCTCATGAACGCGTTGGAAAATATTTACAATCCATAATTTCTTCAACTCATCGTATCCTGGTCATCACTTCAATAACCACCGACGACACCGTAACCGTCATGTCTGATGATTGCCGACTGCTTGAGTGATGCGAACATTGAATATGGGGGCGTCGACGTGCGACCTTTGTCTGGAACCCTGATTCGCATGATTACAGGATTACCATGATGATTCTATTGGCGGCGTCGGAGAGAATCATGGTAATCCTGTAATCCTTTGAATCATGGTTCAGACGGGTGGCGGAAAAATGTCGGGGGTCACGGGCGCTGTCTGTCGCTGTGCTGTTGGCGCGCTTTGGATTGAAATCACGAATTGCCTGATGTTGTTGTCGTAGAGCCCGCAAAATTTTGCGTCTCTACGACAACGAAGCTTGTCCAACACAATCCCGTTTTGAATGAGGGATGGCAGCCATCTTGAGCAGCCGATTCCTGAGTTCAGTCGCGGTTTCCCATTGTCCGAATCCTCCTCCTGTGGTACAATACTTCGATGCCCACAACTCAAACCACCGACGATCCGGCAACCGACGGCAGCGCGTTCCTGCCGCTCAAAATTCCGGACATGGCCGTGCTCTTCGATCTCTTCATGCAGGAGGTCGATCCGCGCTTCACGCACGCCGGACAACCGGAGCTGAAGAAGGCGCTGGCGGCCGCGACGCCGGCGGAGAAGCAGGTTATCGCGGAGCAGTACGAATCGGCGCTCATCGGTTTTCAGCAGTGGATCAAGGTGTACTTCCGCGAGCTGAAAGGGGCCATCGGCAAGTACCGCAGGAGCATGGAGGACGACGGTCAGCAGGAGGGTCTTCTGTCAGCGGAATCCGCACTGGATATCAAAAATACATAACCCATTTTCTATGAACATCCATTTTTTTCTCTTCGGGGTTTCAGTCGCGGAGTCGCGGCTGCTGTCTCAGGTCGAGACATTCTCCGGCATGAACGACGCCATCGGCGCCTCGGACGACTTCGAGCACGACGTGGTGGCGAAGCTGGATTGCAAGATACGGGCCAAGCTGGACAGCATGAGCGATGAAGATTTCGAAGCTGCGCTGGAAGCCGCCAAGCAAGCGGTGCTGAAGGAGAAAGATGAAGAGTTGAAAACTATTCAGCGGCGCATCGACGCAGCCGACGGAGCCCTGTCGAGCGCGGCTTCACATGCGCGCGGTGCAGCGGTCAATATTAACCGCCGCGGACACGGCGTTCGACAGGCGAGGCGCCTGAGGCGTGAATACGTCCCGGTGCGCGAGTTGGCGACATCACAGAGTATTCATCAAATGCACATTCAGAACGAATCCAACGGGCGGGTCCAGATCGAGCGCATGACGTCCGAGCTCGGGATCAAAGAATCGATCCGTCGTCATCTGCAGTCCCTGCCGCCGCCGTCGCGGGAACGGGTGAAGGAGCTTCTGGATAAGATGAAAGTGGATGCGGAGAAACTGCGGGAGGCAAAAGATTTGGAGATCAGCAAGCGGCTGGACAAGATGAAATTGAAAGACGAAGTCAGGAACCTCGTGGATGTTCTTCCGACAAACATCAGGTCCGCGGTGGCCGATTCCTTCACGAGCGAATTCAAGCTGCTTGGGGGAGACGGAGGATTGGCGAAGATTGCAATGACGGACGGTGCTTTGCCAGCGCTTCGCACTGCCATCGATTCGGGAAAAAGGGTGATAGATACCGCAAATGATACGGTCGATACGATAGTAAACGAATTTCTCGCAAAAATGTCACCACTGGAGGAAGAGCAAATCAAGAAATTCTTCGATGCACTCGACAACCAAACCGCCGCCGCACTTGCGAATCCGGAGGCGTTCGGCGTGTCACCGGAAGATCAGGAGGCGTTCATTGCGGATCGCATCGGATTGATCAAGCAGATACTGGAGCCATATAAAGGGACCCCCACGAAAATGCCTCCACCCGCCTCAGTTGAAGAAGGTAAATTCTTCGTTCAGAAGGGGCTTCTGATGATGTCCGGCGTGGATGTTGCCGCTCTGGAGAAAGGAAAATGGGACACGCAACCCGTTCCGATGCTGAAGGAAGACAGCCCGGAAGCAACGATGGCCAAGTTTGGAGGTCTGATTCTGTTCTGCATCGGTACGGCGCAGATGATGAAACAATCACTGAAAGATCTGACGAATAGCAAGGAGAAAACCCCCGAGAGCTTTACAGGAGATAATGAAAAATTGGCTGGGGAGTTGGCTGCAGCTGAGGTGAAAAAGAATACAGATTTCCCCCCGCCGGATCCGAAGAAGAGATTGGATGATCGATTGGTTGCGAAGAGAGAAGAACTCAAGGACGAAAAGGACGCAGATAGGATTAAATGTGAGAAAGAGGTCAAAGAGATTACGGAGAAAATTGCCGAGCTAGAAGCACTGCAGAAGAAGATTGACGATTTGACGGCTGAGCGGAAAAAGCGTACGGATGCAGTGACGGATGCAAACACATGGATCAACAAAAAAAGCGGAATAATGCTCGAAAAAGTCGACTTGCTGGCTCCATGCAATCTCACGTTTCCGGAAGACAGCTTTGCTCATCCTTGGGGGGCGAGTGGCATTACAAAGACATTTGAAGCGAAGCATCCGGTCACTTTCTCTGAGAGTGAGAACGTGATTCAGATCGGCGAGACAACAATCAGGGTGGCGCCCGCTCCCGTCGGTGAAGACATCATTCTGACCACGGGGGGAAAGGTGGAAACGGTATACGCGAGAAATCCGGCAATTACGGATATACCAACATATGAAACTGCACGAACAACAGACAACAAAGCATTTATGAGGTCACCACCGGTTGTGCGTAATGATCCGAAGGTGTTCCAGAATGAAATAGGTCTGGACCCGAGTCGCCTGCCGTATTCACCGGAAGCTTGTAAAAAGAAAGGTGATGTGATCGCAGCATTGGCTAAAAATGGAGCTACAGAATCTCCCTCATTTGTCGATGGTGTTGTAGCTTCCGACCCTAATTTTAAGTCAAGCCTTGATGATACGAAGGAAAGGCTTTCCAAGTATCAGGCTGTCTTCTCCCAATTACGTGATCTGACAGGTGGAAAGTTCGAAGTTTGTATGTGGTCTGGAACAGGATTGTGGGCGGCGGAGATGGACAGCTTGAAGACCGCATTAACTACCCTTGCATCAAAGACAAAGGCCGTTGCATGGCTCAAGGAAGGAAACAATGCTTTAGAGCTTGCGGAAAAATCCATTGCTGCTCCTCCTCATAAAGATTACGCACGAAGTAATGAGATTCTTTGGATTTCACTGCCGAGTATTCCTAAACTTGTCGCCAAGATAGATGAAATTATCCGGGCACATCCATAAAGCATTTGCGGAAACGGATAGTTTGGTTTTCTCATTTTGGTGCCGGGGAGAGGACTTGAACCTCCATGAGGGTGAACCCCCACCGGCTCCTAAGGCCGGCGCGTCTGCCGTTCCGCCACCCCGGCATAATCGAATAAAAAAACAATTCTTTGTGATTTGTATTGTAGAGCGCTCGTGTCGTATGCACTATCGGAAGGCAAAAGGGAAAAAGGGAAAGAAGGCAAAAAGTAGAAACTGCCTATTGCCTTTTTGCCATTTTTCCTTTCACGAAACAACCATTATCCAGAAGGCAATACGACAGGTCACTACGTCGCCACCCTTAGCCTGCGCTTCTGCAGTTTGAATGTCGTATCCAGCTCTTCCATACGATGACGGAAGGCACTGTCGGCGAGGTGCGTCGCCGCGCGCAGCTCGTTGTCCGCGCTGTTTCTGGCGTCCCTTGCCTCGCTGCGTGCTCCTGTCTGCTTCAACAGATTCTCCTGTTCGAGGGTTTTTTTGCGGTCTTTCCACTCGCTTTCCAGTCGCCTCTGACTGCGGTAACCATCCAGCTTGATCTCCTCCGCTTTGCGTTCTGCTGCGTTGAGGTCACGCATGGACTTCAGCGCGGAGAGCTGGTGTGCCGTTTCCGTGCTTTGGGTCTGCATCTGCATCCGGTGCCATCCTTCCAGCCGGTAGAGGTTCGCCTTCAGTTCGCCGTCGATGGCATTCTTCCGTTCATGCGCCTCTTTCTCTATGTCCCTGCAGCGTTCCGCATGCTTGCGCTGCGCCTGTTCCAGTGCCGTGCGGTGGTCGAATTCGGCGTGCTGTCTGTCTGTCGCGTAGTCGGCTGTCAGATTGTTGAGATGCTGCTGGATGGCTATCTTCGCGGCCGCAGTCGTGCGGATGTCCGTCATGTACATCTCCTGCTTCTTCTTCTCCGCGGCACGGATCCGTTCCAGTTCCTGCTTCCGCTTCTCCTCCTCGTCCTTCTTCCGCTTGTCGGCTTCCAGTTCGCGCCGACGCTTCAGTGTTTCCGTGCGAAATGCATTCTGTTTTTCCCGTGCCTGCTCTTTCTTCGCCGCTCCTTCCCGCACCGCCGCCTCCGAGAGTCCGATGCGCGCCTCCTTGTTCCGCGTTCTTTCCTCGCGTCTCAAGCGCTCCTGCGCGGAGCGCTTTTCGCCGAGTGCAACCGCACGTGCAATATCAGCGGCGCGATGCGGCGGGGACTTTTTTATCGAAGACGGCGACGACGGGGAGACCGGAGCTGACTTCGGTTCTTCGTCAATCGGCGGGGATTGTGCTATATCCGCAGAAGGAGTGGAAGGTGCAGCCGGTGCAGGAATATTCGGATCGCTTGCCGGCGACGGATCCGCGGATGGTTCGGACATATCGGCTTATTATAGCAGAAAGATGGGGGTTATGGGTAGACCGTTGCGGGTGAAATATAATGGGAACAAACGAGGGCAAGAAGGAAAAATGGCAAAAAGGCAAAAGGTACATTTTGCCCTCTTTCCCTTTTGCCCTTTTGCCCTTCTTCTAGGCGTCCAGATCTTCCAGCCTGATCCGCAGTTCCTTCAGCTGCACTTCCGGCACCGCCGCCGGAGCGCCCAGCAGCAGATCCTTCGCTTTCTGATCCTTCGGGAACGGCGTGACCTCGCGGATGTTGGGCTCGCCCGCAAGGATCATCACGACACGATCGATTCCGTAGGCGAAACCGCCGTGCGGCGGGGCGCCGTACTCGAACGCGCGGAGCATGTGACCGAACCGTCGTTCCTGATCCTCGCTGTTGATCCCGAGCATTTCGAAGACTTCCGCCTGCAGGACGGGATCGTGGATCCTGATGGAACCGGAACCCAGTTCGTAACCGTCGAGCACGAGGTCGTAGCAGATGGAGTGCACCTTGAGCGGTTCTTCTTTGCGCTTCGCCCATTCATCCATATTCGGACTCGTGAACGGGTGGTGGCTGAAGGTGAGCGTGCCGTCGTCATTCTCCTCGAACATCGGGAAGTTCGTGACCCAGAAGAGCGAGTGCGTCGTCTCGTCGATCAGTTTGAATCTCTTCGCGGCCTCGGCGCGGATCCGGCCGAGGGATGCGCAGACGATCTTGTACGCATCGGCGCCGAAGAAGAGTGCGTCACCTTTTTCAGCTCCGGTTGCCTTCTGCAGTTTCTCCAGGAATCCCGCTTTGAAGAACTTGAGGAGCGGGGATTGCGGGCCGTCTTCTTTGAACAGAATGTACGCGAGTCCTTTGGCTTTGAGTTCGCGAACGACGACTGTCCACGCGTCGATCTCGCTTCTCGATAATGCTGCACCTCCGGGCACGCGCAGTGCACGCACGACACCGTTCTTGAGTGTGAGCGCATCCTCGAACACTTTGAAGCCGCACCCTTTGATCAACGGTGTGATATCGACGATCGGCAGATCGAAGCGGAGATCCGGCTTATCCGATCCGTACGTATCCATCACGTGCTTCCACGTGTATTTCGGAACGCTCCCACCTTTGATCTTCTTCGTGCTGCACTCCTTGATGATTTCCACGATCGATCCCTCGATGATCTCCTGCACGTCCTCCTGCTTCGGGAAGCTCATTTCGAAATCCAGCTGCAAAAATTCAGGCTGGCGATCCCCGCGGAGATCTTCATCACGGAAGCAGCGCGCGATTTGGAAATATCGATCAAGTCCCCCGACCATACAGAGCTGCTTGAGCTGCTGCGGACTCTGCGGAAGGACGAAGAACGTTCCGGGATAGACGCGGGACGGAACGATGTACTCGCGTGCGCCTTCAGGAGTGCCCTTGATGAGACACGGCGTATCGATCTCCAGACAGTCTTTGGAGGTGAAGTAGCGACGGATGATCTGGAAGATCTTGGACCGCAGCACGATGTTCCTCTGCATCCGCGCGGTGCGCATGTCGAGGTAGCGGTACTGCAGTCGCAGCTCCTCATTCACCTCTTTCGGCGAGTCGATCTCGAACGGCGGCGTCTTGGCTTTGTTCAGAACCGTGAGCTTGGTGACCGTGACTTCGATCTCGCCGGTCGGCATCTTCGGATTCACGGCATCCTTCTCCCGCTTTTTCACCGTTCCCTCGACCTGCAACACCCATTCCGGACGGACGGTTTCGGCGAGTCTGAAAGCCTCTTTGTCCGTCTCCGGATGGAACACGATTTGCGTGAGGCCGTACCTGTCGCGGAGATCGAAGAAGATCAGTCCGCCGTGATCGCGGCGCGTATTCACCCAGCCGCAGAGGATGACGGATTTCTTGGCGTGCTTGGCCGTCAGTTCGCCGCAGGAGTGGGAGCGGAGGGAGGTGGAGGACATAGAAGAAGGGCAGAAAGGGCAGAAAGGCAGAAAGGGCAGGAAAGGGTGGAAGGCAAAAAGGAAAGAGGGCAAAAGGGCAACAGGAAATGCAATTTAGCCTATAAGTCTGGTGATAAGGTACACGATTCGTCGGCAATGATCGCACAAATCATCACGTTCAGCCGCTGTCAGATATACAAGTTCCAGTGAAAGTTCCGCAAAACTATCGACCTCCGTTGCAGATCCTCTGGCACGATAATAGAAAGAATCGCGATGCGCTTTTGTCGGCATTGCCGATCCCTCTGCGATATTGGCCATGACAGAACTCGACGCTCTCCGAAGCTGACTCACAAGGCCGAAGAGCTCCTCCTTCGGAAATTTTCGAGTGAGACAATAGACCTTCATGGTTAACTTTTTCGCTTCCTGCCATGCAATCAGCTCGCGGAATCCTTTGTTGAATATCTGCTTCATGATCCAATCATACGATGAAGTATTGACGTTTGTAACCTCTTGCCTTCTTTCCTTTCTTTGCCCTTTTGCCTTCGCTGCTACCGCCGCTCGATCGTCGCTCTGTCCAGTTGCTTCAGCACGTATTCCGGATTCAGCGTGTACGCATTCCGGAAGGCATCTTTCGACTTTGCTTCGTTGCCGAGGATGCGAAAAAGCGTGCCGATCTCGTAGTACGTCTCCGCGCTTCTCGGGTTCAGCCGGAGTGCGGTGTCCGCCTCCCGGAAGGCGTCGTCCATCCGCCCGAGATTGCTAAAGAGCATCGAGAGATTCCGATGCACGACCGGCAGATCCGGCGCGACAATCGCAGCCTGCTGCATGTCTGCGAGCGCAGCATCCCACTCACCGCGGAGGGAGTGTGCATTGGCGCGGTTGTTGAGGGCGATGAACGAATCGGGATGGACCCGCAGTACGTCGGTGAACAAGGTGATACCGTTCTCCCAGACGGGCACGCGTGCAAATGACAGAAGAATCAGAAGCAAGAACAGCGCTGTGACGAACGCCGACCGGTAACCCGATGAGACGCGAAAATGGATCATGCTGCTGCTCCATCCTTGAACCACTGCTGCGGCGAAAAATATCAGCGGAAGGTAGACGTAGCGATCCGACGTGATGTACGGGCCGCCTGTCTTGTGCGCATTGAATAGTCCCGGCACAAACAGGATCAGTGCGGACGCCAGCCAGAACACTGTCCACGGTGAGCGGCGACGGAGGAGGAACACTCCCGTCATTCCGATGGCCGCTGCGACGATTGGCAGGAAGATGGCAGGGTTCCGGAGTGTGACCGGACCCAAGAACGGGTACATGACGCTCAGATGAATGGGGACAAAGAGATGCCCTATCGTCAGCATGAACGCCTGACCCGAGAGCAACAGCGCCTCGCTGAGGCCGGAGCCGCCCGCTGCTTTCTTGCCGTAGATCGCGATGAGACCGAAGATGACGGCGATGAGGAGCGACGGCCACTGCTCTCTGATGGATCGCGGAAATGTGCGGCGTCCGAGGATCAGATCGATGAGCACGAAGATGGCTGGGAGGGGAAGTACGCTCGGTTTCGACAGCACTGCAAGCAGGAAGAGCAGGAGGCTCACGATGAATGTCTGTCGGTCGCCGATCCGTACATACAACGTGTACGCCACGAGTGACGCGACGGCGAAAAATCCTGCGAGCAGATCCTTCCGCCCTGCGATCCACGCCACCGCTTCGACGTTGACGGGGTGGATCAGGAAGAGCAGACCGGCGGCGAGTGCGAGATTTTTCTTCTGCGTCAGGAGGAGCAGGAACCAGACAACCAGCAACGATGTCGCGATGTGCAGGAAAACATTGATGAGGTGAAAGATTCCCGCGTTCAAACCGGCGAGGACGACGGTGACTTGATAGCTGAGTGTCGTGAGCGGGACAAAGAGCTCGGGATCGTAGGATGTGAACGCGGTCTTCAGGCTTTCGAGTGTGGGATTGAGAACGATCGGATTGTTCGTGATCAGGAGATCATCGTCGAAGGACTGGAAGCCGAATGTGACGGTCCTCCCGAACACGGCGATGCCGACTGTGAGAAAGAGCAGAACAACACCCAGTGCCGCCTGCCTCGTCATCGTCGGTGAAGGATCATCGGAGTTCATGGAGTTATTTTTTGAAGAACCGGCTCAGCTCCTTCTTGAACTCATCCACGTCCTTGAATTCCCGATGCACCGACGCGAAGCGGATGTACGCAACCTTGTCCAGTTTCGCGAGCGCCTTCATGACGTCCATCCCGATCGTCATCGACGCCACTTCCTTCTTGTTCGCCGCCCATTTCTCTTCCAGCGTCGACAGCAGCCGATCGATCTTCTCCTGTGTCACGGGTCGTTTGGTGCAGCTCAGCCAGATGCCGCGTTCCAGCTTGGTGCGGCTGTACGGCTCGCGCGTCCCGTCGCGCTTCACGACGATCAGGTTGCTGAGTTCCTGCCGCTCGAACGTGGTGAACCTGTGCGCGCACTTCGGACATTCACGCCTTCGGCGAATGGCACGACCTTCCTCGGCGATGCGCGAGTCGATGACGGCCGAATCTTCATGCTTGCAGCGGGGGCAGTGCATGGGGGAAGGGTACTGCAAAATATGAAAATGGCACAGAAAACCGGAGGAATACACTCAGGAATCGGCTGTTGCAGAAAGTCATCTTCGTTCATGTAAAACGAAAGGGCACCGGTCTTCCCGAAACAAACGTTGTTGTCGTAGAGACGCCCGATCGGGCGTCTCTACGAGAACCGAGTCGATGATTGCGGCTCATCTCCGAAGAGTCTCTGACGAGATCTCAGCCAATTCGTGAGTCCATTCGCCTCAGTCACTTCCGCAAATTCAACAATTGTGATACACTGATACGATGCGTCCGAATCCATACGTTCTGCAGGCACTCAAGTACGCGACGATGACGCTGGCGGTGTTACTGGCAATCGTCGTGTTCGTCGCCGTTATCCGGAGGAGCGGAAGCGCTCTGACGGGTCGCGTGGTCACGCCTCAGGAAAACGGCATCATCCCCTCGTTTCACTTCACGGGTGAGCGGGCGGTACAGGGGTTCACCGCACCGGCAAGTTCGCACAACATCTTCGAGATTCCCGGTGGCATTCGTATCACGCGCATTGCGTTTCTCGGTGGTCCCAAGACCGATCTGGAGCGTTACTGGGGATACTGTTTCAGTGGCAACGAGCAGCGGAACAAGGAGAACGGTCTCACGGGTCCGGCACTCTACGATGGGAAGTACTTCTTCTCCATGGGCGAGCGGAAGGCACAGCTGGCCAGACCCTCTCCGGGGGATAACGACCTGATCGGCATTCTGAAGGCCGTCGATGAACCCGCACCGCAGGCCAAGGCATCCATCGCCGAAATTTTCAACGGCGGCGAAACGTGCTACGTCATGAGTTCCGTGGATCTTCCCGCCGGGATCGATTCCGATGCGGATGAGATGAATAATGCGCTCGAGCGGATGTACGGCACCGATCCGAATACTGTCGATACCGATCGCGACGGGATACCGGATGGCGTGGAAGTCTTCGTCGGCTCCGGCAATCCGTTGGATCCGGATACCGATCACGACGGTTTGGTCGACGGTTGCGAGGATAAGAACAAGAACGGCAAGCAGGAGAAAGGCGAAACCAGTCCCATCGCCGCCGATACGGATCGGGACGGTCTGTGTGATGGCAATGGCACGGCTGCAGGATGTCCCGAGCCCAGGGAACGTGTGTGTACTCGCCTCGCCAACGGCGATCAGGATTGCGCCGGCAAGCTCACGACGCCTGTCTCGGGTGAGGATATGAACCTGAACTGTACGGTGGATGCGGGGGAGACTGATCCCGTTAATGCAGAGACATTCGACATGCCCGACTGGGAGTACAAGTGGAACAAGTTCCCGAGTGCTCACCCCGGAATACCTGTTCCCGCATCATCGTCAAGCACATCTTCCGGATCGTGATCACGGAGAGGATGTTCCGACGGAAGACTCTCATTCATCCGCACAAAACGCATTTCACCACTTTTCCTTTCATAGATCCGCGCACTGCCAAAAATCCGGGTGTCCGATTGCTCCTTGCGTTGTGCGACTTGGCGGTAGTGACGGTATTGGTTTACATCGCGGTACGTTCAGTCGCACGGACATCCGTCGTGTCCGATGACGTCCCTCTTCCCTTTGGGGGCATGGGATCATCCATGTTCAAAAGAGAGCTTCCCCTGCATGTTCCGTCTCCATATCCAAGGTGACAGATCAGCTGTTTGTCGCAGCACTGATTGTTTATCCCCTGCTCGGCATCGATCGGCTGAACTGATTATGATCCAATCTGAGGGGGACACTTCAGTATTCGGGCATTTCGTAACTCACTGACTCTGATCCGTACGGTGGATTGCCGTCCGTCCCGCCTCATCCTCCGGCTTCTCGCCCGCTTCTTGGTGATGCGCAAAGACAGCAGCGATGGCAGGATTTCTTTCGATGAACGGGGAGAAGGAGAGCGGCTCCTGCTTCAATAACGTTTGTTAGTGCGAGATGATCGGACAAACACGGTTCAAAGCAGGCTCCGGAGAAAGTCACCCCCTCTCCATGTACTCCGATCGATTCATTCCGGAGCACCTGACATGATTGAAGGATGATCGGACAAGGGAGAGGGGGCAGGGGGTGAGGCGACGGTCGCAGAGTCAGAAGCAGTTACAGCACTTCGTCTTGCAGAAACTGTCGTTCAAGAGTACAATAATCTGAATAACCACACCAATTCCCCTTCCCCTCTTCTTTTATGGAAGCATCTCCCGTTACCTCTCGCCGGCACATCAGCGCGGTGCTCTCACTGTGTCTGCTCGGGTCGTTGCTTGTGTTCGGCTTCGTCCTGATGCGCAGCGGGTCACCTCCCTCTGTCACCTCGCGTGGTATTCCGCTTCCGTTCGGCGAGAGAGGGACAACAATTCGCGGACAAGTGACGGACATCGGTACCACGACCGACAACCGCACCATCGTCGACATGACGTTCGACGATGATGAGGTGTCCGAAGAATTCGGCGTGAACGATCTCACGTTCGTCTTTACTCCCGTCAATCCCGCATCATTTTCCGCCGGTGCCCCGCTCTCCGCGGCACTCACATCCGGCAAGCGTTTCTACGGGTACAAGTACACATCCAGAAATGCCGATAGCGAGCGCACCGCCGCCGCGCAAGCTGAAATCATCGAGAACCAAGGAGGAATCTCCTACTATGCCGATCGTTTCCCGGGGACGTTCTTCGCCCCCACCGACGTATTGACCGATGATACGTCCGCCATCGCGAAGTTCATTGCGGATAAAAGTACACCCGATCACTTGCTGAAGGTGTCCTCCGTCGCCGACATGACTCTCGATGCCGACTCCCTGTACCTTATCATTGCGGAAGACGGCGAAGTACCGACGGTTCCCGGAGACACGAAAATCACCGTCCGCGGTCTCGTCTGGTGCGGGGACGGCATTCTCCAAGATTCAGATGAAGTCTGCGATGCAGGAAGCCTGAACGGCAACGGCTGTTCGACCACATGTCAGGTGGAAACGGGTTGGTTATGCTTCCCCGTTGACAGTGAAGATCCGTCTTCTCGCTCGGTCTGTCGATCCTGCGGCGATGACGATCTGTCAAACGATACGAATGTTGCGGGAACCGTCACGCAGTTGAATCAGGACGGTACTGAGATCGTCGAGGCCGACCGATGTGACGACAGCACGGTTCTCCAATACGACTGCAACGAGTCGAATGTCGCCACGCAGGCGGTACCGTCGGTGATTTGTTCCTTCGGCTGCGGAGACGGCGTGTGTCTTGCCGACACCAGAACGTGCGGCGACGGTGACACCCAGCCGGATAGAAACGAAAAGTGTGACGACAAGAATGCTGTGCCCAACGACGGTTGCACCGACAGTCACATCGATCAGGGGTACATCTGCAACACCGATGCCAACCCTTCCACGTGTGCTCCGACCTGCGGCAACGGCACGAC
>JAQTSK010000056.1 GCA_028711345.1 Candidatus Peribacteraceae bacterium
GTAAAGTCCGTGTGTTTTCAGAGAGTGAAGCATGTCACAGACCGTAACAGGTTTTTTCTCGGTGTTCTGCTCTTCAGGTTGCGGAGAAGTTCAAATTGCTACCCACTCGATTTCCCGAAGAGCCAAACTTTTTCGTAGAACACGAGATCACTGTCGGAGATCTCGAATTGCACAGAGCACTGGCGGCACGAAGAGCGCATTGCGTGAAGTATCAGTGTCCCTGACACACAATTCAAGTCTATCCCATGATTCAATCACTTCTCCTGAACTTTCTTGAGTGCCCTTTCCTCTCTCTCAACTTCCACCTCTTCCCGCTCCACCTTGATCTCCTCCTCCACTTCCTTCAGTTCTTTCGTGAGGAAGATGGTGATCACGGTTCGGAGCATGATGATCGCACCCAGCTTTCCGAGGTCGTTCCATGTCGGTTCAACGATGGATTCGATGATGTCCTTGCCGACGAGGAACTCCAGTCCCAATGCGAGGTGTTTGCCGAGTTCAATCCGCAGACGCGAAAGGTGGTTATTCCTGAGGATCAGACTTCGCACGAAGTCGAACGCCGCACGGAAGGCGCCGTAGACCATGATGGCGACGCCCAGATAGCCGATGATGGCGGCTGCGATGAGGGCAAAAGAAGATAACCCGGATACCAGTGGGTGGGACGGTTGCGCTGCCGCAGCCGGAGCGAATGATTCGAGGAACAGACGCGCTTGTCCGGGGAGTTGATCCAGCATGAATGAAGTTGATATTTACGCTTATTATAGCAGAAATACTCAGGAACAGGAAGATGGTTCTTCTCACTGCTCACGACTCTGATCAAGACATTGCTTGAAAGACCGTAGCATCGGCTTGTAGCCGATGGTTGCACGGCGATCGTCGCCGTGATCCCACCATGGGCACGATGCCCATGCGACCACGTGCAACATGCACGTGTTACTCCATATCGGCACTGCTTTGCGAGAGGCGGACAGTAATGTGGCATCTGCGGGATTTCATGCATGAGAGGGTAGTGAAGTAAATGCACATTTGATTGACTGACAATTTTAAAAACGGCAAGAGTTCTCGTATTGTTACAGTATGTTGGACGATTCCCACATCCGCATTTTCATTCGCGAGCTTTGGAAATGGTTTGCAGTGAACAAGCGGACCCTCCCGTGGCGGGATCTCACGGAGAAGGATCCGGATAAACGTGCGTATCTGATCCTCGTTTCGGAAATTATGCTCCAGCAGACGCAGGTGCTTCGTGTCATGGTGAAGTATAAAGAATTTGTTCAGATATTTCCTTCATTGCAAGACCTTGCAAAAGCATCGAATGCCGAAGTTTTGATTGCGTGGAAGGGAATGGGATACAACAGCCGCGCTCTCAGGTTGCGGGATGCGGCAAAGACGATCGTCGATCGATTCTCAGGACAATTTCCGACGGACATGGAATCTCTGCTCTCGATCAAGGGAATAGGGGACTACACCGCCGGTGCCATCCGAAATTTCGCCTTCAATATTCCGACTCCCTGTATCGACACAAACATCCGCCGGATCCTGCATCGGTTCTTTGTGGGGCCGGAGAATGTGGATGGGACGTGGGAGAAGGGTGATCGGGAGCTGATCGGGATTGCGGGTAAAGTTCTGGAAGCAGCCATTGGGTCAGGGAAAGGAAACCGAGGCATCCGAGGAGTCCGAAGAATCCGAGGAAGTAATGCGTCCGTTTGTTCGTCGGGATCCTCGGTTTCTTCGGTTTCCTCGGAATCCTCTTCGTCTTGGCATGCCGCCCTCATGGACTACGGCTCGCTCGTCATGACGAAAGCGAACCCGAAATGGGAACTGCTCAGTTCGGAACTACGATCGATATGCAAGGCATATGGAAAAGTAAAAGCCGGAACAAAAAAAGTGAACAAGAGTGAGCCGGGGATTGATCTTGACGGTCGGTTCATCCCGCGTCGGATCATTCGCGGTAAAGTGGTGGAGGCACTGAGAGGAGCCGATGGCTGGATCGCGATTGATGAAGTCGTACGGAAGATCGGATTTGAATCGGTGAATGATCAACAGTGGTTCGATGAGCTGTTGAAAGGTTTGAGAAGAGATGGCTTGATCGAAATACGAGCATCGAAGATCCGGCTTGCTCGATAAAGGTAGTGTTTCCGTAGCCGAGGCATCGTGCCTCGGAACTGCATTGAATGTTCTTGCATCCAACGGCACGATGCCGTTGCTGCGGAAATGATTGATTCTCCGGATTATCTTGTCGGTAAATGGTATTTCTATCCGCAGGAAGGAATCCTGCTCCCTTATGCAATATTCCAATCACTGCTCGCAGTAATTCATTTTACATTCTACATTCTACATTCTACATTCTCTCTGCATTCTCCATTCTCCCCCATGCCCTCATTCTCCGATATCCGCAAATCATTCAAGTTCCAGCGCGAGGCCAAGAAGGTCCAGAAGGAGCTCAAGAACATTCACGTGGAAGCCGAGGCGTCCGGCGTGAAGGTGGTCGTCGCAGCGACGATGGAGGTAGTTTCCGTCGAGATCGGGCCGGGAGTGCCGCCGGAGAGGATTCCTGCACTTCTGGTTGATGCCCTGAACCGTGCGCTCAAGAAAGCGCAAGTTGTGTCTGCAGACAGAATGCAGGGGATTATGGGGGAGTTGGGAATCGGCGGAGCAGCATGAGTTCAATTATTTATAAATAGGAGCGCAATGCTTTGCGCGGCAAGTTCAAGCATTTTGATTATTGAACAATGTACAATCGATCTATGAAAAAGTTTCTTTTCTTCATTGTTTTGATCGTCCTTGGATCATGGTGGGTTTCGCATAGCTTGAGTCCGGTTGATTCCACGGCCAAGACTCCGGTGTTCGTGAAAATCGAATCCGGTGAGTCTCTCTCCAGGATCGCACAGTCACTCAACGAGAAAGGTCTGATCCGCTCGCCGTTTCTGTTCAAGGCGTACGCCAAACTTGCAGGGTCATCATCCAAGCTGCAGGCCGGAACATTCGGACTCAAAAAATCGCAAAGCATGCGTGAGATCATGGAGGCCATCCGGTCCGGGAAATCGGAAGAGATGCTCGTGACGATCCCCGAGGGATACACCGTTGCGGACATCGATCGTTTGATGGTTGAAAAGGGTTTCGGCAATCCGGGCGATATCATCGACTGTGCGTTCCGCTGCGATTTCTCAACGTTTGATTTTTTGCCGTCGAAAGCTGCCGGCTCCGCTCAGCTTGGCTACGGTTCGCGTCTGGAAGGTTACCTTTTCCCCGAAACGTATGCCGTGAATGCGACGGAGTACGTTCCCAAATTTTTCCTCGAGCGGATGCTGGGTACATTCAGGAAGAAGATTGTGACGGGATATGAGGATCAGATTCGCGAGTCAGGTCGCACACTTCCGGAGATCGTGACCATGGCATCGCTCATCGAGGAGGAATCGCGTCGCGGGGAGGAGAGGCCGATCGTTGCCGGCATTCTCTGGAAGCGCATCGACAACGGCGTGGTGCTGGGTGTGGATGCCACGACGCGGTATCAACTGCAGAAGCAAACCGATGCGCTTACAAAGGCTGATTTCGAGACCGTCTCCGCCTACAACACGCGCCGCAATCAGGGCTTGCCGCCCTCGCCCATTGCCAATGCCGGTGAGAGCGCATTCCTCGCCGCGCTGAAACCGGAGGAGTCCCGCTTCTGGTACTACCTCCATGGTCCGGACGGCGTCATCCATTACGCGGTGACGAATGATGAGCACAATGCGAACAGGGGGAGGTATTTGCGGTAGGGCAACAGGGCAAAATGGCAACAGGGCAAGAGGTACTTATTGCCTTCTTGCCTCTTTGCCTTCTTGCCCTCTTTCAGGTATACTAAATACCAGTATTTTCTCATCCTTGAGCGAATAACTGCCCACAACACATGACCTTCTTCCGCAGCATCGTGCTTCTCGCCGCTCTTGTCGCAGCGGTGTACGGATTGCTGTGGCTGCTGCGCATGCTCGCCGACCGTCGTCGGGAGCGTCAGCTGGTGTTCCTGCAGATTCTGATGCCGAAGAAGGAGAGCAAGGAGGACAAGGAACAGGAGAGTGAACAATTTTCATCGGGCAAAGATTTCAAAGAAGTGCTGGGGGTCATGGATCACCTCTACCAGTCGGTGTACGGCATTTACAATTCCCGGCTCAGCAGGTTCTGGAGCGGTCAGGAATTCCTGTCACTGGAGTATGCCGCGCTGGCTGGGGAAATCCTCTTCTTCATCGTTTGCCCCAGACGCATCGCGCATCTTCTGGAGAAGCAGATCACCTCCTTCTATCCGGATGCCATCGTCGACGAGGTGGAGGATTACAACATCTTCACCGCTCAGTCCGAGGTTGCCGCGGAAACACTCTTCCCTTCGAGGGATTATTCCTTCTCCTTCAAAGCGTACGCGGAGATGAAGAGCGATCCGCTCAATGCCATCACCAACGCATTCTCCAAGCTGAAACCGAGCGAAGGCGCCGCGGTCCAGTTCGTCATACGGCCGGTCGAGTCCGGTTGGCAGAAGAAACTCGCCAAGGCAGCCGTGAAAATGATCAATCCGAAGAAGCACCGGGCCAGTTGGTGGAACCCCGTTTCGTGGCTCAGTAACTTGTTCGAGTTTTTCACCAGCGGGGAGGATGTGGTGGATTTGAAGACGGAGGCCGAGTCGACCGGTAACCGCGTAACGTCGGTGCAGGAGGAGCGTTCCAAAGCACTGGATGAGAAGGCGCAGAATCCGGGGTACGCATGCGTCGTGAGACTGGTTGCATCAGCCGATTCTTTCGAAGCAGCTCATCACGTCCTTGAGGGGGTGAAGGCCGCATTCGCACAATTCAACACCGTTCGCGGTAACTCGTTCCATAGACCCTATCTGAGCGATCAGCGCCAGATCGTGCATCGCTTCATCCGCCGCGCACCCTGCGCCACGCCGCTCCAGCGGATGATGTATCCCCGCATGATCGCGGGAACCAGCGAGCTTGCAAGCTTCTTCCACGTGCCGAACATCAAGTACAACAAAGTGACGACCATCAAGTGGCAGAACTTCAAGGTCGCACCGACGCCCAAGAACATGCCGGAGGAGGGACTCTTCCTCGGCTTCAACACCGTCCGCGGTGAGAAGAAGAAAATCTTCATCAAGAACGAAGATCGCTTCCGGCACTTCTATGTCATCGGACAGACGGGTACGGGCAAGTCGTCCGTCATCCAGCTGATGGCGCGGCAGGATTTCCACAACCGCAAGGGACTCTGTGTCGTTGACCCGCACGGATCTCTCGTCGAAGATCTGATGCCGTACATCCCGCGCGATCGCGCCGACGACATCATCTACTTCAATCCTGCGGACACGGAACGCCCGATGGGTCTCAACATGCTGGAGGGGAAGACCGAGGAGGAGCGGGACCTGATCGCTCTGGATGCCATGAACATGATGGTGAAAATGTTCGGCGAAGAGATCTTCGGTCCGCGCATTCAGGACTATTTCAGAAACGGCTGTCTGACGTTGATGGCGGACGAGGAAGAGGGCGGAGCCATCACCGATCTGGTTCGTCTCTTCACGGACGACGAGTGGGGCAAGTACAAGGTCACCAAGGTCAAGAATCCCATCGTGCGGTCTTTCTGGGAGAAGCAGATGGCGCAGACCGGCCAGCGCGAGAAGCAGGAGATGATCCCGTACTTCGCAGCCAAGTTCGGTCAGTTCACGACGAACACCCTGATCCGCAACGTGGTCGGTCAGGTGCGCAGTTCGTTCGACTTCACGGACATCATGAACGGCGGGAAAATTCTGCTGATGAACCTCTCCAAGGGGTTGATCGGGGACATCAACAGCAAGCTGCTCGGCATGATCATCGTGAACAAGATTCAGGTCGCAGCCATGCGCCGTCAGCGCCAGTCCAGTGCGGAGCGCAAGGACTTCTTCCTGTACATCGACGAATTCCAGAACTACGTCACGGATTCCATCGAGTCCATTCTCTCCGAAGCGCGCAAGTACCGTCTCGGGCTGGTCATCGCGCATCAGTATCTCGATCAGCTGGAGAAAGAATCCAAGCTCTCCGGTGCAGTGAATCTGAAAGGCGCGGTCTTCGGCAACGTCGGCACGATGATGTTCTACAAGATCGGCCCGCAGGACGCCGAGTTCTGCGCGAAGGAAATGGCGCCGGTCTTCTCCGAGTCCGACCTCGTCAACCTCGATGCGTTCAAAGGCGTCATGAAGCTCTCTATCGACAGCCAGCCGTCACGGCCGTTTTCCATCGAAGTGCCGAAGCCGTGGCTGGACACGACGTACGTGAAGGACACGAAGGCGCTGGAAGCCTTCAAGCAGCTGTCGCGGTTGAAGTACGGTCGGGACAGGGAGTTCGTGAGCAGGGAGATTCTGCGGAGAATAGGTGGTTAGTTGGAGTGAGTTGATGGTGCCTTCAGAGGAAGGATTCCGAGGAAACCGAAGAGTCCGACCCTCCGTCGCTTTCGAGCTATGGAGGGCAGGCGAGTCCGAGGAAGGACGATTGTTCGTCGGCATCCTCGGTTTCTTGGATCACATGATTCTTTGGTGGAGTAAGTTGCAAAGTCGATATGGCGGCTCACCGATGATCACAATATTTCGCTTCTTAGACCGAAAAATGAGAAGGTTCTCGAAGGCACTTCGGAGGATGCAACAGCTTCTCCTCGCCCGCCTCATCCCCGTCCCTTCTCCTCTGCGGAGGCGAAGGGAGCACTGTATTGATCGACGGAACTCTTTGTCCGATTATTCCTTGGTTCCCCTCTCGCCCCCATCGGGAGAGAGGTGGCTCCGCAGAGCCGGAGTGAGGCGGCATGACGATGTGAAAACTATTTCTCCACCAAAGAATCATGTGATCTGGTTTCTTCGGACTCCTCGGAATCCTCCCGTTCGTCGGATTTATAATGGATACAACCGCCTTAACATGCTATAATAGCCCGATGCGTTCCCTCGTTCTCATCGGCGCAATCGGGCTCTTCATCGGGACGGCGCTCGTGCCGCCCGGTGGCGCTTCCGTCGGCGCGATGATCATGAATGATTCAACGGCAATCGATACGGTTGCGGTGAAGTCGTTCTTCAGCGGCAATCCGGTCAGTGCGGTGCAGCTGCTTCGTGCCAGTGCGGTACTGGATAACGCTGCCCGGACTCCGGTTGTGCAGACAGCCATCCGGACGGTTGGCGGGACGCAGGCTGTGGAAACGGTCAGTTCCCTCAGTGCGATTGCGACCGGAGACGACACTTTGACTTCTCAGGAAGCTGTGACTGCCGTTACGTCTGTTGCGAAGACGATCGGAGAGACATTGGCATCGAAAGAAGATTCCACCGAAGTATTGGCATCT
The DNA here is from genome assembly GCA_028711345.1 of Candidatus Peribacteraceae bacterium. Taxonomy (GTDB): domain Bacteria; phylum Patescibacteriota; class Gracilibacteria; order Peribacterales; family Peribacteraceae; genus CAINWJ01. Next base: position 7,309 of record JAQTSK010000056.1, read on the forward strand.
GCGATCGCCAATGCCGATCCCGCTCTCAAGCGTGTGCTGGAAAAAATTTCCTGGGCGAAGGACAAGAAGGATGTCCGCTTGTGCTCGGACGCGCTCGGGGCAATCGAATCTTCCTCAGGACAAATGATCGGTGACATGCTCGCGCTTTGTCTCGCTCTCGTGAACGGCGAGGACGATCGATGCTTTCAGATCGGTGATTCGGGTCACTCCGCGCTTTGTCACACTGCACTCGCTTCTTAGGTGGGACTGTTTTCCGGTGAATACCGTTTCTCGCTACTATTCTCTCTGCGTTCAATCCCAATATTCCAACCCCTATTCCCAAATCCCCCAAGTGACTAAGCGCAGACTGAAGATCGGTGTCATGGGTTCCGCCAGCGGGCCGCAGGTGGAAGACCCCGTTGCACGCAAAAAGGCGCGGATGCTTGGCGAGGAGATAGCAACCCGCGGTCATATCTTCATCAACGGAGCCTGTCCGGGTCTGCCGCACGATGCGTTGATGGGCGCCAAGGAGAAGGGGGGATTATCGATCGGCATTTCGCCGGCGTTCTCCGAATATGAACATGTGAATGAATATCTCTCGCCTGCGGGGCATGACATCATCATGTTCACGGGTCTTGGATTCATGGAGCGTGACATCATCAACATTCGTTCAAGTGACGGCATCGTCATCATCGGCGGCGGCATCGGCACACTGAACGAGCTGACGATTGCGTATGACGAGGGACGCCCCGTCGGCATCATCACGAAGTCGGGCGGCATCTCCAATGCCATTCCTCACGTGATCGTCGAGCTCTGCAAGCGGCACATCCCGCCGAACATGGTTTTCGATGACGATCCGGTCAAGCTGCTCGATAAACTGGAAGAAGTCATCGTTCGCTACCCGCTCCCCATTCACGAAGACGGACGGGTGAAGGATTCGAGGAAGGGGAGGGGATGAGGTTGCTGGTTTCTGGTTTGATGGTTTCTGGTTTAACGGTATTTGATTCCTTGGATCGGGCAATAACAAGAAACCAAAAACTATGAACCAAAAACCGGTCACTCACTTTTATAGCTCTCCTTTCGCTCCGTCGCCTTCATGATCCACCGGATGGGCGTGCCGTCGAAGCCGAACGTTTCTCGGAAGCGGTTCTCGAGGAACCGGAGTTGTGAGATGGAGATACGCTTCGGGTCGCGGACGAAGAGGACGAAGGTCGGCGGGATGTCCTTGGCCTGTGTCAAGTGCTTGCAGGTCGTGAGTTGCCCGATGGGTTCGCCGTGGATGACCTGCTGGAACCAGCGCTGCAGTTCCCGCGTGGAGATTCTCCGCACGCGGCTCAACTGCACGGCTTCCACCACGTCGAAGAGCTTCGTGAGGCCTTCTCCCGTGAGAGCGGAGCAGGGGATGAACTTGGCGAACCGGCAGAAGTGAAGGAGCGTCTCGATGTCTTTGAGCCGCTGCTTCCTGGCTTCGCCTTTCAGCAGATCGATTTTGTTGACGATAATGATGAGCCCTTTGCCGCTTTCGCTCGCCAACGCTGCGATCTTCTTGTCCTGCTGCGTCACCATCACGGACGCGTCAATAACCAGCACCACGACATCGCTTCCTTCCACCGCGCTCAGCGTGCGCATCACGGAGTAGCGTTCCACCTCGTCCTCATTCGCCCGCGCGCGCTTGCGGAGCCCCGCCGTGTCCACCAGCATGTACGGCTGATCATGGTAATGGACCAACGTGTCGATGCTGTCGCGGGTCGTGCCGGCGATGGGGGAGACGAGAATGGGATTGATTTCCCGTAGCGACGGCGCCATCAGCGCATTGACGATGGAACTCTTGCCGACGTTCGGTCTCCCGACGATGGCGATGCGCGGGATCGGGACATCCGTTGATTCGTCGTCCGACTTTTCGAAGTGCAGCTTCAGGAGCTCTTCCTCGATAGCTTCACTCAGTTCATCGATGCCGATCAGGTGTGGCGCGCTGACGGGCATCATGCGTTCGCCGATGTTCACGTCGTGGTAGTCGTGGATGATGGAATCTTCCATTTCCGGAGTATCCGCTTTGGTGATGAGGACGATGACGGGTACATGCCGCTTGCGTTTCTTCCTCAGGATCGAGACGATGGTCAGATCATCTTTCGTGATCGGCTCCTTCCCGTTGACCGTGAACAGGATCACATCGGCGTTCTCGATTGCCAGCAATGATTGCCCCGCAACGTCCTTCTCGAAGTCCTTGTCTCTGGTCGCGCCGATGCCGCCGGTGTCGAGGAGGAGATAAGAAACGTTATCGCCGTCGATGCGCTGGCTGAGGAGGTCACGCGTGGTACCTGGTACATTGCTTACGATCGCTCTCCTGCTGCCGATCAGCCGGTTGAAGAGCGTGGATTTTCCCGTGTTCGGGCGACCGATAATGGCAACAGTCGGTAACTTTGACATTGTGCTGCGGAGAGAAGCACGGGGTAGGGTATAGGTGTTAGGTGTCAGGGGATAGGGTTTTATGCTGTTACTTTCCCCGATTTACACACAATCATTTGCAAAGTATTTCGATAAAAATTAGCAAGTCAGAGTATTCAAGCCATGAGGGAATATTCTTTTAAGCTGATTCCTTAGTTGAGGAGACGAAGATCTGTGGCATGCATTGTTCTGGGATTATGTTGAGCCTGTCCCACTGCCCGCACATACTCGTCCAGATCATCCGTAGCGATTCCTCGTGATTGACGGAATGCTGCTTCGCGTGCGACGTCTTCTGCAACATCTGGAAATTGATCACTTGTTAGCGCAGCGCCTAAACAGGTGATCGTTCGATCAGAGACACCTCTCTCGACAAGATATGAAATCGGTGCATGTCTTGCATGAAGGATATTGTTCGGTACTTCTCCATCTGATTCAAGTTTGCGTAACAGCCGCTGCTCAGAATCGGTAACAATGATTTTATTGAGGGTAAACATGGGAAGGGGGAATATTGCAGATTATGTTAATACTACTTAACTTTTTGTCAATCACATTCGTTTTACTGATCGGAATTGGGCCAGGAGGCAGCGATTGCTTTGCGAAGCGTTTCTCTCAGACTGTATGATCAAATCATGCAAACCCCCTATGATCCAACAGCCGTCGAAGCCAAGTGGCAGAAAAAGTGGGAAGAGGAAAAGATTTATTCCGTTGATCTGAAGAAAGCCAAGAAGCCGTACTACTCGCATGTGATGTTTCCGTACCCCAGCGGCGACAAGTTGCATGTCGGGCATTGGTACAACTTCGGTCCCGCCGATTCCTTTGCCCGTTTCATGCGGATGCAGGGGTACGACACGTTCACACCGATGGGTTTCGACGCGTTCGGTTTGCCCGCAGAGAATTACGCCATCAAGACCGGCATCCATCCGGACGCGTCGACCAAAAAGAACGTGGAGACCATGATCAAACAGCTCAAGCGCATCGGGTGCATGTACGACTGGGACAAGATGGTGAACACGTCTGATCCCGCGTATTACAAGTGGACGCAGTGGTTGTTCCTGCAGATGTTCAAGAACGGACTCGCGTACAAGAAGCAGGGGAACGTGAATTTCTGCCCGTCGTGTCAGACCGTGCTGGCAAACGAGCAAGTGTGGGAAGGCAAGTGCGAACGGTGCGAGACGGAGGTCATCCAGAAGGCGCTACCGCAGTGGTACTGGAATACCAAAAAGTATGCCCAGCCGCTACTAGACGGACTCAAGGATCTGGATTGGCCGGAGAAGACGAAGCTGATGCAGCGGAACTGGATCGACAGGAGCGAAGGAGCGAACCTGCACATGAAGGTGAAAGATACGGACATTACGTTCGATGTGTACGATTCCATTCCCCAGACGTTCAAGGCGCAGACCTTCGTCGTGATCGCGCCGGAGCATCCGCTCGTCAAAACTCTGGTGAAAGGAACGAAGCAGGAGAAGGATGTTCTGGCATTCGTGGATCGGATTCGGAAGCTCAAGGCGACGGAGAAGTACAAGT
>JAQTSK010000090.1 GCA_028711345.1 Candidatus Peribacteraceae bacterium
ATATTTCTTGATTCGAAATGAGCCACAGCAGGGACACTTTTTTTGGGCATAAAGAATTGGGAAAGAGTATTGCTCTTACCTTAGCCCAAAACTGCTTAAATTAGCATTCATCGATTCCCTATAACCCGAAAATGAGAGAATAATTCGCAGCCTTTGAGGTATGTTTGTAGGTCCATGAACTGTGTGTTTTCCTATGATTATACCTTACTTTTCGAATTTTTTCCATCTACTTCTACTTCTTTCGAGCTTGATCCTAAGTGTGCTTTTTCTTTAGAACGGCAAATCCCCGCTTATCTCCTTCAGAATCCTTATCGGTGCGATGCCGATTGCCAATTTCTTCGTTGAGCCGCTGTCGAAACGCACTTCGATGATGTCGCCGCTGCGGCGCAGCACCGTGCCTTGACCAAGTGATCGGTGAAGGATGCGCATGCCGTCGGTGATCTCCTCTTCGTTGTGCTGAAGCCAATCGTTCTCCGTGTCCTGATTGAATTCATTGATAGCGGATGTTGTATGCGATCGTGTCGGCGCTTGACCACCGGACTCTGAGCTTGACCTCGGTGCCGAGAGCCACGAATACTTGCTTTCCAAAATGTCGCTCAGCGGATTGATGACTTCCGAGGGGATATCGTCGAGGAAGCGGCTGCGTGGGTTGCTCTGCGTGTCCCCCCACCGCGAGCGGCTCATGGCGTGCAGCAGTGTCAGTGTGTCTTTCGCACGGGTCATGCCGACGTAGAGGAGACGGCGTTCTTCCTCCATTTGCGCGCGATCTAAATTGGACGATCCGTGCGGTAGCAGTCCTTCCTCGCAGCCGACGATCATGACCGAGGAGAACTCCAGCCCCTTGCACAGGTGCAGCGTCATCAGCGTGAGCGCATCCTTGCCGGAGTCGATCAATTTATCCACTTCGGAGACCAGCGCCACTTCCTCGAGGAAGCTCACGAGAGATTCACTCGCCGGCAGGTTGTCGTACTTCTTCGTGACCGACAGCAATTCCAGAATATTTTCCCATCGCTCTTCGCCTTCTTCGGTGCCGTCGCGGACGTATTTCTCCATCCCCGTTTTCTTGATGATCCATTCCGTGAGGTTGCTCACGACCGCGGACTGCGCACGGATCTTTCCCTGTTCCAGCAATGCCGTGAAGTCCCCGATGCGGTTCTTGGCTCCTTCTGAGATGCCTTCCACCATCGGAATATGCTTCATCGCCTGCCAGAGGGTCAGCGTCCGCTCCGCACAGAAGTTCCGGAGACGACCCAGCGTCGTATCCCCGATTTTCCGCGGCGGCACATTGACGATGCGGAGGAGGGAGACCACGTCTTCCTGATTCAGAATGGCGTGCAGGTAGGCGAGGATGTCTTTCACTTCCTTGCGTGCATAGAACTTGAGCCCGCCGAGGATGCGGTAGGGGATGCCCGCCCGCAGGCATGATTCTTCGAAGAGTCTCGACTGCGCGTTCGTCCGGTACAGGATGACTTGCTCTCTGAGCGGCACGCCCGCAGTCCGCTTCGCGATGGCCATGCGGATGGCTTCTTCGGCTTCCCGCCGTTCGTCGATGACTTCCTTCAGATCCACCTTGATGCCGGATTTCCGGTCCGTCCACATCTTCTTCTGCGGCCGGTTCGGGTTTGCCGCGATGACGCCGTCGGCGGCGTCCAGAATTTCCTGCGTGGATCGGTAGTTGCGCTCCAGCTTGATCGATCGTGCGTTCGGATACTCGTTCGTGAAATCCAGTATGTTGCGGATGTCCGCGCCGCGGAACGCGTAGATGGACTGGTCGGGGTCACCGATGACGCAGAGGTTGCGGTGTTCTTTCGCCAGCAGGCTGATGAAGAGGTACTGCGCGCGGTTCGTGTCCTGATACTCGTCGACGTGCAGGTAGCGCCACGTGTGTTGGTACCGCTTCAGGATCTCGGGACATTCCGTGAACAGCCGGACCGCTTCGGTGATGAGATCATCGAAATCAAGCGCGTTCGATTCGAGCAGCTTCTTCTGGTACGCGGTATAGATTCCCGCAGTGCGGAGTTCGGTGGCGCCGGTCGCTTTGGTCCGTGCTTCGGCGGGGCCGATCGCCTCGCACTTGTACTGTCCCATAATGGCGAGTGCCGTCCTCGGTTTCAGTTCCTCGGGGGCGATGTTCATGTCCCGCAGTACCTCTTTCATCACTTTCTCCTGATCATCCTTATCGTAGATCACGAACGAGCGGTTCCGTCCGATGTGTTCGATGTCGCGCCGCAGGATCCGCGTGCAGAGAGAGTGGAACGTGCCGGACACCGGAAGTTTACCTCCCCCTGATCCACTCCCTATGATCGATGAGGGAAGTTCCTCTCCGGTGACGATGTGGAGGATGCGGGAAATACGTTCCTTCATTTCCGCCGCCGCTTTGTTCGTGAAGGTGACCGCGAGGATCTGCCAGGGCGGGATGCCGTTCGCCATGAGGTTGGCGATGCGGTGGGTGAGCGTGCGCGTCTTGCCGGATCCCGCCCCCGCGAGGATCAGCAGCGGCCCCGAGAGCGTGTTCACCGCTTCCTTCTGCTGCTCGTTCAAGCCGGTGAGGATGGCGCTCTGGTCGGATGACATGCGGGAGCGAGAGTAGCATACGGAGGAGGAGAGTATGGAGAGGTGGGAGAGGAGGAGAGGAACGCTGCAAATGATCTGTATGTAATATTCCTCTTATCCTCTCATCCTCTTTTTCCTCTCATCCTTTCTTCGTGCGATCGTTGTGTCTTCAATTTCTTCAGTATTTTTCTTTCGTTTGGCTATCCACTTCTTCACCGGCATCCGTACCAACGGCAGTACCAGCTTCACATAGGCAATGAAGAAGCACAGGAAGATCACGATGCCGATG
>JAQTSK010000091.1 GCA_028711345.1 Candidatus Peribacteraceae bacterium
GATCGTTTACGTAGATCCTGAGCATGACGGACCGCATGCGGGAGAGGATGCTTGAAAGACATGGCGGAAGAATTGTACACATGAACATCGGTCATCCAACATCACTTCACCAAAATCATGTGATCTCACAAACCGGATGAACCTGATCCCGATCATTTCACCGCAGCAACGGGACATTGAAACGATACGAATCTTCGAAATATCGTATTACAGCTCCCCCAGATCCATCTCCTGATCCATCCGGATATTGCTCAAAAATTCCTGATCGTGGCTCACGAGAATCAAACCGCCTTCGTACTGATTCACAGCTTCCGCGATGATGGGAATATGGCGGAAGTTGATGTGATTTGTGGGCTCGTCGAGAATAAGCAATGTCGGCTTCTGCAGCATGAATCTGGCGTAGCAGAGAAGTCCCTTCTGCCCTTCGGACAGCGCTTCCACCCTTGTCTGCACCTTGTCGCCGGGCAGCAGGAACCGTGCGGCGACTTCGTAAATCTTCTGGTGGTTTGGCATCTCCATTTCGTCAGCAAGAACGTCGTAGACGGTTTTGTTCATGGGCAATCCGGAGAAGTCCTGACGGTAGTACCCCACCTTCACGCCCTCGGTGATGACGGCACCCTTCTCCTTCCCCGCCGCCATGGATTCCAGGAGCGAACTCTTGCCGATGCCGTTCGGACCCTTGATGAGGAGACGATGTCTGCGACGCACGATGAACTCCACTTTCTTCTTCTTCGGTTTGTGATCCTGCATGACCGTCACCGATGAAATCGTCACGAGCGGCTTGGTGAACTCCGTCGCATCGATCGTGAACGGCGGAATGGTCTTCTCCTCGCGGCGCACCTCGACTTTGTTGGCTTCATCCTCCTCCACAGCTTCGCGCATCTTGCTGGCCAACTTGCGCATCTTGCCGCCCTTGTGCGAGAAGAAGTTCACCTTCTCCTTTCGGTCCAGAATGTCCTTCTCCATCCGCGCGTTCTGCCGCTGGTCGCGCTCGATCTGCTCCTGAATCTGGGCAACGACGTCGAAGTAGTCGCCGACGAAGCTGCTGACCGTGTGCGTGTGGACATCCAGCGAGAGCACACCGTACGTGAAACAGTTTAAGAACGCGGCATCATGGGAGATGACGATGCAGGTCTTATCGTACTCGATCAGGAACTGCGTCAGATGATCGATTCCCTGCGCATCCAGATTGTTGGTCGGCTCATCGAGCAGAAGCAAATCGGGCTCGGCGATCAGAGCGAATGCGAGGAGCAACCTCGCCTTCTGCCCGCCGGAGAACTCGCGGATCTTCTTCTCCTTCGGCGCTCTCACATGCACCGCCTCGGTGACCTTCTTGATGTGCCGCTCCAGATCGTACTTCTTTTCCGGAAACGCTCCGGCAAAGAATTCCTCGACGGTCTTGTCCAAATCCTCGGGCGGCATCACCTGCTTCGCGATGCCGATGGTGGCGCCGTGCTTCCGGTGGATCTCGCCCTGCTGCGCCTTCAATTCCCCCGTGATGATTTTGAAGATGGTGCTCTTGCCGGCTCCGTTCTGCCCGACGATGGTCAGCTTGGCATGCTCGCGTATGGAAAAATTGACCGCTGCGAGAATCGGCTTGCGCTGATCGTAGGAGAAACTGACGTCCGAAAACCGGAGGATGACATCGCCGTGATCCATGAAATGAGAAATGAGGAGACGCGGGATTGTAGGCTGCTGGGGGCATTTTTGACAGGGGAAAGCGCTGCTATACTCACCTGCATGCAATCATTGGATTCCCTGAAGAGAACGCTTCTGACATTTCTGGCCCGGCACTTCCCCCCGCCGCCTGTGCGGCTGTGTGATTATGAAATCGATGGAGACATGCCGCGGATCGTCGATACGTGTACCGGAGGAGAGGAAGGAATCAGCGCAATAACGGTCGTGAAGAACCGCACCCAATTCCTGCTCCGCGCTCTTCCGACGTGGCTGCAACACGAATGCATCCGAGAAATCATCATCATTGATTGGTCCTCGAAGATCCCCCTCTCGACATCGCTGAAACAATGGAGCGATCCGCGCATCCGGATCATCCGCGTCGACCATCAACCTCTCTTCATACTGGCATGGGCATACAATCTGGCGGCACGGTACGCGCGCCACGCAACGCTTCTCAAAATTGACTCGGACGTTCAGCTCTCACCGGATTTTTTCATCCTGCATCGGCTGAGTGAACAAGAATTCATCAGCGGACATTTCAGCCGTGTGGGCAAAGGACTGAGCGGCTTGCTTCTCGTGCACCGGTCTGATTTTTTTGCGGTGAACGGGTTCAATGAACACATCACCTGCTACGGCTGGGATGACTATGATCTGTATGCGCGTCTGGTCCGGTCGGGTCGCCGTCAGCGATTTTTTGTCCGCGGCAGCTGTACGCACATGCCGCATTCGGACAGGTTGCGCCTGAAACATCAGAGGCTGCCGATTCCTTTCCGCACAATGAGTATCTTCCAAAACATGCTCAAGTACGGCGACAGCAACCTCTGGAGCCGTGTCAGAAACACTCTGGAGATTTCCGAATCAGCAGAACACCGAACGACGATTGTGCGCTACCGGGAATTGACTCCCGCTGACTACGTACGTGATCTGAAAGGAGAGCGTGTGGATTACTTCAGAGTCAGCGGCAACTGGGGCGACGGCTTGCTTGCCGAAGCCGGAAGACAGCTGCTTCGGCATCAGGGAATTCCGTTCAACGAATATTTTCGAACGGCCCCGGATCCATCGAAGCGATCGGCGATCGCAGTCATCAAAAGCGGCGGCGGACTCACGGATCTCTTTCACTTGAATCGCGATTTTCTGATGTCCATCATCGGATCG
>JAQTSK010000057.1 GCA_028711345.1 Candidatus Peribacteraceae bacterium
TCTTATCCCGGGACAATCGCCTCAACTCTCCCTCCTTCCGGGTATGGACACTCTGTAATTGCCAACGTTCCTCATACCCTTGAGCTGAAGGTCACCTCGCGAGTCGCAAAAGTCACCAAAGGCGTATACCTTATCTTGAGAGAGGAGGAGAAGATATCTTGTTTTCCTCTCATCCTCTCATCCTCTTTTTCCTCTCCTCCTTTTTCTTCGGCTGCTTCCCGATGTCCAACTTGAACCGTCCTTCCCTGAAATCCACCGTCGCGCCGCCGACGCTTTTGAGCAGCTTCGGATCGGCGATCAGAGACACGTCGGGAAAATCCGTATGTGACGCGATGACATCATTGCTTGTTTTCGTTTCCGTGAACTCGAGGCAGTACCCGCCATGACCGTCCTGCATCACCCGCAACATGCAGGTTGCTTTTCCGCTTTCCTCCACAACATTGCGGAGAGCACCTGCGGCAGCCGTTGTCAGTACGAGTCGCTCATTTCTTACCGGCAGCGGTTTCCCTGAGAGGAGAAAGTTCAAGTCCGCGATCAAATTATTCTGCTCCGCTTCCGACAGACCGTGGATCGTCCATCCTTCTTCCAGCGACTCATAGCCGCCCAGTGCGCAGCTGGCGCAGGCCAATCCGTATTGTGCGAGCACATCCGCCGCATACGGGTGCAGGGAGGCGATTTCCGCAACCGGCATGGATTTGTCGATCAGCGGTTGAGAGTTCGCCCTCTTCGTTCCCGAAGTTGAACGTTTTCCGGTTTTCTTCGACTTGGCACGGGCGGGGGATTGTCGCCTGATTGACATGCACACAGTATATCCTCTGTTCCGAGGTTGTTCATGATATGACCACGCAATTCATTACGTCTGTATCTCCGCTTCGAATGCATCATCTATTCGTATGAAGTCACTTCGCATCATCACCGTCATTCTGCTGCCCGTGGTCGCGCTCTTCCTCGGCTTCGGTCTCGGCAGCAGCTATCAGACGCATCAACTGGCGATCGAGCGGGGAAAGATTCAAGATCTCTTCACGCAGACCGGCAGCGGGAAGGTCATCGACGGCGATCCGGAACAAACGGTCGACATCTCCCTGCTGTGGAGCGTGTGGCGGCTCCTCCAGAAGCACTACCTCATGCCCGATGCACTGACTGCGGATACTCTGGTGTTCGGTGCCGTCGGCGGTCTGGTCGATGCGGTAGGCGATCCGTACACGGTGTTCATGACGCCCAAGGACACGAAGTCGTTCCAGGACAGCCTCAGCGGGACGTTGGAAGGGATCGGCGCCCAGCTTGATCTCGTGGAGGGGGAAGTGACGGTCGTGGCGCCGCTCAAGGGATCCCCCGCCGAACGTGCGGGATTGGAACCGAAAGACATCATTACGGATGTGAACGGCACGAACGTCAGCGGCATGGAGTTGGATGAAGTGGTGAAGATGATCCGCGGTCCGAAGGGAACGACGGTGACGCTCTTGTTCATTCGTCCCCCTTCACAGGAAAAGACGGAGGTCACCCTGACCCGTGAAAACATCCATGTTCCCAGCGTCGAGTCGAAGACGATCGGGACGGGGGCCGACACCATCGCCGTGGTCACGCTCAATCAGTTCGGGGATTCGTCCATGCAGGAGCTGAGGTCGGCACTGGATGCGGTTGCAGCGCAAGAGGTGAAGGGGCTCGTGCTCGATCTCCGGTACAACGGAGGAGGCTATCTGGAGGGCGCCGTGGACTTGGTCTCCTTCTTCGTGAAATCGGGCACGGTTGTCACCGTCGATCGTCGCGCCGATGCCTCGGAAGTCCACAAGGTTCACGGCGATCCGCTCTTACCGGACATTCCGCTTGCGGTGCTCATCAATCAGGGTTCGGCAAGTGCCTCCGAGATCGTTGCGGGAGCACTGCAGGATACGAAACGCGCGACCATTATCGGCCAGCAGAGCTTCGGGAAGGGTACGGTCCAGGAAGTGCTGGATCTGCCCGGAGGATCCATGCTGCGGGTCACAGTTGCGCGCTGGCTGACGCCGGCGGGTCACGATCTCGGCAAGAAGGGCGTCACGCCGGATATCGTTATCGACCGGACGCCGGAACAGTTCCGTCAGGATCAGGATCCGCAGCTGGACGCCGCCAAGGTCTGGCTTCTGGAGCAGAGAGTGATGGAGGGGGCGACGGCGGGGAGTGGGGTAATTACGAGGTGATGGGAGGGGGTTGACAAATAGCATCAATTGATTATTATAGTTACATGAAAAATTCGTTCATCGTCATTGGAGTGAGGCCCGATGCAGTTTCCACGGTAATGGAAGCGCAAACTGGTGCTTCGATTGAGCGGACAGGCGAAACAATAACGGCTGATGGAAAAGGAAAAGAGGAACTTTCAAAGTTGGTGGTCTCCGGAGAAACCCAAGCTGTTTGTTCTGCCGTAGCAACACTCACTGAACAATTTGGAAAGGATGTTCTCTGGAAGTCCGATTTGATGACAAAACCCGAAGCTTAATACTCGAACAACTCCTCCTGCTTAAAGAATCGCGCCACTTCCTTGGCTGCAGTCTCCTTGGAATCCGACGCGTGTGCGACGTTGACCATCACGTCGGTGCCGAACATGGCGCGGAGCGTGCCGGGGGCCGCCTTGCGGCTGTCGGTGACGCCGAGCATGTCACGCACTTTGTCGACGACGTTGTCGCCTTCGATGACCATTGCCAGTACCGGCGTTGAAGACATGAACTTCTCGATCTCCGGATAGAACGGCTTATCGGCGACGTGCGCATAGTGTTCGCGGAGAATCTTCGCATCCAGCTTCATCATCTTGCACCCGCGGATCGTGAACCCCGCCTCTTCGAAGCGGCTGATGACTTTGCCGCAGAATTTTCCTTTGATGCTGTCGGGCTTGAGGAGGATGAGGGTTTGGTCCATGAGTGTGAGGGAGTGAGGAAGTGGCGGTATCCTAGGGAAACAATAGGGAAATCGCACCATTGACAATGCTAAATATAGTTTTAATATATTTATATATGTCGGAAGCTCCGGAAGAAAGCACAGGGTATCCCGTGGGAACCGAGATGCTTCGGTTGTTCGGTGTTTCAGATGCAGTTCAAGAATGGGCTCGTGGAGCAACAATGGAAGTTGAGTTTGGTGGTCTACGGCAACCAGTTCGAGACTTGATGACTTCCCTCCTCGCAATCAACAGAAAGGAAAGAGAGCGTATCAAAATCAATGAAGGAGCGCAGATTATTCTGGAATCATATCAACAGCGAGAACATGATCATGGTGCAGATTGAGGTTTTGGGCAGCCGTCTTATCGAAGAAGGTGCGGTGGTATTTCCTCTTAATCGCAAATCAGCTCTTCCAGCTTCTTTTCTTCTTTCTCTTTTCCGATGACCACGAGCCGGAGATTTTCCTTCTTGAGCAATCTCGCCGCCAACTTGTTGATCTGTTCCGCTGATACGTTCTCAATCTTCTCGAAGTACTCCGTCAGATCGCGCACCTCGGGATAGAGAAGCTGTTGCTTGCCGAAGAAGTGCGCGCGCTCCTCAGAATCTTCCATTGAGAGGGTGATTTTTCCCTTGAGGAAATCCTTCGCGCGGCGGAGCTCTTCCTTCGTAATGCCGTCCTTTGCCGCCAGTTCGTACTCGTGACGAATCGCCGAAATGGCTTCGTGCAGGCGCGTCTGATCGACGCCTGCGCGGGTTGAAAGCAGGCCGGTGTCCAGATAGTTGTCGGTCGTCGTGGAGATGTAGTAGCACAGTCCCCGCGCTTCGCGGATCCGCAGGAACATGCGGGAGCTCATGGATCCACCGAGGATGACCGAGAGAATCTTCTGCGCGAAGTGATCGTCACTGAGTGCGGAAACACCCTCGACGCCGAGGACGAGGTGAGCCTGTTCCGTTCCCTTGGTCGTCAGTGCAACATGCTTGCCGGCATGCGGCTTGAGCTTGGCAATCGTGCCGTCCTTCGTGCCGCCGATGCCGCCGAAGTATTTCTTGGCAAGACGTTCCGCAAGACCGGGATCGATTTTTCCGGCAAACGTTGCGACGAGATTATCCGGCGTGTAGAGCGCCTGCTTGTGCTTCATGAAGTCTCCCTGCTTCACCGAACGAATCACAGCTTCTGTTCCTATTGTGTCCCATCCCAGCGGCTGGTCGCCATACACCAGGGTCTCGAAGTCCCATCCCGCCTGATACATCGGCGTGTCCTGATACATCCGGTACTCCTCGATGATCACGCCGCGCTCTTTCCCTATTTCCTCATCCGGAAACCGCGCGTGCAGCAGCATGTCGGAGAGGACATCACATGCCAGCTCCGCGTGCTCTGCGGCGACTTTGACGTAGTACCCCGCGTATTCCTTGCCCGTGAATGCGTTGAAATCTCCTCCGATCGCGTCGATGGTCATACTCACTTCAGCCGCGGTCTTGTACTTCTTGCCTCCCTTGAAGAACATGTGTTCGAGGAAGTGACTGATGCCGCGCGTCTTCTCGATTTCGTAGCGGCTGCCCGCACCGGCGAAGACGAGAACCGTGACTGCGGCTGTGCCGTCCGTGGGCGCAGTGAGGACGGGGAGGCCGGATGCGAGGCGGGTGAGGGTGAACATGACGGGAATGTACAATTGAAAATGGAAAATTGACAATGGAAAATCGAGGAATGCACGCATTCTCCTCAAAGGAAGTTGAGCACTTTCCGCGTCATCTCGTTGATTCCCTCACAAAAATTCCCGTCTCTACATCCACAAACCTTTGAATGAAAATGTTTCGCTCTTGTTCCGTGTCCGCGGTGCCGCTTCTCGTACCCTGAGTTTCTCCGGCAGCGCCTGCGGATCGCCGGGGTAACCGATGGCGATCATCGAACCGGGGATGAATTCTTTCAGAACGTTGAGTGTTTCATTCGCCTTGTCCACGGAGAATCCCGCCATCTGGTGCGAGATGAGTCCTCTGGCGGTCGCTTCGAGCACGAGGTAGCCGCTCGCGCATCCCAGATCGTGCATGGCGTGCCTGTTCTCCTTGCCGTTTTTGGCGAACGTCGGTGAGGTGAAGCTGACGATGAGCAATCCGGCTTGCTTCGCCCAGCCGTTACTTTCATCGAGGAGTGATTCCATTGCCGGTCGTTTCGGATCCGACTTCTGAGCGTAGACATATCTCCACGGCTGTTCATTGAAACAGCTTGGCGCCCAGCGCGCCGCTTCGAAGAGGGATTCAAGGTACTGGAGCGGCAGTTCGGTGTCGCTGAACGCCTTCGGACTCCAGCGCCGTTCCAGAATGTTGATGATCGGGGCATTCAGAGGCGTCGATTTGGTTGGATAATCCATGGCTTGAACGAGGCTAAGCCTTCATTATGACTGTTGTCGTGCAAATTTCATGACCACTTCCCGCTTGACGCATCTTCTCATCCTTCTGTACCCTCCATCCGCTCTATGCTCGGTAAATTGAAATGGCGTCGGCGTCTGCGTGTACACGGATTCCTCTCGAGGACAGCCTCGAAGACCGGTCAGCGTGTGCTGAAGCGCCGCAGGAGTCAGGGGAGGAAGAGGCTGACGGTGCAGAAAAAATTAAAGTAACGGGTTGGTTTGGTGGTTTGGTGGTTAATTTTGTAGCAGAAAATCTTCGGTACTTGAATTGCATTGAAACCAGTAAACTACCAAACCAGTAAACTGGTAAACTTGTTCTATGGACTCCCTACAGCGCGCCTCCGGATTCTTCTTCTATGCAGCCGGCATTCTCACGTTGACGTTGATCGTCCTCTCGCGACGGGGCATCGCCGCAGCGATCACGGGATTTCTGCTCCCCGTCATCGATTTGCCCCTGCTGTTCGTCGGCATGCTGTACGGGGGGGCGAGTTTGTATGGCAGTTTGACCCGTGGAAAATCTTCTCCGGTCCTTGCGGCAAGCATCTTCGTTCCCCTTGGGTTGCTTTTCCTGTTCTTCGTCTGGCTCAATTTTGCGTATCCGTTTCCGGAGGCGGGATGATGGGAAAAGGCACACAGAATCGTCTGAAAAAAATCGCAAACGCCTACGATCTGACCGTCGAGGAGTATGTCCATGACATCGATCCGATGGCCAAGGTTCCGGCGACATTCCGCAACTCACCGGCGGTAATACGATTTCTGAAACTCAGCCAAGGCACCGGCGGAAGACGTGCGATCCGATCCTATTTGCAGCCGAAGAAAGGGATGAAGTTCCTCGACGTCGGGAGTTCAGCGGATCTGTTCAATTATGATCATGGCCGTTGGGCATCGACATACTTCGGAGTGGACATCAGCCTTGCGCTCGTGAAGGCGATGCGGAGCTATGCGAACAATCATGGCATCCGGATCGGCGGACTGGAGGTTGCGGAGATGACGAGGATGCCCTTCGATGACGGGTTCTTCGATATCGCCGCGGCGATCGGCGTGCTGGAGTACTGGAATTTGGCGTACTGCAAACGTGCGCTCAGAGAATTGCATCGGGTCTTACGACCGGCTGCCCGTGTCGTTCTGGATATGCCCAATCTCGCGCATCCGGATGCACCGATCATGCGGAAGCTGGAGGCTTATCTCGGTCGACCGCATGCGACGGTGAACAGGCGGAAATTCGAATCCGTGCTTCTCAAGGATTTCTCCGTCGAGCGGATAGATGATTCCGGTGCAATGCTGGTCTACTACCTCAAGAACAGTGAGGTAGTTGTTCATCCGACTGGTAGCAGGTAGGAAGGAGCAGGTAGCGCGAACAATAATAATCAATCCCTTACCACTCACTCCCTACTACTTGCTACTTTTTGTTTTAGCCTCTATTTCCTCAGCCTCATTCTTCCGATTCGCATACCTCGCCGCCACGAACAGGTAATCACCGAGCCGGTTGATGGTCGGCAGCATCGCCGTCGTCAGTTGTTCTTTTTCGCCGAGTGCGACAATGAAGCGTTCCGCGCGGCGGCAGACGGTTCTGGCCTGATGGAGAAGGGCGCCCGCGGGAGAACCGCCGGGGAGGATGAATTGTTTCAATGGCAGGAGGTCAGCTTCCATGGCATCGATCCATTCCTCCAGATTTTTCACACTTCCGGCGTCGATTCGCTCAATCGTCACCTTTCCGCCGATCGGAGTCGCCAGATCCGCGCCGACGCGGAAGAGGAGGTGCTGTATTTCCATAATTTCTTTTTTCAATTCGGCAGGCAACGATTGTTCCGTCAGAGTGATGCCGAGGCAGGCGTTGAGCTCGTCAACGGTTCCGATGGCGTGGAAGCGGAGATCCGCTTTCGATTCGCGTTTGCCGCCCATGAGACCGGAGGAGCCGCGGTCGCCGGTCTTGGTGTAAATCTTCATAGAAAACGAGCCGAACTGTAGCAATCTCATGAATATTGTTAAATGGCTAAATGGCTAAATTGTTCGCAAGCGAGCACGGAGGTTGCCATTGCACATTAACAATTTAGCAATGGAACAATTTAACCATTCCTCAATTTTTCCACGATCCCCTCATGTACTTTTTCCACCTCTTGCTGCGTCAGCGTGCGCTCGTCGCTGCGGTAGGTGAAGCGCAGTGTGATGGTGCGAATATCGGGATCCTTCGTGTAGAGATCGATGACCCGAATGTTTTTGAGCAGGGGATTCAGTGTGCGGGAGCGTTCAATCATCGGTCCATGCGCGTCGGTGCCGATGGGCAGCGTTTCATCCAGCTCGACTGACGGGAACATGGGGAGCGGCGCTGCGAGCGTTGTTTCCGGAGACATCGATTTGAGACTGTCGATATCGGCAACGAGCGCGGCGGCACGGAAGGGGAGTCCTGCGACGTCGCGAATTTTCGGATGCACTTCGAAGAGCAAGCCGATCCTCTTGCCCTGCACCAGCACTTCGGCGCTCCGGCCCGGATGGCCGAGCGTGTGGATGCTTTCGGTCGGTTTGATCGTTGCACTCTGTCCTGCGGCATCCAGAGCTCCGAGCACATCCGCTTTGAGGATCAGGAACGGATCGTCTTTGAGCGTCGTTTCCCCGCGTGCCGCAACGAGCAAGCAGAGCTCATCCCATTCCTTGCCCGTTTCGAATGCATGACCGACTTCGAAGGTTTTAAGGCACGATCCGTTGTCGGATCTGAGTTCGCGAGCAGTCGTGAGGAGCAGGGTTGGCAGGAGGCACGGCCGGAGGATCGATAATTCCTCTCCCAGAGGATTTTCAATGGCGACGGCATGCTGTCCGATCCCCATTTTCCGGAGCAGTTCAGGTGACATCAGCGCCAGATGAACCATCTCCACGTAGCCGGATTCTTTCAGTGCGTCGCGGATTTCATGTCGTCGCGGATCGCGCGGCGGCGGAACCGTCGATGCGTCCGGCATAACGGGCAGCACTTTGTCGTAGCCGTGGATGCGCGCCACTTCTTCCACCACGTCCTCGGCGATCGTCGTGTCCGGTCGCCAGAGCGGCGGAGTCACCGACATAATCTTTCCGCGAGCGGCAACCTTGTATCCGAGATCGGTCAGGATTTTCTTGGCTTGAGCAGGTGTGATGATCGTGCCCGTTTTCCGGGTCAGCGTTTCCGCCCCAACCGTCACGGGTTTCAGCGGCTTGATCGTTCCCCATTGAATGGGTTTCGACGCAACGCGTGCACGCGGGTGTAAAGACAGGAACAACTCGATGGCCCGCTTGAGACCTTGCTCCGCGGTGGCGAGTGCCACGCCTTTCTCGTAGACGGTCGAAGCATCGGTTCTGTGTGCCATTGCCAACATCGTCTTGCGCACCGACGTCGGCTGAATAATGCCGGCCTGCAGGAAGATACGGTTTGTTGTCTCCTTGTTCGAGGTTCGAAGCCCTCCCATGACGCCGAAGAGATCGAAAATTCCCGCATCATCACTGATGACAACCGCGCCGTCAGGCAATGCGCGGGTCGCACCGTCGAGCGTTGTAATTTGTTCTCCCTTCACGGCTTTCCTGATGTGCAGATCGCCCTTGAAGTCATCGATATCAAACGCGTGGAGCGGCATCCCCACTTCCATGAGGACGTAGTTCGTGATGTCAACGACAAGATTGATCGATCTCCATCCCGTTGCCTGCAATCTTCTCTTCATCCAGGCCGGCGTCGGTGCCGTGGCTTCCATTTCCAGCACGCAGCTGCGGTACGCCGGAACGAGGTCCGGAACATCGTTCTTCAGAATGAAGCCGGGAGCGGCGGCCGGAAATTTGACGGGAATCTCTTTCGGTCGCTTCTTCCATGCGGCCAAGCCCAGTGCGACGCATTCCCGCGCAAAGCCGATCTGGGAAAAGAGATCCGGTCGGTGGGTGATGGCGTGGTTGTCGATGTGGAAGACCATGTCGTTCAGCCCGAGTGCTTCACGGAGCGGCGTGCCGACGTTCAGATTCAAGGATGTGAGATCGAGGATCGCACGATTGCCGTCTTCCGGCTTCGGCGGGAACTCTTCCGCCAGCCCCACTTCTTCCGCCGCACAGATCATCCCCTCACTCTCGACACCGCGGATCGTGACTTTGCCGATCATCACCGGTGCGCCGCCCCTCGCCGCGCTCGTGAGCTCGGCGCCGACGTGTGCGAACGGGATCAGGATATTGAGCTTCAGATTCGTACCGCCACAGACAACTTTCTTCTCGCCCTGTTCCGTTTGAACGGTACAGACTGAGAGCTTGTCGGCGTTCGGGTGTTTCTCCAGCGTCAGAATCTTTCCCACAACGACGTGTTCCAGCCCCGCACCCTGCAGCAGGATGTCTTCCACTTCGCCTGTTGCACGCGTCAGGCGGTCGGCGATGATCTGCGGATCCGACGTTTTCCAGTCGATGAAGTCGGAGAGCCAGTTACAGGAGATTTTCATACCCCGTAGCTTACGCGATGACAATTCGTCGCACAAAGCATTGTGCGCTGACTCGGACTCAGCTCGAATTCAACTGTGGCGGAGAGGGGGGGATTCGAACCCCCGAGACCCTTTCAGGTCTACTTGCTTTCCAAGCAAGCGCACTAGGCCACTATGCGACCTCTCCACAGCAGAGCGCGCGGAGTATAGCGGCAGTCGGTGCCGGTCCGCTACTTCAACGAACACACATCGCATTTCCCCAGACAGCCGGTCATCTGCTTCACCCAGCCGAGTAAGGCGACGGAGAAAGCGATGATCGCGAGTGAGCCTGCCGAAGATCCGAATTGCACCGCCTGAAAAGAGCCGTTCGCATCAACCACGACATGCGTCTGAACGATCCCTATCGCGGCCATCACCACTGCGACGAAGAGCAGGACGGCGACGATCCACTTGGTGATGACGCAGCCGACGGAGCAGGATGCAGCGGGCTGCTTCTTCTTGAGGAGGGACATGGGGAACAGGGGAAGGGACGGCAGGAGTGTAAGCGCGTGCACGAGGAAAGGCACTTGCGCGCAGGAATCAAGAAGTATGAATCACTCGACATTCTTCTCTGCTATCGGAGCGACGCGTTACGACGTTGTTTCCGACTTTGCCTTGCCCGGTTGACTGCTCGCATGCCCGACAACGTTTCTGTCACTCTATAATTCCCGATACTCACTTCCTTCCCGATGCCCAGACAATCCCGCAGGATCAAACAGCGGCCTCCATCCGGTCCGTCGCGTTCCGGCGTCCGGCGCTTCCTCCGCGACACATTCACCTTTGCGGTCACCGTGGCGTTCCTTCTGTCCGTACGCACGCTGACGGCACCGGTCATCGGTTCCGCGACATACGTCGCCTCGGATCAGGCGCCTGTGACGGCGGATATGCCGTTTTTCATTCCGTCAGTGGCGTCCGAGATGCGTATTTCAGTACCCATCGAAGTGGCCCCCCTCCATCCGTATGTGTTTTCGGTGCAGGTCGATGATTGCATCGAGCGGCTCATCGTCAACGGGCAGCGCGTCATTCCGGAACGTCATCAGGCATTCTGTTCGCCGCATGACAAGACACGCATCAATCTCGGTCGTTGGCTCGTGCCAGGCGCCAATACGCTTGTCATGGAGGTGTCGGATATCGGCGTTACCGGAGGGTTGGACATCGGTGTTTCCCCGATCGATCCACTCATGTTCTTCATCACGATC
>JAQTSK010000058.1 GCA_028711345.1 Candidatus Peribacteraceae bacterium
AAAAATCCCACGCTCATCACAAAGTGCGATTGTCACTTCATGCTCATCTCGTACTGTAAAACGTTCATGCTCATCTTGCGTCGGAACAGGGTGTACGATTCATGCTCATCTCGTATCGGAGAAGACTGAGGATATCGACCTTTCCCTCCATTCTAGTAAGATCCCGTTTCATCACAATACTGTCTTTTGCGAGGATATCCACCTTCCTTTCCATCTTCATGACATCCTCCTTCGTCGCCGGTGTCTGTGGATCGTGTACTTTTCTCATGCACGGCCATTGTAAAGAGGCCGGTGATGGCACGACAAGGAATCTTCCGACATTCTTTCTTGTACCTTCTACTTACGGCTTTCAGATGCGATAAAAGATGTTCTTTCTGTAAAAAGAACACACAGTATTCTGCATCAATAGACTTCCTTCAGGTAGCAGGATTCACAGTACACAATTTCCTTCCTCTCCGGTCCGAATGTCGTCCGAATTACTTTTCCGCACTGACGGCATGTCCGGTCGTGGAGAATATACGGATTGATCAAGCCCCGTCGCCTCTTGATGCGAATATCGGGGTGGAGGCGGGGGCAGGGGAGGCGCAGCATGCGATAGATCTCCAGTTCCTTCTTCTGGATCTTAAATCGTTTCCGGCTCACGGGGCAGGTCAGGATGGAGTCCAGAAATGAGTCATCGATTTCGTCGATGGAATCCGGAATGACTGATGCATCAATTCCTCCCAACGTCGGATCGGGGATGTCTTCCCATTCCCAGCCGCGATCAAGGATTTCCTCTTTGGAAAGAGGGAAGTAGATCGATGCCGTCGAATTGTTGTATGCGAATGCCGAGTCCTCAGGCCGGAAAAATTCCCCCCACTGTCCGTTCGATTTCATCTTTTCCATAATGTTCCGTATGGTGGTTTCGTACTCTTCCTGGTTGTACTGCTTATTGAGGATGCAGTACTGCTTGTTCCTGAGACCCGTGCAGCCGAAGCAGTCCTTGCACGTGAAGCAGTACGTGCAGTACGTGATGAAGGAGCTGTGGCGGCTGTTGGCGCACATGCGTGCGAAGTAGTTCTTGCCCCCGAGACCGGCGCAGTTGTAGAGGAGTTCCCCGATACCGCCCCGAGTCACATCCATGGAATGGCTCGTCGTTTCACTCGGCGTCAGTTCCCAGCAGTAGCGGCTGTCGACGGTATTGAAGCAGCTGAAGCATTCAATGCATCGTGCGCAGTTGAACAGGCCGTCTCCGACGCAATCTTCAGAGTTCACGTTCTGTTGGTCCTTCCAGATCGTTTCCATGCGCACCTCCTCAAGATGCCGCAGGTTTTTCATGTGTGTGGAGTGCCTTCCATCCATCAGTTCCTGTTTCATCTTCTTGAATGTTTCCTTGTCTACCGGTTGATTCCCGATATGGAAAGCTTTGTTTCGGAGGTTGTGGCAGAAGAGGCAGTCGGAGCATCCTTGGCAGTCGATGCAGAAGTGGCTGTCCCGCACATTCGTACACCGGTAGAGGTATGACGATCCGTAACACTGTACGCAGAGCATGCACTCCACGAGATAGTTGGAGTACTGGCAACGGTAGCAATCGACGATTCCTTCATTTTTTCCAGTGATGAGCTCTGAGTAGTACACGTCCTCGGATCGCGCGATAGTACGGCAGTAATAGCAGTTCCTCGAGTTGTAGGCGCCGAAGGAATAATCACAGTTTTCGGATTTTTCATTGTGGTTCGATATTTTCGGCACAACACGAAGCAGGTTCTGGAACTGATCAAAGAAATCCCCCGACGGGTCGTATGGTCGTCCGTACGAGATGCCGTCCCAGGAGTCGGACCACCATTCCTGGATGGAGTAGACGGGACTCTGGCAGCGCGGAGAGTACATCGTCAGGATCGGCGTGCCGGAGAGCGCTGATGGTCGTCGATGGAACACGAGGACGGGTGTGAACATCGCCCGCCTTTGGTGGCGGCAGCTGACGCACATTGTCGGAGCGGGACATTCAAACTTTTGCAGAAATTCCTCATCGGCTGGGGTGATCTCGAAAGGTTGCCGGCACCAGTGATTGGCACAGATCCGATCCATGCGGAAAGTATACATGGAGGGAGAAGTTGGCTTTCAGCGAAAAGCAACAAGCTACAAGCTACCAGCCTCTCAATCTTGTCTATTGCCTCTTGCTTGCCCTCTTCCCATAATGCCCACGCTTTCCCCATATTTTCCTATGCGTTTCCCGCGCTCTCTTTCGAAGGTTCTCCTCGCAGTGTTTCTGGCCGGTTTGACTGCCGGTATCGCCATCGGGTCTCTCAGTGCCGCGTTCAAAGGATCTGCGGTCTTCCGCGATGTACCCGCCACCCACTACGCGGATGAAGCGATCGGTGAGATGTACCAGCTCGGGATCATCAAGGGGCTCGACAGCGCGCACTTCGGTCCGGATGACAATCTGACCCGCGGTCAGGCCGCGCTTCTGTTCCAGCGTCTCCGGAATGAATTGAAGGGGATTTCTCCTTCCGTTTCCAGTTCCTCATCTTCGAGATCCAGCAGTTCCAGTTCGTCGAGCTCATCCAGCTCATCGAGCAGCTCAATCACGAGCAGCTCCTCGTCATCCTACAATCCGGGCGGTTCGGTCCGTTTCGACGGCTCGATCTACAACGTGGACAAAAACATCTCCACGCACCAGCTCCAGATACTGGTTGTGCGTATCGGGGGCAACACCGGTGCTGGCTCCGTCGATTATGCCCTCACGGACGGGACGGCCGTTTCGGCAAAGGACTACGATCCCCTCAGCGGCACACTGACGTTTGCCACGCACGAGACCAGCAAGAAGTTGATGGTGAACATCATCAACAATCCGGCGGCATCCGGGACAAAAACCGTCAATCTGGCGCTCAAGAATCCGACCGGAGCCATCACACTCGGAACACCGGCGACCGCAGTCCTGAATATCAATGATCCGTTCGCTTCTTCCGCTTCCAGCACCAGTTCCGTCGCGTCGTCCGTCGCTCCGACCACCGCCATTCTCTCCTTCAGCGCATCGACGTACACGGTGCTGGAGGGACAGACACTGACGGTGACTGTGAATCGCACGGGCGTCACGACAACAGCCGTCACTGCCGGTTATTCCACAGCCAACGGAACCGCTCAATCCGGCGTGGATTTCGGCGGGACAGTCGGTTCACTCAGTTTTGCCGCAGGGGAAACCAGCAAGACGTTTACAGTCTCGGCGGCGGACATCACCACTCATGACGGGAACAGGACGTTCAGTGTATCGCTCGTCAACCCTTCGACAGGTGTCACGTTGGAAGCTTCCATGGCGTCCGTCACCATCGCTGACAGGCAGAGCTCCGTCTTCGGATCGGGATCGCTCAAATTTGCCAGCAACAATTTCAACGTGAATGTCACCGCCGGTAAAGCGGTCGTGACCGTCAGTCATGTCGGAGGCATCGGTCCCGTCTCCGTGGGCTACAGCACCACGGGAGGCTCCACTCTCTCCGGAACCGATTATTTGCCGGTGAGCGGCACGCTGTTCTTCGCGCAGGGGGAGTCTGTGAAATCGTTCGTTGTGCCCATCCCTTCCGGTGCGACGGCCGGAAGGGTCCTCAATCTGGCCCTCTCGTCACCGACCGGCGCGACCCTCGGGGATACGAGCATGGCAACGGTAACGCTCCAGTAAGCACGCAAATCAAACAAAGAGGTGGCAGGAGCAATTCCTGTCACCTTTTTTTATGCCGTGCTGACGACGCAGCGACGATTTGATAACCGCCCCGCTGCGGTTTTCGAACCGCAGCTACGGGGAAGATGATTGCGGAAGCAGTTACCTCAGTAAGAGCAAGCACACGATACCGACGATTATTCGGTAGATCCCGAAGGATGTAAACGAGTGATTCCGGATGAACGAGAGGAACCAGCGCACGGCGATGATGGCGACGATGAATGACGTCACGCCTCCGATGGCGATCAACAATGCCTCGTGTCCGCTGATGGCGGAGCGAGTCTTGAGGAGATCCAATGCGGTTGCCGCCAGCATCGTCGGTATGGCGAGGAGGAAGGAGAACTCGACAACTGTCCGGCGTTTGAGCCCCAGCATCAATCCGCCGATGACCGTCGCCGCGGCACGGGAGACGCCGGGGATGATAGCGACGGACTGAAAGAGTCCGATGATCACGGCTTGTCGGACGCTGATCGCTTCGATGGAGTCGGTTGTCGAGGAACTTTCGCGGTGAAAGCGCTCGAAAATGATCAGAAAGAGTCCGCCGAGGAGGAGCGACCACGACACGACCGTCACACTGTCCAGCAGGTAGGATCGTACGAAGCCATGCAGCAGAACACCGATGATTGCCGTCGGGATGAATGCCGTCATGACAAGGAGGACGGATCTCCGGCTTTGGAGAAATATCCGCCGGTAGAGAATTGCTACGGCGGCGATGGCGCCCACCTGAATGGCGATGTCGAAGCTCTTCACCGCATCGGTCGATTCGATGCCGAGAATGCGAGTCGCCAGAATCAGGTGACCGGTCGAGGAAACGGGGAGAAATTCGGTCAACCCTTCGATGACCCCCAGAATGATTGCAGAAGCGATGGTCATGCCTGCGGGTGATCGAAAAACAGCATCAGGATGTTCGGCAGAAAGAGGAGGACTTGCACGATGCCGAACATGATCAACGCGAGCAACGATGCTGCGGCAGCGACATCCTTGGCCATCTTGATGCCGGGATGGAAATGTCCACTATTCGCCTGTTTCCTGTCATCATCGATGGTGTCCGTGATGCGTTCAATGGCCGTGTTGATCAATTCCACAGTCAGGAAGCAGAGACCGACCAGCAGGAAGATGATCCACTGTACGATTTCGAACTTCAGCAATAAGGCAGCCACCGCCAGTCCACCCCACAGCATCAGGAACTTCCTGACATTGCGCTCTTGAACGAATGCATGCTTGAGGCCGCTGAGGGCGTGGCCGAGGCTTTTGATCGTGAGGCGCATACGAAAGGCAGAAAAGGCAGCAAGGGCAGAAAAGGCAGGAAGGTTCCTCGGTTTCTTCGGGCTCCTCTCATGCAATCCCCGGTACCGGAAACTGCAGGCAGAATTCCTTCACTTCGCCCCGGAGGCTGATCAGTGCCTTTTCGTCATTGCGCTTCTCGATGGCGCGGAGCATGAACTGCGCTAGCACATCCATTTCCTTCTCCTTCATCCCGCGCGTGGTGATGGCTGCGGTGCCCAACCGGACGCCCGACGGGTCCATTGCCTTGCGGGGATCATCGGCGATCATGTTCTTGTTGAGCGTGATGTTGACGCGGTCGAAGAGCTGCTCCACTTCCTTGCCGGCCAGATTCCACGATTTCACGCAGTCGATGAGCATGAGGTGGTTGTCGGTACCGTTCGTGACCAGCTTCGCACCGCGGTCCATGAAGAACTGCGCCATGTGTTTGCAGTTCTTGACGATCTGATGGGCATAGTCGCTGAACTCCGGTTTCAACGCTTCACCGAATGCCACGGCTTTCGCCGCCACCATCTGCATGATGGGACCGCCTTGATAGCCCGGGAACACCATCTTGTCGATCTTCTTCCCGAGTTCGGGATCCTTGGTCATGATCATCCCGCCGCGCGGGCCGCGAAGAGTTTTGTGGGTCGTCGTGAGGATCACGTCGAAGTCATCGTCGAACGGATTGCGAGCGGCGCCGCCGGCAATGAGTCCGGCGATATGCGCCATGTCCGCCACCGCGAGCGCGCCGACCTCCTTCGCCACCGCTTTGATTTTCGCGTAGTTGAGTTCGCGCGGGTAGGCGGAGAATCCGGCAAGGATGATCTTCGGCCGTTCCTTCTTTGCGACTTCGAGCATTTCCTCGTAGTCGATCTCGCCCGACTCCACGTCTTTCATCTTGTACCGTACGAATTTGAAAATCTTCGTGATGTAGGTAACCGGATGTCCGTGCGTCAGGTGACCGCCGTGGCTCAAGTCCATCCCCATGACGGTGTCACCGGGTTCAAGGAGAGCGAAATAGGTTGCGATGTTCGCCGGAGCGCCGGCATGGGGTTGAACGTTGGCATGACCGGCCTTGAACAGCTGTTTCGCCCGCTCGATGGCGAGTGTCTCCACTTGATCCGTGAATTCCTGTCCTCCGTAGTACCGCTTCCCCGGATAGCCCTCCGAGTACTTGTTGTTGAACACCGACCCCATGATTTCCA
This sequence comes from Candidatus Peribacteraceae bacterium, assembly GCA_028711345.1. Taxonomy (GTDB): domain Bacteria; phylum Patescibacteriota; class Gracilibacteria; order Peribacterales; family Peribacteraceae; genus CAINWJ01. The sequence continues at coordinate 6,160 of JAQTSK010000058.1, forward strand.
GTACGGCAGGGGAGACGTAGTTCTCCGAACAGATCAGTTCCACGCCTTCTTTCTGGCGTTTCATTTCGCCCGCGAGGGCTGCATACACGGCGGGATCGGACGCTTGGAGGGAGGTGTAGGTGGGCATGAGTGGAGGATACTCGAAAATGGATCGGGAGGGAATGATTTATAGGGCATGCAAGGAAACCGAGGAAGCCGACGAGTCCGACGAGTCCGACGAACAGAAGTATTTTTGATTTAAGAGGAATGGGTGCTATTTGCAGCCGATGCAATATTCTGAGGTTTTAGCAAATGTTCGTCGGACTCTTCGGCTTCTTCGGACTCCTCGGAATCCTTCTCACGATCCCGTCACCACCTCATCCACCTTCTCATCATGCATTTCCATCGGCAGTTCATCGACGATCTGACAGCGAAAGCAGACGCCGATGAATCTTGTGGCGGGATTGATCATGCGTTGCTCCCTGATCCACCGGTCATACGCTCCGCCGCCCCTGCCCAATCGTCCACCCGACCGGGTGAACGCTCGTCCCGGTACGAGAACGTGCGTTATTCCGGATGGATCGACCGACGGATTCTTCGCTTTTGGCTCACGTATTTTCGTCTTCGGATCTTTCCTTATGTCATCGAAAGAGCGGATGATTTTGAACGTCAAATCAGGGTATTTCCACTCGGGTGTACAGATGGATATTCCCGCGGCGAAGCATTCTTCGATGAAGGGCTCGATGTCCGGTTCATCCTGCAGCGGCATAAATACACCGATGATATTGTCTTGATCCTTACAGCGTTTTGAGAGAGTGCGACAAATGCAGGCGTTCTCTTGACCGCGTTCATTGTCCGTCAACGATTGAACTTTCACCTTCATTTCTTCCCGCATGACGGTCTTCGATTGATTGCACATGATCATACAGCCCAGTAAACGCTTCGTTGCCACTTCGGGCAAGTTACGGCAAGGCGTCTGACTCAGAATCCACCGAATACCTCGGCCGCCGCAGCAGCCAAGTCCGTATCCGGCCCCATGGCTCTCGGAGACGATGATTCCTGTTGAGTCACGCAGTGAATACGTACCGGCCGTTTGAAGACCGTGAGCAGCGCTTCTTCCACTGCGCGACTTGCTTTGGTGTCCGCGACTTTGCCCTGATGGAAGGACGATCCGAAGGTCAGGGTGATGACGTTCCCTTCCACGCCGCTGATCGTCGCATCTTTCAGGCTCATGCGGACGGAGGACGACGACACCATTTTCAGTATGGTTTCCCAGTGGCGTGCCACGGACGCCGCTGTCAATTCCTCGGCTTCGATGGCGGCTGACGGTGGCGGGAGATCGTTCTTGATCTTGACAGGTTCCGAGGGCGGTGCGGGCGGACTCGTGACAGTCCGGCTCTCCTTGTCCGTCGCTTTTCGGGTCTTCACTTGCGAGGGAGAGGATTCTTCACTGTTGCAGAGGGAGAGAAGCGCCGCTTCCAACACCAAGCCGGGCAGGGGAGAGGAGCGCATGTCCCGCAAGGATTTCAGCAGGATGTCTATCATGCGCAGCGACTCCGTTGTCGATTGACCTTTCTCGATCATGGCGTGGAGACCTTCGCGCGCAACGCCGAGGAGATCTCCGGCGACCGTATCGACCGGAATATTCGCTTCTTCCATCTGTCTCACGGTTTCCACGATACGTTCGGCATTCCGATCCGTCAGGCTCTGCAGGAGATCATCCAGGAATCCCACCGACGTTTTGCCGATCCTGTCGGTGACGTCGGCCAGGGAGATTTTCTCCAGTGACCGCAGCTGGTCGAGAAGCGCGATGCCATCGCGGAAACTGCCCTGCGCGTGTCGGGCGATGGCTCGCAGCGCTTCGCGTTCGACCGTGATGCGTTCGCGATCGGCGATGTACTGCAGCCGCCGGATGATGTCGTCATCCTTCACTCTGTGGAAGAGGAATCTCTGACAGCGGGACTGAATGGTGTCGGGCACTTTATGGAGTTCTGTCGTCGCGAGGATGAAGTAGGCGTACGGAGGCGGTTCTTCCAGCGTTTTCAGCAGCGCATTGAACGCTTCTTTCGTGAGCATATGGACTTCGTCGATGATGTACACCTTCGCTTGTACGATCGAGGGGGAGAAGTTTATTCTCTCGATCAGATCGCGGACGTCGTCGATTTTCCGGTTACTGGCGGCATCGATTTCGATCAGGTCGACGAACGAGCCGTCTTCGATGGCTTTCGTGAAGGTCGTGCGGAGGTTGTCATCGGTGATGCCCGACAGGAGGATCGTCTTGGCAAGAATACGTGCAACAGACGTTTTGCCGGTTCCTCTGGTGCCGCAGAAGAGGTACGCATGGGAGATGCGGTCCCGTTCGATGGCCCGCTCCAGCGTCGTGACGATGTGATCCTGTCCGACGACATCGGCGAAGCTCTGCGGCCGGTAGGTGAGGTAGAGCGTCATGATTATTGAGATGGAGAGCAGGTCTGCCGACCTGCGGAAACGGAGTATAGACCACGCGGCATTCGAATGAACAATGTACAATGAACAATGTTTACACGGAATCGTGTATACTTTCGTTCCTTTCTCTCCAATTGCATGAAGAAGATTTCACTTTCCATTGCAGCAGTTTCCATCCTCCTCGTTGCCTGCGGGGTCGATACGACCGGTCTGAGTCCGGCATCCTCGAGGAAGCCGCTCGGATCGGAGAGTGCGTTCGTGCTCGTGCAGGAATTTGCCGATCTGGAGTGCCCGGCCTGTGCACAGGCCAATACCCTCATTACGAAGCCCCTGTTGCAATCGTACGGCGACAGGATCCGTTTCCAATTCATGCATTTCCCTCTGTCGCAACATGGGAATGCCATGGAGGCGGCACTGGCGCTGGAGTGCGCCGCGGATCAGGGGAAGTTCTGGCAGCTTCTTGATCTCGCGTATGAGCGTCAGGCGACGCTGGGGAGTACCGCGCTTCGTCAGTGGGCGGAGGAATTGGAGTTGGACACTGTTCTCTTCGACCGGTGTATCCGATCGAACATCAAGAATGCTGCGGTACTCGCGGATTTCGGGGAGGGCGAACGGATCGGTGTGAATCAGACGCCGACATATTTCGTGAACGGCGTGAAAGTCAACGATGCATCGTACGCGGGAGTCACCACGGCCGTCGACACGGCACTGCAGCAGATAGAGCAAATTCCGTTATAATACGAGATTCATTTGAATGCTACTGTAGCGCGGTTCGACCTTCGACAAGCTCAGATCGCCCTGAGGAATTCGAAGGGCGAAAACCGCAGCGGCGGCGATTCCAAATCGCCGCTGCGGAGATAAAAAATTCGAATCAGGTTAATTTCGTATGACCAGTGACTCTATCGGCTGAGCTGTGCGAACCCGTAGATCCGATTGAGTTTGGTATCGAAGAGCACGAGTGTCCGCATTTTTGCGGGATCGACCCTGCTTGGCAGCGCATACTCTTGTGCGCCATAGACAGACCGGATGACGCCCAGATCCATCGCGGTTTGATCCGGGAATGTTTCGCCCCGGGGATCGACGATCGTCGTGAGATACACGTGCAGGTCCGGCCCCGGACTGGTTTCGAAATCCGATGACAGCCAGAGCACATCCGCCATCAGGAGGGCGTATCCCGTCACGGATTCCTTCTCCGCGATGATCGCCCCCTGCGCACCGTTTTTCGCTTCCTGCCTCCCTCGCATCGCGATGGACTTTGCCCGTGCTATTTCTTGTTCGATGATCTGCCGCATGCCCGGTTCTTTGCTGATCGGGTCGTTCTGGATCACGATGTTTGCCAAGGTATCCGCAAGCTCATCCCCGTAGCGTGTGGCGACCAGAGGATTGGTGTTTTCCAGATCGATGCTGGTACCCGTATTTCCGCAAGCGGACAGGGAAGCCGCAGCCGCAATGACCATCAACAGTGTTTTGGTACGCATAGGACGGCATTGTAGTCAGAAGTGTTCCGCAGGCAAGCGGAAGCAGTGAATGATCTTTTCCGCCTCCGGCCCCGTATCGGGAGAACGATTTTTCGGGATCATCGGACTCTTCTTCAATTCAGCGAAATAGGCGGCATGCCCTGCCCGCCGTACTGGAACCCCGCAT
>JAQTSK010000059.1 GCA_028711345.1 Candidatus Peribacteraceae bacterium
CTCTGCGGAGCAACCGGGGGAGGGGAGACGAGGAGGGTCGAAAGCTCCATCGTCCTAATGGCGACACTGAACACACCGTGTCCCTCCGGCCCCGCGAAGCCGATGGAGCCGTAGCTCACGCCACGATCGCCCTTCTCGATTTCCCGGATGATCTCCATCGTCCGGATCTTCGGTGCACCGGTGACGGAGCCCGACGGGAACAGCGCCGTGAAAATCTCTTTCCAACCGACTCCTTCTTTAAGCCGGCTTCGGATGGTGCTGGTCATCTGGAGCACGGTTTCAAATTTTTCCACTGCGCACAGTTCTTCGACTTCGACTGATCCGATAGCGGAAATCTTTCCGAGGTCGCTTCGGAGCAGATCCACGATCATCGTATTCTCCGCGCGCTCTTTGACACTTGCCTGGAGCCTGGTTGCGCGTGTCTGATCTTCAGCATTGGTTCGTCCGGGCTTGGATGTCCCCTTCATCGGTTTGACGATCATGCTGGTTCCATTGCGACGGAAGAACAGTTCGGGTGACAGAGACATGATCCACTGATCACTGAATCGGATGAGCGCGGCGTAGGACACGCGCTGGGATCGGCGTAGCCGTTCGTAGAGCGAGAAGATGCAACCGTGATAGTCGAAACAGTACGGAATGGTGAGATTCACCTGATACGACTCCCCGGCAGTGAGCTTCTCCATGACCCGCGTGAAGAATTGCTTGTATTCGGATTCCGATGAGCCCAAACGCAAGCCATTAACCGGTGATTCTGTGAAAGAGAACGAGGCGAGAGAATCGACGTCGATCAATGTGTCATCGAACGTCCCCGATCGGTGATCGAACATGATCCGCTGATCAAAAATGCCCAGATCAGCACTGCCGTCATACCGGATGGCTCCCGCAACGAATTGTTTGTTCGTGTGCGTCTCCAAGATGGCAGTTGCCTCATCCAGATCGGCTGCATGAATGATCTTCTTGGGATCGAGGAAGAGAAAACTCTGCGTGTTGTCCCTATCCCGCTTGAGCGTTTCGAGGAGGACAAAATCTGCGCGATCCTGAAGCAGGGTCGCGATCTTGCCGAAGGGGAGATCACCGGTGTGCACCCGGCGAGCAGCGTTGCACGTTCCGGATACTCTCCGCAAGAAGCTTGATACCGAGATCCAGTTTCTCTGGTACGAGGTTGGAGTAACTCAATCGCAGCGAATGCTCTCCTCCTTTCCCGGGCGGGTAAAAAGCCGTACCAGGCACGAAGACTACACCGTGCTTGGAGGCATGCTCCAGAAGGACCTCGGCACGAGTACCGTCGTGAAGCGTCAACCACGAGAACATTCCACCCAGCGGACGTGTCCAAGAACAAAGATCGCCGCAGTATGTCCGGAGTGCCGCCTGGATCGCGTCAGACCTCTGCGCGTACGTCCGCCGGAGGAGGGGGAGTAAGCGTTCAAATGTTCCGTTCCGATAGAGCTCTGCGACGATGTGTTGGGTGTACGTATTCACGCACACGTCACTCAGCTCTTTGGCGCGCAGATACTTGTCCCGGAGCGCCTTTGGGGGAGCGACGAACCCCACGCGGAAACCCGATGAGATCGTCTTCGAAACACTCGTCAGGTAGATCACATGCTCATCGTCGAACGACTTCAGTGTCGGCAGCTGTTTCCCATAGGCCAGATCGCCGAAGACGTCATCTTCGAGAATCGGTACGTGGTAACGCTTGCAGAGCTCCACGATCAAGGGCCTCTGTTCGTCCGGGATCGTGATGCCGGAGGGATTCTGGAAGTTGGGGATCACGTAGAAAAATCGTGGTTTGTGGTTCTTGAATAGGTACTCCAGCCGCTCGAGATCGATGCCCTGTTCCGTAAGATCGATTGAGAGGTACTTCACATTCCATGCATCGAATGCCTGGAGTGACCCGAAATAACTGGGTGCGGTTACAACGATCTCCGCTCCCTGATTCAGGAGGAGCAAGCATGTGATGGACAGTCCTTGCTGCACGCCGCACACCGGAACGATCTGATCTTCGGTGACGACGGTGCCGCGGTTTTTCAGATGACCCCTGAACGCTTCACGGAGGACAGGCAACCCTGCTGACGGGAGGTACTGGAGCGCAGCCGGACCGACGGTTTTTTGAATGGTTTGAGCGGCATCCGTCACTTCGCGAATCGGAAATAATGACGGATCCGGCATCCCGCCGGCGAACGAAATCAAATCGCTTTTCGTGCACCATTTGAGGACGCTTGTCATCGCAGAGGGTCCGATGCCGTCCGCGGCGCGGGAGAGGGGGAAGGGAAGATCAGACATGGGAAAGTGGGATTAGGAAATAAGGTGTTTGAGTGCGATCTCAGCCACAGCGGACTCACTCACGCCGAGACCGGCGAGATGTCGATAGTAATCGTCGATGACATTCCCGAAGCCGTTGTCCTTGTGTGCATGTTCCCGCCGGTCTTTGATTTCAGCCAAAATTTGGCCAAGCACCGCATCGGTACAGAGGTGTTTTTTGTCCTTGAGCAGCGGATGCCGGTCGATCAGAACCTCCAGCGCCGCGCGGCCGCTGTGCTTGCCGTACACGAACCCGTGCGTTCCCCCGACGGTCTTCTCGTCTAAAAACTGGTAGATGGCCGGATGGATGCTGATCCCAGCTGTGTGGATGCCGGATTCATGGAGGAAAACGTTGTGCCCGACAATGGGTTCGTGAGCTTGAATGGGGATGCCCGAGCAGTCCTCAATCTCACGTCTCAGCTTCCAGAGGAGGTCATACCGGAAGTCCGGAAGTTCGATGCCGTAGAGTTCCTTCAGGATCACCGTAATCTGATGAATGGAACCATTACCCGCTCGTTCGCCGATGCCATTCGCCGTAATGCTCGCGTGACTGGCGCCGTGACCTAGAGCTTGGACCGTATTGATGGAGGCGAGACCGAGATCGTTGTGGAAGTGTGCGGTGACAGGGAATCCGTGCGGGAGACTTTTGAGGAGCGGCGGGAAATAGTGATCGACGCCGTCAGGGGTGAAGACGCCGCACGTATCGGAGAAGCAGAGACGTGTTCCGCCCGCCTCCCTGCATGCTTTCGCCCATGGAAGCAGGTACGCAAGGTTGCCGCGGGACGCATCCTCGCTCGCGAATTCAATAGTGGAGAATCCGAGTTCTTTCGCATAGGCAATATGCTCTGCGATCAGGTCGATATTTGCCGCGCGATACCATTCCACAGGAGTAGCCAGCCACTCCGTCTCCGGTCGTCCCTTATATTTGAGGAGCGTCTTTCCGAGTTTGTACTTGATGTGCAAGTCCGACGTCGTGGAGAGGATCAGGATGCCGACGCGTTCCACCGCAACACCGGCTTTCCTCGTCTCATCCGCTGCCAGTTTGATGTCCCCGCGATGCGCACGGGCAATCGTGAGAATCTCGATCTCCGGCCGGATTCCTCCTGCTTCCCTCTCCTGCAGGATCAGTCGGTAACCTTCCCGGTCCGATTCGGATGAACTGATGAACGCCGGCAGAATGACGTCGACGCCGATATCGCTGAGCAGCCGCGCGAGCCGCAGTTTTTGTGCCGGACTGAACGCCACACCCGGCATTTGTTCGCCGTCACGGAGCGTCTCGTCATAGATGTGGATCTTCTGCGGAAATTTCTTGCCCTTCGTGAAGGTCTGCGGATGGTTGATGAGTGCCGATAGTGGTTCTTGAAGTTCGACCATGAAGAAGAGGGGAAGACGGATAAATCAGGCAGTCTTCTTTCGCGCCACGATGGCGATGCGCGGGAAGCTGTCGTTGGTATCGGCTTTGCCGGGGGGAAGTCCCTGCGTTTCGACTATTTCAAGATCGAGAGCGCGACACAGGTTGATCCAGTGGGATGACGGATGGAGGTTCTGCGGGAAGTGAGTGGAGTCCAACTCGGTGAACGTAACAAGCATTTCGTCGTCTCCATCCGCAAAGTCAGGCTCGACGATGAGCAGCAGACCGCCATCTTCGAGAACATTCGCCGACTGTCTGAGCAATTGGTCGGGCTTCTCCGTCTCGTGGAGGACGTCTTTCAACCAGACGACTCTCTGTCGGGGATGATCCGGCTCGCGGAGGTAATGAGCGGCATTCTCTTCCACGAATGTCAGATTGGGATTCAATCGTTCGCTCTCCGGACGCGGATCATCGAAATCCACCGCCGTTCCCCGGGCATGCGGATAAAAACGTGTGATGCCGTCGATATCCTGGGCATTGCCTGCCCCCAGACTGAGAACGGATACGGGCTCTTCCGAGGGCTCGGATTTTCCAAGTGCAGTGTCGATATGTGAGCCGAAGACGTCCCGCAGAAGCACGAATGCGGTTTCCCGTGCACGGACAAATTTGATCCTGTTCAGTACTTCTCGGAGTGTCTCTCCCTCGCCATTGAGTTCGAACGCGATTGCCGATATTTCTTGGAGCAGAACATCCTCTTGCAGAGCGCAGCAGCCGGAGGCATTGAGCCTTTCCTCGACGCTGTCCCAGGAACCGAGTTTGACGAGAGCCTGCGACACTTCTTGAAGAAGATACTCAAAAGCATCGCCAGTCTCGTCCTCTGCCGCTTCGTATGCACCTATCGCATCGAACGGGAATCGGACATCCTTGAAATGGGCGAGGATGCCGACCAGCAGTCGCGCAGCCCTGTGACGGTATGTCGGCAGGAGGCGGTCGACATTCTTTCTGTCGTCAATCGCAAGCACATGCCAATGCTTTCCGCGGAACGTACGTCGAAGATATTCCGCCCGTTCATTACCATCCTGCCTGCGGATGTCCTCGATCACCCTCATATCGTATCGCCCATACCTCTCGTCCAAAGCCGCAGCCAATCGAGATCTGATTTCTGCCCCTTCCCGAAGCGCCGACCAATGAGCCTCCGCATCGACTTCATTTCCTTCAGTCGTGTCCCCGATGAATGCCTCCGACCAATTGATGTATTGTTCCCGATACTGCTCAATGAAGAAATTTTCGCTGGGATGTGGATGATCGACGGGACAAAGCGGGGCTTCAATTGTGGGTGAGAGAACGGTCATGGTGTTTGAATTGGGAAAGGTAGAAAGAGAAAGTCGCAATAAAAAAAATCCCCCGTGTATCTTGCGAGGGAGGGGTGTCCGGTGAGCGTATTCAGTTACGTCTCACACCCGCCTCGCAGAGGCATCGGCATGGACATCATCATGGTGTTGGCGGCGATATGGAGGAGGGAGATCATGACTGGTGGGTAGTGGGTAGTTACAAAAAACCCCGCCGCGTGCGAGGGGTGTATCAGGTGCTGAATTCTTGTTACGCAGCAACCTGCCCTCGCGCGGAGCGCATCATCTGCATCATCATGCCGGCGCGGAGGGAGGTGAACATTGTGGCAAAATCCTATGCCCGCCTTGAAGATCTTGTCAAGCGATGTTCTGTGCGTGTACGCTGCCGCCCGTCATGAAGATCAAGAATCCGATGCAGGCAGTTCTCCTCCTCCTTCGATAGGGAGCGGGCCTCTTTGCATATGCCCCTCCCCTGAAACAAGCGGAGGGCTCTTCAGGTATCTCCCGATATTCCACCCGCTACAATTCCTCTCACATCCCATGGATCCATCCACTGTCAAAATCTTCGATACCACTCTCCGTGACGGCGAGCAGGCGCCGGGGAATTCCATGAACTTAGCCGAGAAAGTCCGCATGGCACGCCAACTCGAGCGGCTCGGGGTGGATGTCATCGAAGCGGGATTCCCCATCGCCTCGCCGGATGATTTCGCCGCGGTTCAGGCCATAGCACGGGAATGTCACTTACTTGAGGTTTGCGCGCTCTGCCGCACGCTGGAGAAGGACATTCGCATGGCGTGGGATGCGGTCAAGGATGCGGAAAAACCCCGTCTACATACGTTCATTGCGACGAGCCCCATCCACATGAAGCACAAGCTGAGGAAGACGCCGGAGCAGGTGCTGCAGATGACCAAGGAGGCAGTAAGCCTCGCTCGTTCGCTTTGCGATCGTGTCGATTTTTCTCCCGAAGACGCGACTCGATCGGAGCTTCCGTTTCTCTACGAAGTGTTGGCAGCCGCCATCGAAGCCGGTGCCGATACGCTCAATATTCCGGATACCGTCGGCTACTCGACGCCGGAGGAATTCGGCCAGTTGATCCGGAATATCAAAGAGCATGTGAAGGGGATTGACCGTGTGATCATTTCCACCCACTGTCACAACGATCTGGGTCTCGCGGTCGCCAATTCGCTGGCCGGCGTGGTTCACGGTGCCAGACAGATCGAGTGCACCGTCAACGGCATCGGTGAGCGTGCGGGCAATGCGGCATTGGAAGAAGTCGTCATGGCGCTCACGACGCGTAAAGCATTCTACAATCTCAAGACGAATATCAGGACAGCGGAGCTCTATCCCACCAGTCGTCTGCTCACCTCGATCACCGGGGTTCCCGTCCAAGCCAACAAAGCCATCGTCGGCGCCAACGCGTTCGCGCACGAAGCGGGAATCCATCAGGACGGCATTCTCAAGGAGCGATCAACGTACGAGATCATGCGGGCGGAAGATGTCGGACGGACGGGCAATGCCATCGTCCTCGGGAAGCATTCCGGCCGTCATGCGCTGGGCAACAGACTGAAGCAGCTCGGGTACGCTGTGACGCCGGAGCAGCTCGCTGCCGTGTACGAGAGGTTCGTGCGGCTCGCCGACAAGAAGAAGGAGATTTTCGATGCCGACCTCATGCTTCTCGTGGAGCAGGGCGATGCGCAGCCGCACGAGTACGAGCTCAAGGACATGACCGTCACGTCCGGGATGTCCGTGAAACCGGGCGCATCGGTCGTGATCATTGATCCGGAAGGGAGGGAACAGAAGGCGACGGGGACAGGCGACGGTCCCGTCTCCTCCACATTCAACGCGATCGATGCGATTTGCACACTGCCCAATACGCTCACCGAATACTCGGTAACGTCACTGACTGAAGGGGATGATGCGCTCGGAACGGTCGCGGTGCGCATCCGCACGAAGGACGGTCACACGGTGTCGGGAGACGGAAGCGATACTGATATCATTGTCGCGAGCGCGAAAGCGTACCTCGCCGCATTGAACCGCGCCCGGGCAGTGCAAAACTTGAAAATTCATCCGGAGAAACCGATGCTCTGACTACCTTTCATTTTCAATTATCAATTATCCATTCCTTGTCCCCTCCCCGTACCATCATCGGCAAAATCTGGGATGCGCATGTCGTCAGTCAACAGAAGGGACATCCAGCCATTTTCGCGATCGATCTTCAATTGATTCACGAGGTCACATCCGCGCAGGCGTTCGACGTCCTTCGTCGTGAGAAGCTTCCCGTCCTTGAACCGCACCACTGCCTCGCCACGTTCGATCATGCCATCCCCACGATCGGTGATAGGGACAACATTCGCGATCAGATGGCGCATCGGCAGGTGGAGACGCTCAAGAGGAACGCGCGCGAGTTCGGCGTCCCGCTCTACGATTTCGCAAGCAAGAAACAGGGCATCGTGCACGTCATCGGGCCCGAGCAGGGACTCACCCAACCGGGCATGACCATCGTCTGCGGCGACAGCCACACCGCCACCCACGGCGCATTCGGCGCACTCGCATTCGGCATCGGTACGACGGAGGTCGGATTGGTATTGGCGACCGGTTGCCTGCTCCAGTCGGAACCGAAAACCATGCGTGTGATCTTCGACGGCACAATGAAACCCGGCGTCTATGCCAAAGATTTGATTCTGGCGCTGATCGCGAAGATCGGCATCGGCGGCGCCAACGGGCACGTCATCGAGTATTGCGGCTCGGCAATTGAGCGCATGACCATGGAAGAGCGGATGACGATCTGCAACATGTCGATCGAATGTGGCGCTCGAGCCGGATTGGTCGCGCCGGATCAGACGACGATCGAGTACATCAAGGGAAAACCGTTCGCTCCGACGGATCGTCGTTTCGAGGAGGCAGCCAAGCTCTGGCTCTCGCTCACGTCCGATACCGGTGCCGAATTCGATCGTGAATTGAAAATCAACGTCGACCAGCTGGAGCCGATGATCACGTGGGGGACGAACCCGGGGCAGGGCATGCCGATCACGGGCACGATTCCCCGCATCAAGGATTTGCCCGAAAGCGAGCGGAACAATGCGACCAAGGCTTTGGAATACGTGAAGCTCAAAGAAGGTCAGCCGATTCTCGGCGTTCCCATTGATTGGGCATTTTTGGGATCCTGCACCAACGGCCGCCTCTCAGATCTCCGCATCGCCGCTTCCATGTTGAAAGGCAAAAAAATCGCAAAATCGGTGAGGATGCTCGTCGTGCCCGGCTCCGAGTGCGTGAAGGTTGCGGCGCAGGAGGAAGGGCTCGACAAGATTTTTATGAAGGCAGGAGCCGAGTGGCGGAACCCCGGCTGCAGCGCGTGTCTTGGTATGAATGACGACAAGGTGCCGTCCGGCGCACGGTGCATCAGCTCCAGTAACCGCAACTTCGTCGGACGGCAGGGACCGGGGAGCATCACCCATCTGGCGAGTCCGGCAACAGTTGCAGCATCGGCAATTGCCGGGAAGATTGCCTTACCGATTTCTTTCATTAAACCAGTAACCAAAAACCAGTAACCAATTATCTTGCTATGGAGTCCTTCTCCTCCCTCACCTCCCTCGTTCTCCCGCTGCCACTCGCGGATATCGACACGGATCTGATCCTGCCGGCGCAACACCTCACGAACGTCAGTCGCGAAGGATTCGGTGAGCACCTCTTCGAGCGCCTGAGGCAGGATCACGGCAGTCCCCTCAGTGATGAGAGATTCGCCGAAGCGAAGATCCTGATAACCCGCAAAAACTTCGGCTGCGGTTCGTCGCGCGAGCACGCGGTATGGGCGATCCTCAGTGGTGGTTTCCGCGTGATCATCGCGCCGTCGTTCGCGGATATCTTTACCAGTAACAGCGGAAAGAACGGTCTCGTGCTTGTGGCATTACCCGAGCCGGTCATTGAACAATTGCTCGTAAAAGCAGCGAAGGCTGATCTTCAGGCGACGGTTGATCTGAACTCCCAGACTGTGACCTTCTCCGACGGATCGGAACATTCGTTTCATATCGATCCCTTCCGCCGCGACTGCATCCTCCACGGATACGACGATCTGCAGTACATTCTGTCGCACGAGAAGGAAATTGATCGCTGCAAGAAGGAGCGGGAGAAGCAGGAGTTCTATTCCACGCTGAAGCCGAATAGGGGGATTTCTAGGAGGCAGGAATTGATAAGTATCCCCCTGCATATTAAGAACACGATGCATTGATCCACGTCCAAAGATTGGTAACCCGTCACTGACTCTGATCCGGTTCGATGGATCGCCGCTCTCCGCCCCATCCTCCCGCTTTTTCGTGAAGCAATGACAATGATGATGCCATGATTTCTTTCGATGAAGCGTGGAGAAGGAGGGTAGTCCCTGCTTCAAGGACGGTTCTTCCGTTTGCCCGATAACAGCTGATGAGCGGAGTACGGAGCAAATTTCCGCAGAACGTCACCCCCTCTCCACGCTCTCCGATCGATGCATTTCACTAGACCCGACATCCATTGGTTCATGACAGGGCAAGGGGAGAGGGGGTCGGGGGGTGAGGGCGGATGGCGAGAACAGCCTCAGCCAATTCCTGAGTTCATCCGAAAGATTGCAGTTGACAAAATTATATAATTCATTTAAATATAGAAGCTTTCCCAAAGAACCATGTTTGAATCTGTTCCTACTACTCCCGAAAGAGCACATGATCCATGCGCAGAATCCCCAAGCCCCTTCATTACTCCGATAGAAGAATTGAGCTTACAAACGGCAGTGAATGCCCGGGATGTCTTGAATCCATTGGATCAGGTAGCGGAAAGAATAATTACGTATCTCAAAGAACGTTCTTTCAGCGTACCCAAGGTGGAACATTTTGGTGACCCAAGAATATCGTCTCCAAACCCAGTTTTCATTGCAACGGGGCATGGTGGAACGTTTTTGTTCGTTGTTCGTCCTCTCGATTGTCTCTGTACTTTCCAAGGATCTCAAAAAGGGGATAAGGAGCCGATCGAAATTCCCCATAACTATGTACGATCTTGGATTGATCGAATGTGCGGTGGATGCACCGTGACGCCGGAAACAAAGAGTCTTCTCCGATCCAAGAATGAGCATGAAATGACAGAATTCGTACACCCTGGATGAGCATGAGGAATGACAAGAGAATCAGTCTATGAATGCAACGGGGATTCGGGCGTGTCGTTCAAATGCTG
>JAQTSK010000060.1 GCA_028711345.1 Candidatus Peribacteraceae bacterium
GTAGCACTGAATAACCTCGTAACAGAGCGTGGAGTGATAGGCGAAATTGCTGTCGACGCAGTCCTGCGACGTTTTCGTAAAATGATCGTAGTAGCAATTCTCATTCTGCTCCGCCGCGATGTCCATGTAGCAGTTCTTCTCGTCCGTGCAGTAGTTGCAGTAGTCGCTGTTCTCGCAGCTGCTGAGAGCCATACCCCAGTGCGGCGAGCAGTCGCGCAGCTCAGCCCACTGATCGAAGAAGGGTCTTGAGAAATCAAAGTCCCGGCCATGTGCCAGATCATCCCATCCGTCCCCATGCCATGCCTCCGGCTTGTAGACGGGAAACCGCGCATCCGGAGCGTACATGGAGAAAATATCCGTTCCGGTGAGATTGCACTTTCGATGATAGAACACCCGATCATTCCGCCACGCCATTCTCCGCTGTACGCGGCAATCCGGACAGAGCGTCGGCGGCGGGATCAGCTCCTTCTTCCCGTTAAACGTCGGGCTGACTTTCTCATAGAACGCGAGGTCAGCGTCCGTGACTTGGAAGATAGCCGAGCAGAGAGGGCAACTTCTTTGCATGATGCGCAAATTGTATTCATAGTAATTGAGTGGCAAAGACCACCCAAGGGTGACAAGTACCACCACAAGTGCTATACTTGGCCTATGCATGGAGAGATTCTTCAAGAACTAGGGCTGAGCCCCAACGAGGCCAAGATTTACGAAGCGCTCATCACCTTCGGCGGATCGGGGGTTTCATCCATCTCTCTGCGCTCCGGCGTCCACCGGAGAAACGCCTACGACACCCTCCACCGGTTGATCGAGAAGGGACTGGTGTCCGAAGTCTTCAGTCAGGGCGAAACGCTGTTCGAAGCCGTGGATCCGGGCAAGCTCATGGAAGTGGTGAAGGAAAAAGAGCGGCGACTGGAAGATGCGTTGCCGAGTCTGATGACGACGTTTCAATCGACGCGGGCGCCGCAGCGGGCGTACATCTACAAGGGACTGGAAGGCATGAAGAACTTCCTCCGTGAAGCCCTGAAAGTCGGCGAAGATATGTACGAGTTCGGTGCGAAGGGCGGCTGGTTCGACCCGCGGCTGGAGTCTTTTATTGCATGGTTTCTGAAGGAAGCCAAGCGCAAAAAAATGACGTTCTATCATATTTTTGACTGGGAAGTGCAGCAGAAGGTGCCTTATGTGCCTGAGAGAGTCGGCAAGCCGTATAAGTTCGCGCCAAAGAAGTACACGAGTGAATCGACCATCGAAGTCTTCGGCGATCACGTGGTCACATTCACCGGCCTTGGCTTCGGCAAGCTGGAAGATGATCTGACGATTTTCGTCATGGTGAGCCCGCGCCTTGCGGAAAGTTATCGCATTTGGTGGCAGATGATGTGGGATTTGCTGCCGGAGCCGACGAACAATAGTTAGTAGTGGCGCTGGCCTCTGGCCTGCGGTCGGGCGGACGTCGCGTCCGCCCTGTCATCGCGAGCACGATGCTCGCATGACCGCTTGTCCGAGACGCGCGCCACAACTTCTATTCAGTACACTTCTGTGAGATAACACTCTTCACAGAAAACTTTCTCAGGTTTTTCCGGTGCAAAGCTCGTCTTCATCCCCTTCCCGCACTTCGCACATTCCCGCTCCCACAGCTTCCGCGGATTGCGCATGGCCATCCGCCGCTTGTGCCGCTCATCGGGATGAAATATTGGAACGGGTACACGCATCTTCCGGTAAAAATCCAGCTCCTTTCTGATGATCCGAAACGGCCGCTTCGTGTTCTCACACTCGACTGCCCAATTCAGAATGTCATCCGGCGTCGCATCGATCGATGCCGGTACTTGCGACGCAGGAATCGTCCGGTCAACTTTCGGCTTCTCCTCGATCTGATCTCTCCATCTCCACCCGCGTCTGACCACTTCTTCCTTCTTCAACCAGAAGTACTCCTGCGCCGTCGTTTCGTTGTAAGCAAACGGCGAGGACTGAACCGGAAAGAATTCTCCGAACTCCCCGATCCTGCTCATGTGATCGACAATCTCCGGAACCAATTTCTCATACTCCTCCTTCGTGCACTGCTTGTTCAGAATGCAGTGTTCCTTCTTCGTGAGACCCAGACACCCGAAGCAATTCTTGCACCCGAAGCAGTGATCGCAGTACAGGAGATTGTCCGCCGGCCAGCAGTCGTGGCTGAAGAGCGTCGAGTGGACGTGATGGGCGGAATAGAGTTCGTAGCAGAGCTCGCCCGGCGCGTAGACCGAGTAGATGTCGCAGGAATCATTGACCTGCTCGATATCGAAACCGTGGACGATGTCCTGACACTTCTGCGCATCGAATGTGTCATGGCACCGGCGGCACTGCCGGAGGAAATTTCCGGTGCAGTCCTCCGCCTGATCCGAAATGCGCGACGGGACGGGAACGGAGAGGAGCAGCATCCGGTATTCGTCCAGATAGCGATCCCTGACCTCCGGTGACGACTCCACCTCTGCTCTGATGCGTTCGTATTCCTCCTTTGTCTGTTGCACGTTCAGCACCTGATACCGTGCCTGACGTCGGTTCACGCAAAAGAGGAGATCACGGCTGCCGTGACAGTGTTGAACCCAGCGACAGGCGAAGCATCCTGCACAGTGGTACGCGTGCCGGAGATCGTAACATTCATCGCAGTTCACACATTCATAACAAAGTTCGCAATCATTGATGAACAGGCAGTCCGTGCAGTCCGTGCACCGGAAGACACGCGTGGAATAGTGACAGTTCCGCGAATGCATGGACCCGTGCACCAGGTAGCAATCCTTCATGAAACCCGCATGGTTGCAGTACTCGCTGTTCTCGTTATTCGTGGAGGAGAAGAAGAGGTGCGGCACCGTCCGTTGGAGCTGATCGAACTGCCGGAAGAACGACTGTGCAGGATCAAAGGATCGACCGTACGCCAGAGCATCCCACCCGTCTCCCCAGTAGCACTGACCGCAATAGACGGGGCAAACGGCGTCGGCGGGATAGAGTGCGATGATCTTCCGATCGCATCGGCTGCAGGCGCGATGGTAGAACACGCGCTCATTCCTGAATGTGAGCCTGCGCTGCTGACGTGCATCGGGACAGAGCGTCGGCGGCGGGATCGACAATTTCTTGCCGCCTATGAAGGGCGAAACACGATCGAGAAATGCCAGCTCGTCATCCGTAACAACAAACAGTCGGCCGGTCATTGCGCAGATGCGATCCATGACGATGGAATGCTAGATGCAGTGAAGATTCGGCGGCAATTTTTGTATGAAATGATATTCCATTATTCTTATTTTTCTTTTTGGAAAGCCAAGAATTGACCATTGTGATTTTTTCACCTCATGAAATTATCGCGCAAACGACCTCACCGCGCCTTCCAGAGCGCCTCGAAGAACCCGCGGTGCACGGCAACCTGCTCGGGGCTGCGCATGACGATGACGCGCGGATTGTCCGGATCACACAGGAAGTGTGACACCTGCTTCTCCCCGATCAGGAGGAAGTCATCGGTGATGGGCAGCGATTTCCTGAGGACCAATGTGCGCTTTTCCCGCGAGTCGAATGTCTGGACCACCTTTGCCTCGGGGGTCGGCACATCAAGAACTCTGGCGTAGACATTTTTCGCCAGCCGCTTGTTGATGAACCATCTTTCTTCCGGCGCTTCGTAATGCAGCCCCGACGCCTTCCACATGTTGGCCATGTTGCCGATGTGGAGATACTCCTGATGCAGCAGCTCCGGAAACTTCAGATACTCCTCGCGGAACGCATCCCGCCCCGATCGCAGATCGATGTCCGGAGTATCCGGATCCGGGTCGAACAAGGGTAGGAACCGGTCGAGATTCTTCAGTTCATTTTCCAGCGCCTGCAAGCGACGCTTCTTCGACGCAATCCTCCGGGCAAGTTTCCCGAGCGTCAACGGCCTGAACGCGCACTGCTTCCGGTTCAGCCTGACGTGCTCAATGAGCCCTCTGTCCTCCAGCTTCATCACAGTCCTGTACACGGTGATGTTCGGCAGACCGGACTTACTCCTCAGTTCCGGAATCGTGCTTTGCTGCAACTTTAAGAGCCACAGATAAATCGTGATCTCTTCCTCGGACAGGTCGGCGGCGCGGAGAAGTGAGTGAAGACGGTCCCGCATAGCGGGAGAGCATAGCACAAGAGAAAATCGGACTGCAGTAGTGACGCAAGGCCTCCAGCCTGCGGTCATGCCCGCCCTGTCATCGCGAGCACGATGCTCGCATGACCGCTAGCCCGAGGCACGCGCCACAGCATTCAGATCAATACACTTCTTTCAAATAGCACTCCTCGCAGCAGATCTTCTCCTTCCTCTCCGAGGAATACGTCGTCTCCATCCCCTTCCCGCATTTCGCGCACTCCCGATTCCACAGTTTCCTCGGATTCCCGATGGCCGTTCTCCGTTGGTGCCGTTCGTCGGGATGCAATCGTGGAATGGGCAGTCGCATGGTCCGGTAGAACTCCAGTTCCTGCTTGATGACCTTGAACGGTCGGCTCGTTGCATCACAGAAAATCGCCCAATTGAGAATGTCGTCCGGAATGTCATCAAGTGTATCCGGCAATTCCGCGGCAGCGATCGTTTTGGTGACAGGCTGCGGTTCCTCTTCTCCGTCTCTCCACCGCCATCCGCGGGATTCGACATCGGGTTTCGCCAGCGGAAAAAGCTCCGCAGCCTGACTTTCGTTGTAGCTGACGACAGAAAATCTGTGAGGGAGGAACTCTCCCCACTCCTTATCCTTCGTCATACGATCAATGATCTTCGGCAGCAATGTCTCGTACTCCTCCTTCGTATACTGCTTATTGAGAATGCAGTAACGCGAATGCTTGAGACCCACGCACCCGAAGCAATCCTGACAGGTATTCATGCAGAGGTCACAGTAGTAGAGCGAGCTGCCTGAGTAGGTGTTCAGATTGAACGCGGAATTCACGGGTGTCGGGAAGCACTCGCACTCCTCGTACGCGAACTCGCCGCTCACGTGGTTGGAGTCGACGATGTTCCGGATCTTCATGGCCGCGAAGACATTGGAACAGTCTTTTGCATCCACCGCCTGGAAACAATTCCGGCACTGTGCGGCGTCACAGAGCATGTCACCGGTCGCATCCAGAATCGTTCCGCGTTTCCAGACGGGGGGATGGAGCGCATCATCCCTGACATGCTCCAGAAATTCACGGCGGTTGCCTTCGTATGTTTGGAAGGAAGAAAGATCGATGTCCGCACGCAGGCGTTCATACTCCTCCTTCGAGTACTGATTATTGCGGATGCAGTGGCGTTTTCCCCGCAGGTTCCAGCACTGGAAGCAGTCACTGCAATTCCGGCAGTCGAAAAGGAATGCGGACGAATGGCACTGCGAGCAGAAGACGGCGCCGGTCGTCGCATAGACATTATCGCAGAAGAGACAGTCATGAGTCCTCTCGCACCGCACGATCTGCGTATTCTCCACGCAGTCCTGACAGTACTGGATCCATGTGCCGTATGAGCAGCTGCGACTGAAGTCAGCCGAGAAGAGCAGGTAGCAATCCTTGAGATTGGAGACGTTGTTCGTGTACTCGCTGTTCTCGTTACGTTCCTGCTGGAAGGCCATCCTGGGTACGACCATCCGGAGCTCCTGCCATTGCTCCATGAAGGAGCGGGAGAGATCCGTATCCCGTCCGAACGACAGCGGATCCCACGAGTCTCCCCACCATGCACTCGGACTGAAGACAGGAAACGGCGTGTCCGGCGGATACCCGGCGACGATCATCTTTCCACCGGCATCATCCTTCCGTTTGTAGAGCTTCCGTTCATTGCGATGTGCGAGCCGCCGCTGCAAGCGACATTCCGCACAGAGTGTCGGCAATGGAATGAGAAGTGTTTTTCCCGCAACCTTGGGAGAAACCGCTTCCATGAGAGCGCGATCCTCGTCTGTGATAGAGAAGGGGGAGTGGCACTGTGAGCAATGAAGCGGGGATGACATAGTGGGATATGGTGGCGGAAGCGAATAATCACAGACGATACTGCCGTCGATCGGTTGCTTGCGACTCCATAATACTGACACATATTCACATTTTGTTAATAGAATATATACACTTTAATTTATGCTTATTTATGAGCTTAAATAGTGCTATACTTCATTCTGTCTGCATATTTTTACAACTATTTATACTCGCATGCCCCCCACTCAACCTCAAAATTCCTCCCTCCGCGCTCTCCTGAAGCGCATCGGACTGGAAGAAAAAGAAATCGAAATCTACCTTGCGATGCTCACGCTGAAATCCGCAAAGGCGAGTGACATCGCACGGCTGGCGAAGCAATCGAGAAGTCATGCCTATCTGATGCTGCGCTCACTCGAACAGCGCGGATTGGTTTCCGAAGTGGATCGCGGCAACATCCTCCACTTCGTCGCCGAACCGCCGGAATCGCTCGTGACATATCTCGAGAATCAGGAAGACGAAATCCGGAGCCTCCGCACGATTGCCGAAGGAGCAGTACCGCAATTGAAATCCCTCACGCAACCGCTCGTCGACCGGCCGCACGTCACGCTCCTCCATGGGCTGCAGGGCATGAAGCAAATCTACAGGTCAGTGCTGAAAAATGAGTTTGTGGGGCTCTTCAATGCGGAGAAAATGTACGAGGCTTTCGGGGAAAATATCGTGACAAAGCTTTTCGGCAAGAATGAACGGCTGCAAGGTCGGGATTTACTGGTCGATAATGACGGCGCAAAACGGTACACCGGCGAAGTGATGCAGGATGAGGAGTATCAGATCCGTCTGCTGCCGAAGAACATCACCTTTGGAACGGATACGATTGTCTATGAAGACACTGTGGCCATGTTCTCGTACGACAGCGAACGGACCATCGTGCGGATTGAAAATCAAAATATTGCGAATGCATTCCGATCGTGGTTCGAAGTGATGTGGGCGAGTGGTACAGAGTGATCCATTGAACTGATTACACGCGGGAAGCATCCGCTCCCAATCATAATTTTTTGGCAAGGGAGCGCTTGTTCTGAGCAAGCCAAAGGATGCTTTGCGCGGCAAAGGAAGATCAAAACTATGCCCCCACCAACCTCAGCATCACCGCCAAAGCTCCGTTGAGAATGAACATGATCCACGTGATGAGCAGCGGAACATTGAACATCCGCTCCGCGATCAGCAGACCGAGAAGAATCATCGGCCCGTAGCGCAGAAACTTCTCATATGTCTCCTCGTGCCTGAGCGGAATGAACATGTGGAGAACATTGGAACCGTCCAGCGGCGCGATGGGAAGCAGATTGAACGCCATCAGACCGAGGTTTAAGAACACGGCATCAGCGAGGATCTTCACTCCGAACGCCTGCAACCGGAGACCGATGCCCGCCGTCGACAGAAGATCCGACGCCGACCCCACCCCGAGCACGGAGGGGGCGAAGAACCGCAGCAGCAGAACGCACAGAAACGCGAGAATAAAATTGGATGCGGGACCCGCCAGAGCAACGAGTGCATTGTCACGACGCGGATTGCGGAAATTCCGCGGATCCACGGGGACGGGCTTCCCCCAACCGAAGTGTACGAGGAAGAACATCAGCGTCCCGAGCGGATCCAGATGCGCGATGGGATTGAGCGTCATCCTTCCTTCACTTTTGGCAGTGTGATCGCCCAGCAGATTGGCGACGAACGCATGCGCCCACTCGTGCACCGTGAGTGCCGCGAGAATGGCGATGATGAACGGGGCGTTGAGGACGTCGGACATGATGGAAGAAGGGTAGAGACGGACGGGAGGGAGTTCAAGGAAAATGGTGATAGGAAACCGAGGAGTCCGACGAACCCGAGGAATTGCTGTAGTTCCTCGGACTCCTCGGTTTCTTCGGTTTCCTCGGAATCTTCCATTGGCGATCTCCTTGCTTCCTCTCGACCATTCCATTACATTCTTCCCGCTTTATGTCACGCATCTGTCAAATGACCGGCAAGAAAGGCAGCTCGGGGAACCTGCGCAGTCACTCGCTGCGCGCCACGCGTCGCCGCTTCAACGCGAACATCCAGAAGAAACGAGTGTTCGATCCCAAAACGGGAAAATTCGTGCGAATGAAGGTTTCGACATCCTACATCCGGACACTGGCGAAGCAGTTGGGGAAGAAATAACGGGAGATCGGAGATGAGGGATCGGAGATCGGAGGCTTGTTTTTTGTGCATTCCTTACTTCCGGATCCCCGATAACCGATCCCTGATCCCTTCTCCGAACGAAAAATGTTATACACTCATCTCATTCATTCTTTCCGCATCTCCCCATGAACCTTCTCGTCAAACCGCTCACCGGCATCCTTGGCGTCGTCCTGATGATTGCGGGGATCGCAGGATTTTTTCGCGAGACAGGAACGCTTCCGGTCGACATGACACAGAATATCGTCCATTTGGGAAGCGGAATCATCGGCATCGTCGCATACGGTCGGAGTCAGATCGCCTCACGACAGTACCTTCTGTTGTTCGGAGTCATCTACGCCGTGATCGCCGCCATCGGGTTTGTGATGGGGAAACTTCTGTTCAATGTGTTCGAGACGGGCATGATCGACAATTGGTTCCACATCACTGTCGCAGTGGCATGTTTGATCGTGAGTCTTGGCAGCGGAAAATAAAGTCATTGGTCAAGAATATCACCGGTCACCGGTCGGCATCATCACATCACTTCCGCTGCGACCAGAGACTTGTGACCGGCCTACCGGCGACTAATTTTTGACCGGAGACTTCCGTCACGCCTGCATGAAAAGCGCAATGACAAAAACGACCGCACACGCGACGAACGCCATGAAGATACCGAGAGCGATCTCGCGGAGGATGCCGGGCAGATACGTGATGCCGCGGGTCAGGTAGTACGCGCCGGGAAGGATCAACGCTGCGGAGAAGCGAAAGTCCTGATTGCTGACGAATGCGAACAGGAACGGATACAGAAAGGCTCCGAGAAACAGAAAGAACGTCGTAAGGTGCAAAGGAAGGAGGCGGCGAAAGGAGGACATCATCTCACGGAAGATACCGTAGAGGAAACAGGGCAACAGGAAGAGCAGGGAGACGACGAGCGGATAGGCGATCCACAGTTGCTTCGGAAATTTGAATTCGCCGAACAGTGAGGATCGGAAGAAAAACTCGATGAGATTCCCGCGACGGGCGTCATCGCTCCACGGATCATTGAACGGCTGACGGGCGACGGCAACCGGATTGAACGTCAAAAGGTGCCGGACGTCACGGGGTACCCCCAGTTCATGATTCATCTGATCGTTCCCGAACGAGAGTGTTTTTGTCCGGTTGGTCTCGACGACGAGACGAAGAGTCGGGTACCAGCCTGCGACGGCGATCACAACAACGGAGAACAACAGCATCCGTTGAACGCGCACGCGGAGCGTCTCTTTCCTCAGGAAAAAGACCAGTACGGCGACGGGCAAGAGGACGATCACGCTCACTTTGGTGATGAACGAGAGAGCGAACATCAGACCCGCTCCGAGCAACCAGCGCCATCGAGGCGTGTACCACCACCGCAGCAACAGGACGATGAAGGCGACGGTGAAGAAGAGTGCGGGAACTTCATTGGTGATGCGGGATGAGAAGAAAACCACCCCCGGAAAGACGCAGAGAAACAGACCGAAGAGCAGGACGCCGTATCGATCTTTGGAAGAGAAGAGAACGCGTGCGGCGGAGAGGGCAACCCACAACGTCAGAATCGAGAAAAGGAGGGCCCACGCCTGCAGGGAATAGAGAAGCGTGGTCTCCTTGAGCGAGAGCATCCGCTCCCAGAGCTCCATCCATCCCGCTGAGAACGCATAGAAGAGCGGCGCCTGATGGAACTCCCAGCCCTGACTGGCCAAGGGAAGGTGGCCGTGCGTACGGATGAAGGTGATGTAGTCCAGGTGCCCGCCCAGATCATGCGAACGGACGCCGTACGGTGTGGCGCTGACATAGAGAATGCGGATCACCGACCCGATGAACAGGAGAACGAAGAGAGGGGAGAGTGAGCGCCATCCGGGCATCAGTGTCCGGATGCATAACGCGTACCAGACAATGGCGATCA
>JAQTSK010000092.1 GCA_028711345.1 Candidatus Peribacteraceae bacterium
GTTCGTCGGCCTCCGCCACTGCGGCAAAGCCCGGCATGCGCGCCCGAAAGATCATCCCATCACTGGAGAAATCAACAGGCATCACCATGTAGCACTTGCCGGCATCGCCATCAATGAGCGGCATTGGAACGCCGTCCTCGTTCAAGATTTGCCGCTGCTCATCGGTGACGAAAATCACCGGCGCCGTCTACACTTCTACAAGAACGCTGCTGAAGGTAGTCACGTGCTGGCGTATGGCCGAGGACTACCTGTGGTCACTATCGTGCTGAATTACATCTTCACGATCTTGGCTTTTCTCGCCCTATCTGTCACTCTCCTAAGCCGCCTTGCTCTCGATCGGATAATCCAAAATGCCCTTGGCTATCCATTCGGCAAGCCACCTGCGTCTGTTCGCCCGGGCATTCTCTTTCGAGGTGTACTCATCGGCATCGTAGTTTTCTGGTAATTCCGCGATGCGCTCTCTAGCCTGCTTGTCCAGGGTCTCGATCTCTTCATCCGTGAGATGTTTCGCCAGTTCCCGGACGGCGACGTCCCTTCGCTTGCTCGCAGCTATCAGTTCACTCTGCGGGACATCCGCAGGCTTGCCCATTTCCGTTTCAATCCTCGTGGCGATTTCGCTCGCCAATTGCATCTTCTTGGGATGGGAAGCATCGGGATACACGCTATGGAGCAGATCCAAGAGAGAGAAGGCTGACAGCTTTTCGGCATTATCGCGGGTTGCGAGAATACTGCCGTACTGCTCTTGGTATCCATTCGCTAAAGCAAGTATTTCCGCTTTCGACTTGCCTTGAAGTTGTGCAGTCGTTTCGCTGGCGGCTTGCCGCTCTGCGGCGGCGATTTCTGCCGCTGGCTGAATCTTGTCGGACATATGGAGAGGGGAAGAATACGAGTATATTATACACCTTTCTTAATAAGACGCAACTGTGCCTTTTCAGGCAAAGAAGCAGAGAAATGGTGTAAATATCTGTCAATGTATTACCCATCTCTGTCATCACGTACACTTGTGGTGGAAGACTCCTCACGGGAGCGGAAAGCGCCGGGGTTCAAGGCCGGTCAACGGTGAACCATCACGAGGCTCGATGTGCCAGCCTCCTGAGCCTCCTCTGCGCGACGCGGTCGAGGATGGATTCGATCGTGGCCGTAGAAGTGGCTTTCAGCGCCGGAGGCGACGCTTGCGAGGAGGAAGTCGCTCTTCCTTCCAAGAGCCGCCTGACGCTGAGAGTTTTGCGTTCCAGAGGCGTGACCTGAGGAGGACGCGGAGAAGGGACGTACTCGGGAGAAGCGGCAGGCGGCGCGTGGAGGAGTCGTGACAGACACGTTCGGTGCCGACGGTGTGGGGTCCGCGGTGCGCTGTCGCCGCCGGATTGCTGCTCCAGCTTGCGAGCGCGGGCCTGTCTGGCAGCCGTGGAGCCGTGCGCGATGGTGGTCGTGGTGACGATCTGGTAGACCGCCTGCGGGCCGATTGCGAGTTCACCGCTGCCACTCGCCATGTTCTGGTACTCGAACTTGATCCAGGCGGAAGGGCAAGCGGCGGACGAGATGCGAAACTCATCGATGGTGATATCCCCGTAAGTGCCAGCGTAGCCGATCCCCAGTCTGGTCGTCGAGTCGCTTGGTATCGAGAAGAAGAACGATGACTTGTCAATGTGTTATCTATCTCTCCCGTCACGTGTACACAAACGCCGCACCCGGGAACGGGTGCTACTGGGTATTTAGAGGCGCAACCGGGAACGGCTGCTGCCGGATTGGGAAAGATGAAGAGTGATGCAACCCAAATTTTTCCTCTTCTCTTAGCCAAAAACAGACATCACACAATCTCCCACCCTTCTTTACTCCCCTCCTCTTACGGCGCCGTCGTCTCCCAGTTCAAGTTGATGTACCCCGCATCAGCAGAACCTGCGACTGTAGTCACAACTTTCACGAAGACCGTGATGAAACTACCCGGTGTAAATGTACCGGCAGCTTCGGGGCCCGTAATGGTTGCCGTCGCCCAATCTGTAGCTGCGATCTTCTCACCACCTGTCAGTGCCACCGCTGCACCGGCAGTGTCGAGCAGGCGGATGGAAACAGAGTTCACATCCGTGTCCGCGCTTGTCGTGCGGTAGCGGAACTGAATGGGCCGCACGTTATCCCATGTCGAGAAATTATCCGGCACCCGGACGCGGACGACGATCCAGTAGTCCTGCAGCGTCTCCTTCGAGGATGTCCAACGGTAGTAGTTTTCCTTGTTCGTCGCATCGTAATCGTACGTCAGTTGTCCGATGTAAGCCGAACCGCTCGCCGTGTAGACGGCATCGGGATACTCGGGGCTTATGGAGAAGACGCCGCCACTCCCTACTCCAATCCCCTTGGAAACCCATGAGAGTGTTCCGTCTCCGTCCGTGGTGAGGACCTGATTGGCATCACCGTTCGTCGTCGGGAACGTGTACGTCTGCCCGTTAAGCTTCACCGTGGAACCGAAGGAAGCTGCGCCTGTAACGGAGAGGGTGCCGGAAGCGGCGAGGTTACTCGAAACATCGAGCGTCCCCGTAACATTCAAATCATCAGAGAGGTCGAATTCGTTCGTCGTAT
>JAQTSK010000061.1 GCA_028711345.1 Candidatus Peribacteraceae bacterium
CAGCATTTGAACGACACGCCCGAATCCCCGTTGCATTCATAGACTGATTCTCTTGTCATTCCTCATGCTCATCCAGGGTGTACGAATTCTGTCATTTCATGCTCATTCTTGGATCGGAGAAGACTCTCTTCTGAGATACCTCTAATGTGTGTTCCGTTTCCCATCGCGCAAATCCACGTATCCAGTTCGACACCGTTAGGCAGTTGATCAATGACCTCCTTTCCGATTGCCCGGAATGCCTCCGGCGTTTCTTTGCGGCGGGAGTGATTCAAGAACACAGCTTTTTTCGAGCGAAGTTTTTCCTGCATTGTTACATCCTCGAGCAGTTCCCGGACTGTCTGGATCATGCCTTCCAGGTAGTTCTGGTACCGCGAAACTATGATGCCAGAGGCGGTCTCCTCGTGTGCGTTGATCCGTGCGGGCGGGAGTCCCTGGGGTAAAACGTTGAACGGCCGGTATCCGTACGTCTTTGCAAAACAATTCATGCTGGGCCCCGCACTGCCGGATGAGCTGTCGTAGAGTTCTTCCGTGACGCCTGGCACGATGATTCCCCGTCGTTCCAGTGAGCGGATCAGATACGGGTACACACGGTCGTAGTGGGTCTCCGAAGGATTGTCCGTTTCCAGCTTCAGGAAGATCCCGCCTTTTCCGACGGGTATGAATTGAAGACGTGTATGTCCGACGATCCGACTGATCTCTTCGTCAAGTCGTTGCCGTCTCTCCGGCTCCAGAGTATCTGCCGGAGGAAATTGTTCTGCCAGATATCCGGTCCGTTTGTTCAGCCGGTTTGCGAAGGCACTTAGAGGTGTTTTCATGTCAATATTTTGTGTCTTAATACTATTCATTGCAACTGAGTGAATCCTATTATCTACATTTGAAATATCTGAATATCATCTTCCAGTAAACATAAAATGCTTGTATACTTTTGTTGAGTAGACGACCATCTACAAATCTATGATTCCCAATCTCGAATCACTCGGCTTCACCAGAAACGAGGCGAACGTGTATATGGCCGCGCTGAAGATCGGCAC
This sequence comes from Candidatus Peribacteraceae bacterium, assembly GCA_028711345.1. Classification (GTDB taxonomy): domain Bacteria; phylum Patescibacteriota; class Gracilibacteria; order Peribacterales; family Peribacteraceae; genus CAINWJ01. The sequence continues at coordinate 1,032 of JAQTSK010000061.1, forward strand.
GTGTTCGGTGCAGCAGCTGGCGTCCGCGACCGGACTCAACCGGATCACGGTACACAGCATCGTGGAGAAATTTGAATCCATGCAGATCCTCACGCGGAGTTATGACGGTAAGCGGCGAAGAGTGTCGCCGGTGGCTCCGGCCCGTTTGGAACTACTGCTGAAGCGTGAGGAGGATGAGGTGCATCACAAGCGTCAGATACTCTCCTCCGTTCTGCCGCCCCTCAATGAGCTCTTCCGGCGGACGCAGCGCGGGTTGCAGGTATCGACATTCACGGGTGAGAAAGGCTACGAGGAGATCTGCGAGGACGTGCTGAAGTCGAAAACGGAAGTATTGGAGTATGCGGACATTGATCAGCTCAACAAAGTCATCGGTCCGTTCATCGCAAGCGACTATCTGCCACGAAAACACAAACTGCAGATACGTACGAAATTTCTCTATGTCGACAGTCCCACTGCCAGAGAGTACATCCGCAAAAATTACGTCGACAATCCGGGGTCGGCGCCCATGGAAGCCAAGTTCATCGATCCGAAGGAGTTTTCGCTGAACGCGTACTTCGTCATCTACGACGACAAGCTGACGATTCTCACTCCGCCGGCGTTGGAGGCGGTGATCATTCAGGACAGAGCCGTCGCGGATTCCATGCGGCCGTTCTTCAATTTTGTGTGGGACAGGGCGGGGGAGGCGCTTAGGAATTGACAATACACCTCGTTGAAGAGGAGCTTCGTATTTTTGTTCAGGGGAGCGGGTATCTACCCGCGGGAATTCAGACTCAACAAAATTTAATCAATCAGCACCGCAGGTAGATACCTGCTCCTTTGTCTAAATTACGATAGGTGAAACTTCTGTGCTTTAGCGGATGCAGAAATCGTACGGCTTCCGCTGGTACCCGCTCCTGCGCTCCGGATCGTAGGCGCACTGGGTGAGCGATGTTTGTGCCGGATTGGCAACGCACGGTCGGACGCAGATGATGCGGCCGTTCTCGGTACATTCCGCCGCTTTGGCGAGCGGCGACTTCATCGCGGTCACGCAGAACGCGTTCGCGGCGTTCGGATTGTTGCATTTAGCGATCTTGTTCTTGCCGGTTTGGTAGAAGTCACACGCGATCTTCCCCGGAAACGGGCCGATCTGGGTGGAGGGCTTGGAGGATTTGACGGATGAGGAACTGCTGCTCTTTACGGATCGAACGCTGCTCGATGATGAGGACTTTTTCTGTGATGAGGAACTGCTGCTTTTCAAGAGTCCCTTGGAACTGTTTGACGATGTTGTCGCCGGCTGGCCGAGCGGTCCGCACTCCACGTACATTTCACGGGAATCAATGGAGATATCGGTGGTGCAGGTCGCTTGGAGCGTGCAGGTCGGGCAGACAGCGCAGGTATTCTTGGCTTTCTCGCACACACCTTTCTGCGGCTTACCGTTGCAGTAAAATCCTGATTTGCCGCCGCTCGTCGCGATGACGCTCTTGGCCTTCGGATGCAGCGCCATGCAGATGTCGTTGTTGCCTGTGGCCGTGTACCCGATGCACGTCTTCCCTACCAGAGCGCACACCTTGTTTCCCGTATTCTGGGCCTTATTGGTCGAGAGCACGCGGTAGTAGGTCTTGCCCGCATAGACGATGGAAGCGGGCTTGGTCGATGCGAACAGGCTGACGGTGGGTACGGCAACCGCTGCGGTCAGGAGGAGAGAGACTGCGACTGTCGGGAGGTGCTTGTACATATGCGGAGGATTGTACCGATTCTTTGAGAAAGAAGAAGAACATCCGAGGTAGCCCGTGAGGATGACAGAGGCATCCCTTCAATCGTGTTCCGTCATTTTGCTATCATCCTGTCATGTCTCTTCGACGATTCATCACCGTTCAGTATCTCAAGTGGGTCTTCTGGATCCTCGTCTCGCTGCGGTGGATCAGCATCGTCGTGGAGAGCGCGGGGGAGGACGGATTTGCTTGGAGGACGGCGGTTCTTGAAACGGGCGAACTGGCGTGGATCCTCCTGATCTTCACCATTTTCATCAGCCTGCTTCACAAGCTGTTTCCCCGCTTCTGGTTGTTTTGCAATTTGCTGCCTCTCCGGAAACACACGGGAATCTTCGCGTTCCTGATCGCGGTGTCCCACGGCGTGTTCCAGTTTCTCAGGATGGGGATCGCGAGGGATGTCCCGGCGATGATCAGAACGGCATTTTCCACCGAGGATGCCATGGTGTTGGGATCCGTCTCCGTTCTGATCATGTTGCCGCTGTTCATCATGTCCGCCGACCGGATCGTCGCGAGGATGGGATACCGTGCATGGAAGCGTTTTCAGCGGGTGGCGCATGTCGCATTCATCGCCGCGGCTCTCCACATCGCGCTCATCGGCTACTTCGCGGGCAGGGGAGTGGAGTGGGGGCCGATTGCTCTCCTCGGAGTGTACGGGCTGGGATACGCGTACCTCTGGATCCGGCGGTGGCTCGCGGGGAAACAGGGACATTGACAAGGAAAGTAGACAGGAGGAATAATCGGCACCTTTACCAAATAAGCTATGTCACTCACGAAATCCATTCAGAGTTATTTTCGTCAGTATGAGGAATCGCCGCGGAGCGTTGTTCTATCGTCAGCAACACCGGGACTGAGGGCAGGAGATGACACTGCTTTTCTTGCTGTTATCACCTCTCTCGCGCGAGATACCAAGAAACAAATGCCCTTATTGGAGGGTCATCCTGCTGATACTACGGGTCGTCTGGAGGAACTTCGCATTGAGTGTATCAAGGAGGCGAGACAGGGTCCGCAGCGGAATATCGAAAGGCTGGTCACTCAATTACGTGCAGATGTAAAAGATTGGCAATGTAGACCCCATTCGAAGAGGCTGGATTGGCAAGGCTCGAAACACTTGATGGAAGTTGAGAGTGGCGACGAAGGAGTTGATCCTCAATTTCGCTTCACAGTGAGGAAAGGCGGGAGCACCGCTCAGTGGGTCGTCAGTTCTCCAGGTTCGATTGCAGATGAGATCGAACGACGCTGGAATCAAAGTAACAAATTAGCTCAAACGGGTGCGTTCACAAAGAAGGATGAGTTATTGAGTGAATACTCAGACATTTTCGACATTGACGCACAAGGCGGAGTGATAGGTCCGAGAGCCATTCCTCTTGCGGAGAAGCCGCCAGTTTGCGGCAATCGGATGCTACAGGTTTACCGTGATGTGCGCGAGTGTCTCGGAAAAAAGTGGACGCTTGAGCACATCGGTTCTGACATACCGGCTCACACCATCGCGAGAGACACATTCAACTAGCAGTTCGTCGTTGGTGAACGTGTCTTTCAACTCCGAAGTGAGTAGACTGCCTTCCATGAATACTTCTTATTCTTGGTACTCCCAGCTCATCAAGCCCTCGTGGGCGCCGCCGTCGTGGCTCTTCGGTCCGGTGTGGACGGTGCTGTACGTCATCATCACGGTCTCGTTCGGGTCCGTCTTCGTCATGGCGTTTCAGCGGAAGATCGCCTGGATCATCGCGCTGCCGTTCATCCTGAATCTGATCTTCAACTTCTCATTCACGCCCATCCAATTCGGACTCAAGAACAATCTCCTCGCGGCCGTCGATATTCTGTTGGTGCTCGCCACACTCATCTGGGCGATGGTCGCCATCTATCCGCATGCACGCTGGATCGCCTACGCGCAGATCCCGTACCTGCTCTGGGTGGCGTTCGCGACCGTCCTGCAGCTCACAGTCACGTATCTCAATTCCTGATCTTCCGTGACATCCACACCAAGCAGTCGGCCGCTCACCGTCAAAGTGCATGACCGGATGCAGCGGGCGCGCTACGTCCTCACAGAGCCGATAGGCAGGAATTTCGATCCGAGGTTCAAGCCTGAATTGAGCCCGAAGCAACTGCTTGAGCTTGGCATTTTCGGAGGCAAGTACATGACGGATTGCCGTGATGAATTTCCGGCGGATTGGTTCGAACATGCAAAGCTCTGCCCCGAGCGCCACGATCCTGTGTTGAATTGTTTCGGCGTGAATGCCAGCCAGCCGCTCTCGGTCTGGAGGAAGAAAGGCTGGATCCATCCCGCCGATCCGCGCGGCTGGTTCCAGTGGTACTGCCGCTATTTCTTAGGACGCAGGATGCCGGAGGAGGACGATCGGCAGATCAAAAGGTGGATCGCCATCCGCCGGCACATCGCGCAGATCAAGAATAATTGTGACCGTGGCGATCTTTCCTGCAGGCGGAGGCAGAGACAAGCACTTCTTCATTGGGCCTACGATTCGAGGAGGATGTAGTTGAAGTACTGCCGCGTCGGCTTTCGATCATGTGGTATGTTTCGATGGCTCGTACAAGCCAGTTTGCGCGTTTTGGACATTGACACAACAACAAAAAGTTGTATCATACTCCGCTTACAATTCTGTAAGGTCAGCCACCTCCCGGGCGTTTGTCTGTGCAGTCATCTGGTTTCTTATCCTTTCCACACTTTTTTATGGTCAAATTCCTGAGTCGTCTTCTCATTGTCACGCTGATGGCGGGACCCGTGATGGCGTCCGCCGCCACTCTCGATGATTATGAAGGGGACATCGATACCGAAGATCAGTCCGAATGTCTGGTCCTGACCAAGGATCTCCGCCTGCGTTCGCGTGATGCGAAGACGGAGGGGGAAGTTTCTCTCCTGCAGGATTTCCTGAACACCCGCGGCTACCTCAAAGCCGAGCCGACGGGATTCTTCAGTGTTTCCACGTTCGCCGCGGTGAAGGCGTTCCAGAAGGAGATGAAGCTCCGTCCGACGGGGTTCGTCTCCGTCCTGACGAGGAAGGCAATCGAGAAGGTGTCCTGCGAGGATGCGCCCGTGACGCAGACTGTTTCCGTCAGCCTCAAGTCCAATGTCACGTCTTATCAGGTAGGGGATACCATCATCTTCACCGCGAAGGTGACGGAGAACGACGGAACACCGTTGACGCCGCAGGAAGGCGCGACGGTCACGCTGCATCAGCTATCGGGTAACGGCCGGATCAATGACAAGGACACTATGTCCTACGATCGCCGCAACAGTTTATACGTGCTGCGCACGGATGATCACACGACGTCGGACGACATCGACGGCTGGACTGCCTTCGCGACCGTCTCGAAGAACGGCTCGTCTGTGGGTACCAGCGAGAAGATCGGATATCGCATCATTGCCGATGAGCCCTATGTTTCCTGCTCCGATTCCGACGGCGGCAAGGATTACTTCAATAAGGGCGAGACGGAGGGCATCAGTCCGTCAACCGGCAAGAAGTACTCGGGCAGCGACATCTGCGGTACCGGAACAACGTACGCGGTGGGGCAACTGGTCGAGCACTACTGCGACGGCAAGTACCACACGAATACGGTCTACACCTGTCCGTACGGTTGCTCGAACGGCGCATGTCAGCGGACAACAGAGCCTCCGATCAGAGTGATCTCCCCCAATGGCGGGGAAGTGTGGACGGAGGGAAACGATTACATGATGCGGTGGACGCCGACCGCCAAGCAGGTTCCGGCCATGCAGACAATCGACCAGTACATCATTGATGAGTACGGCAACAACGCCATCACGCCGGCCATCGGTCGGACGAATACGGGAGGAGACGGGTGGGCGCCCCGGAATGTGAGCGGCAAGTTCAAGCTGAAGATTTGCCAGCACGGAACAACGAATTGCGATATGAGCGATGATTACTTCACCATTACCTCGATTTCGAAGAATCTTCCTCCCGTCATTGACAGCATCAGTGCACCAACCACGTTGCCAGTGGGGGAAGACGGACGATGGTTCGTGTACGCCCGTGATCCGGAAAACGGCCGGCTTACGTATTCCGTGGATTGGGGAGACGGAGAGAAGGACAGTTCCAACGTTTCCAGAGCATACGAGAATTCCGCGGTCATTCAGACGACCACGTTCACACATGCGTACGCCACTGCCGGAACCTACAGACCCACCTTCTTTGTGAAGGATGATGCTGGGCAGGTGCAGTCAACGAGCGCATCTGTTCAAGTGAGTGGATTGAGCAGGGACACATGCAGGTTGGACAAGCTCGACGGGACGAACATCACGGGGAAGCCGTCCGCCACGAACAGGATTCAGTGTCTGCAGATGTGCGACATCTACGGACCGGCAAACCTGAGCCAGATGTCGTCGAAGTGCATGTTCATGGGACAGGAGATCAAGCGGTACGAACCGAGACCCGTTGATAACTGTCGGTATGATGCATCTGACGGCAAAAATATCGGAAACGTTCACGTTGATTCGTTGAGTGTCTGCTACAACAAATGGGATTCGTTTGGAAACAACAGGCCGGGTTCAAAGGTGTATTTCAATGGATCTCTCATCCGGACGTATGTTTCAGCTTCCCCCGCTTCCGTACAGGTTCGGATGCCAAACGGCGGTGAAGTGCTGGAAATCGGGACCAAGTACCTGATCAATTATTCCATGCCGGGTGCTGTGATCAACTCCTCTGATCCTATCCGCATATATCTTGAGAAGTATTTTGACACCGATGACAACAAGAAAGGAGTCAATAGCAGTCAGCTGATTGGAACGACTGATAATTTTGAACAGTATGCCTATACACCTTCCGCAAGTTTGCAGACTTGGCCAGGTCTGGGGTCGTCGTACAGGATAAAAGTCTGTATTCACGGAGGCAGCATTTGCGACAGCAGCGATCGGACATTTACTATCCGGACTGCTTCTAACGTCGGTACCAATCTCCCGCCCGTGATCGACGGTCTCACTGCGCCGACCAAACTGACAGCCGGCCAGTCCGGTCAGTGGACGGTCAGAGCGCACGATCCGGAGAACAAACCTCTGACCTATGCAGTCGCGTGGGGTGATGAACCGTTGGCCAGGCAAATGAACGGGATTGTCATGGCCGCTCCCGGCTCATCATTCGTCCAGACCACCGTCTTCACGCACACGTATGCCACACCCGGAACGTACACTCCCAAGTTCTTCGTGAAAGATGACGCAGGGCAGGTGCAGACGACCGCAGCATCGGTGACGGTGACTGCCGTCGTCCCCGATGAACCCCCGATGCGTGTCATCGCTCCCAACGGAAATGAGCAATGGCCGGAAGGAAATCTGTATGAGCTGCGATGGACGCCGACCGCGAAGCAGGTGCCATCCATTCAATTTGTGGATGTGACAGTTGTCGACGTCAATGGATCGACGATTGCGACCCTCGCTAAAGATTACAACAATTCAGGCTATGCGTACTGGCTTCCAAGCGCAATCTACGGGAATCGGATATATGGAAAATTGAAGATCAAGGTCTGTCAGACAGGAACGGCAAAATGTGATATGAGTGATGATTACTTCACCATTACACGGGCACAAGCTAGCCTTCCGCCGGTCATCGATAGCATCACGACTCCTCCCTACGTCAGTGCCGGGGCGGTGGAGATGTGGACCGTCAATGCCCACGATCCTGAAAACAAGCCGCTGACATTCGCCGCTCTGTGGGGCGATGAGGCCACGTATGCTGCCAAGCCTCTCGACTCCGCATTCGGCAAGTATTCACTCCTGAATCACAAGTACGCATCGCAGGGAACGTATACGGCCAGATTCTTTGCGAAAGATGATGCGGGGCAGGTGCACTCGGTCAGCGTGACCGTGCAGGTGCAGCCGTCCAATCCGTACGGGGTCGACGCCTGCAGAGTGGACGAACTCAACGGAAGGAACATCACCAGGGGCGCGATCAATGATAGAGATATCTGTCTGAGGAAGTTCTGCGATATCTACGGACCCGGCAATCTGCAACTCTTCCCGTCCAAGTGCGTCTTCATGGGGCAGGAAATCAAGCGGTATGAGAAATCGTTGCCGAAAGCCGCATCGGCCGAACTGCTCGATGTCCAGGGGACGTACACCGCCGGACAGTCCATCAAGATCAACATGAGGGGAATGACGACCGATGGAGTCGTCGGCGCGCCCGACAAGGGTTTCAATGTGCAGGCGAGACTGGAGAGCACTTCTTCTGAAACAGTGCAGGTGGACGGCCAGTATCAGGCCGTCAACGCCAACTTCAATGCGGCGACCGGCAACTGGGAGATCAACTTCAAGACACCGCTCGACACTGCTCCGACCTACACGGTGGACGCAGCTTTTTACTGTTCCACACCGGGTCGTGGTTGTGCCACCAATCAGATCAACCAGACGGCAACCTTCACGCTTTTGCCGGTCGTGCCCGCGACGGTTCCCAACTGAGTCAAACAAACGCAAATATCGCATAGTGCAGGGAAGGAGAGGGGGCATAGGGGCCCCCTCTTTTTTTGGAAAAAAACTAACCGAAAGCGGGGCGCAGCGGGACGACATGACGTACAATCATGAGCGATGAACGATCCCAAGACACAGAAGCGGCGGAACGAGGAGCCACGGAATCTGGCGACCTTTCTGGGACGCTCGTATGCGCTCGTCCAGCACGGCATGGACAAGGTCATCGAGTGGGGATTCGCGCGGATGCAGGACGTTTCGAAGGAGAAGGAACAGGAACCCGCTGCGGAGCCGGAACGATCGACCTTGCTCCATGGCATCGCGAAGACCGGACGGGGGGTGATCCGGTTCTTCGGTGTGGCGGGAAAGTCCTACTACCGGTACTACGAAGAACTGAAGGCGCGGAATCGATCGAGGAAGGGGGAGAAGTAGGAGGCTACTAGCTGGACTTAATAAAAATACTAAATGTACAATTCACGTTATGGATCAAAGAGCTTTATCAAGCTTGGCGATAATTAAGGTAAATTGGGTCTAATGGAAGTTTTTCTGGGCTAGAAGAGTGTCTTTTTCTCTTATTACAGGGAAGATGCACGTGTTTCTTTCCCAATGCATCATGAAAAATATGTTCTCATTGCAATTCGCGATCTATGAAGA